>JAKAOS010000093.1 GCA_021823165.1 Actinomycetes bacterium | reverse complement strand
TCTTGTTTTTAGGGCAATGGCCGTCATCGAACTCTACGGCGACATCGGCTGCCCCTTCACCCACGTGAGCCTTCGCAAGGTAATGGAGGCCAGAAGGGTGATGGGCCGCACCGATAGTCGCATTCGCGTCCGCCCCTGGCCTTTGGAGTTGGTGAACGGGCATCCAATCGCGCCAGACCTGGTGACTCATGAGGTCGCAGACATTCGCAGCCAGGTCGCCCCCTCCAGCTTCGTTGGCTTTGACCCCAACCACTACCCCTCCAGCACCCTGGCAGCGCTTGCGCTGGTGGAGGCGGCCTATGAGATTGGACTGGAAAAGGGGGAGGAACTCAGCCTCGGCCTGCGCAATGCATTGTTCGAAGAGGGCCTCGACATCGGGGATGCCGGCGTGCTCGCCGAACTGGCGAAGAGATACGAAATTGCTGGCGCCACCGAGGAGCACGCCGCTGCGGTACTAGCAGAGTGGCACGCAGGGCAGCGCCGAGGGGTAAGGGGGTCGCCCCATTTCTTCTGCCGGGACGCAGATGTATTTTGCCCTGCGCTGAAGATCTCGCACTCAGAGTCAGGGGAGTTCCGGGTCCTGGACAACCACGAAGCGCTCGAGGCCTTCTTGGTGAAATGCTTGGGCGGTCCCGAGGAAGGGACCAAATAGGGCCTTGGACGTCCTGAGCTCCCGGATAATCATCCGGCCTTCCGACCCGGCATCCAGCCGGCGCTTCTATCGGGACCTGCTCGGCCTCGCCATCTATCGCGAGTTCGGTCCTCCCGAGGACCCCGGAATGGTCTTTTTCATGGGCCAGTCCCTCCTCGAGATCTCAGGGCAGAGCGACTCCCCCGCCACATCTGCAATCACCCTGTGGCTTCAGGTACGTGACGTCGACGGCGAGCACGAACGCCTCGCAAGAGCTGGCGCCGAGATCAGCAGACCGCCGCTGGTAGAGCCATGGGGGTTGCGAGAGATGTGGATAAAAGACCCCGACGGCACGGCAATAGTGCTGGTGGAGGTGCCGGAGGGCCATCCTCTGCGCAGGGACACCCGCTCGCTCTGAGCTATTGGGGCGGCCTCAGGCCTTGGGGCGACCTCAGGCCTTTGTAGCGGGGCACTTGACGCTCCCGCCCATCGCGTTCGAGAGGGCTTTGTAGGCGGCGGGGTTGGAGTGCTTGGCTGCCTGAAGGCCCGGCAACCCCGTGGACGGCGGCCCTCCAGATGCCTGACTTACCGCTCGCTGCTCGGCGCAGAGCCCCGCAATGGCCTGGTGGGAGACCACGCTCGCCCCCGAGGCCCCGCCCGTGTTGCAGGCGCGCAACGCGAGTGAGCCGAGGACCAGGCTCACCAGGAGCCCAACGATCTTCCCAAGACCACGAGATCGCATGCCCTTGTATCGGCAGGAGCCGGGGTTACCTTGACGGTCCCAAGTCCGCCGGGGCCGTGAGCGAAAGGTGAGGCATCAGCTCGTCGTCATGTTGTCGATAGATGGCCAAGAGGGTCTTGGTAGCAAGCCCGTCTCTTGGCATACGATCAATGCTGTTGGTTCCCCTGTTGATCTGGGTCATCCGGTGCCAGCAGCATCGACGGTGCCATCTTGAAAAACGCGCTGCGCGCCAGGACGCGATCGCAGCCGGCCTCCGAGGCAAGCCGCAGCAGGTCCCGTTCCAGGTGGCCGGCGAAGCCGACTATGGACTTGGGCCGAATATCGGCCGGTCTTGCAGCAAGGTCTGTCACCACTCCCAGCACTGCCGGGCGGCCCAGGTCGACAACGACCGTGTCGGCGGGCCCCGCCTCAGCCAGCAGTTCGCTGGCCTCGTGCACGAATCGGATTGCTGGATTCCCACTTAGCCGAGACCGGTCCATCAGGTCTGGGACCCAGGCCACAACGCCCGGCCGATTGGTCACGCCCATGCCGCAAGCCGCTTCGAAGGAACCGGGGAGGGTTCCGCCCATGCAGTCACAAGGGCCTCCTCGAGGGTTTGCAGACCCACGATTCCGCCCGGCAGGGATAGGCCAGCGCCGTCAATGACCCTCGCAGGCGCACCCGGCTCGCCATAGCCGTCGAGAACCGAAACCGCGGCAGCAAGGTCCTGGCCGACCGTGTAGTCGTTGGCCACGGCGAGGCTTCCAAGGCCGGCGCCGGCGGATGCCGCCAATCCAATTGCCGAGTCCTCCACCACCAGGATCGCCTCCGGATTCATGCCCAAAAGAGATTGTGCCTCCAGGTAGACAGCAGGGTCGGGTTTGAGTCGTGGTACCTCGGTCCCGGTGAGCATGAAGCGGAACAAATGATCGCCAAAGCTCTCTGCGATCAGTGGCTCCACCCATTCCCGGCTGCCGGTTGTTGCGATCGCAGCCACGATGCCAGCCTCGACAACTTCACCCACCAGCCTGAGCGCACCTGGCCGAGGAAGAATCGCACCATCGGCACACATTTTTTTGAAGATCCGAGTCTTCTCTCTATGAATCTGGGCGGCCAGTGAAGCGGCCTCGGCTTCCTGCATGCCCCCGGCAAGCAATTCCGTCTCGATGCGCCGGCGACCCCCCGCTATCTCCAGCAGGTCCCCGTATCGGGGGGAGTCCCAATGGATCGATAGTCCCATTCGCTCGAAGGCAAGATTGAATGCAATCCTGTGCCCATCGCGCTCGCTGTCGAAAAGGGTCCCGTCCAGATCGAACAGGACCGCCCGGAGGGCTACGGAGACACCCATATCCCAACCGTAATGGGCCGGACCGGAGGCCGACCCGTCGGAGAACTACGATGATCTCATGGAGCCGGAGGAGACACCTTGAGTTCGAGGGTGGGCCATGTTGGGGGAACGTCGCTCGTGCGCTGCCCGTCCTGTTCGGCGCAGAACAGGGTTCCCGCCGCCGCCAAGGGGAGCCCGCGCTGCGCCAAGTGCCACGCCGCACTTCCCTGGTTGGCCGAGGCAGAAGACGACACCTTCCAAACGGTGGTACTGGACGCGCCGACTCCGGTGCTCGTGGACCTCTGGGCGCCGTGGTGCGGGCCGTGCCGCATGGTGTCCCCCGCAGTAGAGAGGCTTGCAACGACCATGGCCGGCACCCTGAAGGTGGTCAAGGTCAACGTCGATCGTTCTCCAGGGGTGGCACGGCGCTTCGGCGTACAGGGAATTCCCACGCTGCTCATCCTGAACGACGGCAAGCTCGTCTCCCAGCAGGTGGGCGCCTTGCCCGAGGCGGCCCTGGGTCGGTGGGTCAAAGAGGCGATGGCGACAGCATGACCTGCAAGCACGTCTCAAACATCGGCCTGGCGGAGCCGCCGTCTGGCAGCAGATCCGTCCTGAACTCCGGCCGTGGCTGGTTTGGCCCAACACAACAGGAGGCCTAGTGGCATCCCTTGAACACGCCAGGAGTGCTGCGGAGTTGTCTGACTCCGCCCCGAACCAGGATGAGCCAGCAACCCAACTCCTCCCGGCCGACCCCGCCGGGAGGGCGGTTCTGGCAAAGTTTTTCAGGGCTCTCGGTGATCCCAACCGGCTCCGGCTTTTGGAGCTCTTGGTGGAGGGAGAGCGGAGCGTCGGGGAATGCGTCGCTTCTCTCGGTATTGCCCAGAGCAGGGTTTCCACCCACCTGGCGTGCCTGGCCGACTGCGGTTTCGTCGACTCGCGGCGGGAGGGTCGCTTTGCGTTCTACAGGGTCATCGACCCCAGGGTGACAACGATCGTCAAGTTGGCTACATCCCTTGCCGCAGACAACGCGGCTTGGATCGCAGCCTGCACTCGGATCGATGGAGGTGTAAGAGAAAAATGATCACCATCAAGCCGGCCACCGCTATAAGGGCAACTCAGGCATTTGCCCTCCTCCGGGGCGCCATCGGGCTCACCGCCCTGGTTGCTCCCGCGGCGCTCGCTGCGACTTGGATCGGAGAGGAAGCCAACCGGTCCGGGTCCGAGGTTCTCTCACGGGCCATGGGAGGACGCGACATCGCCCTGGCTGCAGGCATCCTCCTTTCCATACGCCACGATGCAAAGGTCCGGGGTTGGGTTGAAGCGGCCGGCATGGCCGACTTCATCGACCTGCTCACCACCCTGGTCAGCTTCAACAAGCTGCCAAAGAAATCCCGCTGGGCAATCCTGGGGATGGCGGGCGCTGGTATTGCCGCTTCGCGCATCCTATCCCAGGTGGTGGACTCCCAGTAATCCCAAGTACCGCACTCCCGGCCCTTGCAGTTGCCTCGCTTGATTGGCGCCGGCAATGACGGGGTAAGCCCCCGGCCAGAGTGGCCAGGGGCTATTTCCCCCTATGGCTTGGGAGCCAGGACGCTTACTGTCTGGGCCGCCTGGTTGGCAACGTAGACCTTGCCATTGGCAGGGTTTACCGAAAGCCCCTGGGGCTGGGATCCAACCGAGATGTTCTGGACCACCTTTGCGGAGGAGGCCTGTATCACCGAAGTCTGGTTGGTGCTGGTGTCATTTACGAAAATCAGTCCTCTGGACCGCCAGTAGCCGATGCCGTGAGGCGTCCCGGGCACCGGTATGTCGGTCACAACCTTGTCCGAACGGATGACCGCAACCCGCTTGGTCCCCACAACACCCACATAGACGGTGCCTGAGCGTCCCACCACCAGGTTCCAGGGATGAGGACCCACCGTGATGGTGGAGATGACCCTGTCGGTCCGGAGGTTGACCACGCTCACGCTGTCTCCGGCTGGGTTGTTGGCCAGCGATGGTGAACTGGCAAAGGGATCCACGCCGGTGTTGGCGACAAAGGCAAGATCCGCTTTGGGATCGATCGCCACACCCCAGGGGTTGGCCCCCACCGCTATGCCCGCCGGGGTGAGCACCTTGTTGGTCCTGATGTTCACCACATACGCCTTGGACAACGCAACATCGGTTACCACCGCCAGGCCAAGCCTGTTGGAGACGGCCAGACCGTGCAGGTGCTTGGCCACATGAATCTGGGCAGTCAGCGCATTGGTCGCCCCGTTTATCACGTCCAGATAACCGCGGGCTATGTCGGTCACATACACCATGCGGTTCTTGCGGTCCACCATGACGGTGTGCACCGTCCCGCCGGTGTGTACCTGGCCGAGCTTCTTACCCGAACTCGACAGCACCGTCACCGTTCCGGCGCCAAGGTTGGTTGCAAAGACTTTGTGCGCCGAGGGCAAAACGGCCGTGAAATGGGGTGTTGGCCCGACAGCGGACCAGGTGGCCTGCAGTGAGTAGGCGGGCACCTTCCCAGATTTGGCCGTCGCGGGTGCCCTGGCAGCGGCCGCCGAGCTGCCACATGCGGCCAGCAGCGAGGCCATAAGGCCTCCAGCGGCAGCCGACCGGATACCTCGATGGAAAAAGGACTTGCGGCCATCCCCGACGCCTGTGGACATGAGAGCCACGCCTGTGTGCTCATTGCACCTGTGATCCATTCCGCCTCCTTACTCGGTTGACAGGCCGGCCGGCACGATCACAAGAGGCCCCGACCAGCTCCGACTGGGGCAACCTACCCTTTCGGCGGCATTTGTATGGGGCGGGACCCGAATCCCGCCCCTCTCGTCACCGACGCAGCCCGTAGAGGCATGGGTGACCCGGCGGGGTTAGCCAATGATTTGTCCCGAACTATTTTTCTATCGTTCAATAGAACAACAGTTCTGAACTGCATTTTCCACCGGATACCGGGGCCAAAGCGGCAAACTTCCTGCGTTTTTGGAGAAAACGTTCAGTTAAGAACTTGACTTCTCGTCGTCATGTGATTTAATTCACTCACAACGTTAAGTGCGTTGCTCAGGATTTGTTGGGAGGTCCCGATGACACGCATCCTTGACGAGCGGGGAGGTGGTCCAGTTGTACTGGACCCGATTCCGCTCGCCCAACACCTACGCCCCAAAGTGCACGAAGGTTCCAAAGAACACTTCGAGAGCACCGACCCCTCAAAGGGTTTGGAACTCACACGCATCCCCCTTGTGGCGAGGTTGATGAAAAGCCGGAAATTTCAATTCTTTCTAATTCTGCCAAACCAGATCATCTTCTGGATGGTCATCTTTTTGGGTCTTGCCGGCACGGTAGACCCCGGTTTGAACTTCGGTACGGCGATCACGTGGTATCTCTGGTTCTGCCTGGTCTTTGTGATGATGGTCGCAGTCGGCCGGGCATGGTGTGTGATGTGCCCCTTCGGCGGGTTCGCAGAGTGGGTGCAGCGCCACACCTTCTGGCAGCGCACACAAAAGGCCCTCGGCCTCGGCCGCAAACTCCCCGAGCGCTACGCCCAGTATGGGTTCCTGTTCTCGGTCGGAACCTTCTTGCTGCTCACCTGGTTGGAGGAGTTCTTCAACATCGCCGGCCCCGGCATCCCATCGGCAACGTCTTGGATGGTCGTCGGGATCGTGGCTTCGGCCCTGGCGTTCTTCTTGGTCTTCGAGAGGCGTACCTTCTGCCGCTACTTCTGCCCGCTCACCGCTCTTATCGGATCGGTCGGCGGAGTCGGTACGGCGGCGGGCTTCCGCACCAAGGACCGCGACGTGTGCATCGAGTGCAAAACCAAGGACTGCATGCGGGGTGGCGAGCAAGGGTACGGATGCCCCTGGTACACCTGGCCGGGGAGTGCGGATTCCAACCTGACCTGCGGACTCTGCTCGGAGTGCTACAAGGCTTGCCCCTCTGACAACGTCGGGTTCTACCTGCAGCGCCCCCTCACTTCTCTGGTGGCTCCGAAGCGGCGCCGGGCGGATGTCGGTTGGGCAGTAGCGGCCCTGTTCGGTTTGGTTCTCTTCCAGCAGGTGAACGCCCTCAACTGGTACAGCACCCTGGACGGCTGGCTCAACAAGACCATGAGCTTCCCCAACTACCCCAACCCGGTCGACTACGTGGGCCTCATCGCCATCTTCACCGCAGCGCTGGCCGGCGTGGGATGGGCATTCTCCAAGATCTTCGCCCGCAAGAATCTCGTCCTCCCCTACCGCGGCCACTCCTTCATCGAGCGGACCAGCAAGTTCCGGGCCTACTTCGTGCCGATGATGTACGGAATCGTCCCGCTTGTGGGTGCCGACTACTTCGCCCGGCAGCTGCCGAAGTTCTTCAAGCACGCCTCCCGGCTCATCCCCGCCGTTGGAGCATGGTTCGGTGACGGTTCGACGAAGTCCTACCTCTACCACTACAGGATCCTTTCGGACCCCCAGATCATCATCGCCCAGGTCATCGTGATCGCACTGGGAACACTCGCAGCGGCCTCGACCACCTGGAAGATCGCCAGGCGGGATCTGGCTCCGATATCTGCAAAGCCCATAGCAGTTCGCTACTCAGCGACTCTCCTGGCCCTCGCAGTCGGTGCCGTAGTCGCCTACCTATACGTCCTCATGCAGGCCGCTTCTTGAAAGGCAGCAAGAGATGAGAATGACTCTTCCTTCACAGCCCGAGCCAAAGGTGCCGGGAACAGCCGACGGGAACCGGGCAAAAATGACGGAATCGCCGGTGGTGACAGTTCTGGTAGACCGTTGCGCAGGTTGCCAGGAGTGCGTGGTGCGCTGCCCAACTGCGGCGCTTTCGATGGACACAGACAACTGGGTGGCCCAGGCAGACTCCACCCTCTGCGTCGGGTGCCGGCAATGCGTAAGGACCTGCCCCTTCTCGGCCATAGAAGTCGAGGGGCCGATGATGGTGGCAGAAAGGGCAACCTTGGCCGAGTGGCACCCCGAGAAGTTGCTCGGTGACTACGGAGAGATCCGCCAGGGCATCACCTCCCTGGACGTCGCCCAGGCCGAAGCGGAACGGTGCTTGGACTGCCCGGACCCGACCTGCATGCGGGGCTGCCCGGCCCACAATGACATCCCGGGATTCATCGCAGAGGTTCGCCTTGGCAACCTGGCAGCCGCCAACGAGATTCTCTCCCGGACCTCGATGCTGCCCGACGTATGTTCTCGGGTCTGCGACCAGGCCGTGCAGTGCGAGGGATCCTGCAGCTGGTCTCTGGCCGGAGGCAAGGCGGTTGCGATTGGCGCTCTGGAGCGCTTCGTAACCGAGCACGCTGCAGTCCCGGCACCCGCTGCACCCGGCCAGGAGGCATCAGGCCGGGGACTGGACATAGGGATTGTCGGCTCGGGCCCTGCCGGGATCGCTGCGGCATGGGAACTGGTGCAGGCCGGCGCCGCAGTGACGGTCTATGAAAAGGAATCCAAGCCCGGTGGCCTGATTCGGTGGGGCATCCCGGACTTCACGCTGCCGACCGAGATCGAGCAGCGGCCCTGGGAGCAGCTGGAGGCTGCCGGGGTAACCCTGCACTGCGGGGCGGGGATCAAGCCAGAACACCTCGAAAACCTCCTGAAGGCCCACGATGGGATCATCATGGCCTATGGTGCCGGTGCTCCCTTGCGGCTTCCGATCGAGGGCGCAGACCTGGACGGCGTAATCGACGCAACCATGTTTCTCACCGAGGGGCGCCGTGCGCTCCGGGAGCACCGCCCGATGCCCCTGTTGACCGAGATCCAAGAGCGCCTGGAGCGTCCGGTCCGGGTGCTGGTACTGGGAGCGGGGAACACCGCGATGGACGTGGCCCGCACCGCACGACGGCTGGGAGCGGAGGCAAGCTGCGTGGACTGGATGGACCGCCGCTTTGCCCCCGTGCGGCCCGATGAGCTTGCCGAGGCCGAACAAGAAGGCGTGAAGGTGCTCTTCTCGACCACGGTCGAGGCCGTGGTAGGTGCCGCTGGATTCGTAGAGGGTGCTCGCATCGTAAAGACGGAACAGCGGGACGCCTCTCACAAGCCCGAAAGCGTGCCGAACAGCGCTCGGGAAATCCCGGCAGATCTGGTGGTCATGGCCATGGGTTACAGGATCGACCCCTCGGTAGGCGCCATGGCCCCCGGAACGCCTTTCCGCAAAACCACGCCGGCCCTGGTAGACCGGGAATGGCAAGCCAGTGGCATCCTCGCCAACCCGGCGCCGTCCTTCGCCCGCCACCAGGCTGTGGGCAAGCTCGCTGTAGCAAGGGAAAGCGCTCTCAGCATTGCTGCGCTGCCCGTGGCGGAGCGGTGCTGGGTGGCCGGAGATGCCCTGGTGGGACCTTCGACAGTGGTGGAGGCAATGGCACACGGCCGCAGGGCAGCCCTGTCGCTGCTCGAAGCCAGGCCACAGCGAAGCTCACAGAACCAAAGT
>JAKAOS010000092.1 GCA_021823165.1 Actinomycetes bacterium | reverse complement strand
CGATCGCTCAAGGCTGGATGGGTCATGGTCATTTTGTATCTGGTCCGGTCTCGCCCTGGAGGGATGGTGGGTTACGGCAGGTGTCTCACGTCAGCCTGACAGACAGGGTTCGCGCCGAGCGGTCGCAACGGTAGTGTGGGATTCCCGATGGACCCCGCCTCCTTTTTCCGCCGCACTGCGTCCCTCATCGTGGCAGGGAAGGGAGGGGTCGGAAAGACAACCGTGGCTGCCGTACTGGCCCGGGCCGCATCCATGGCCGGCCTCGACGTGCTGATGTTGGAACTCGAAGGCAGCAGCGGCGCCACCCGCATGCTCGGCCTGGAGGGAGACCTGAGTTACTCCGATACCGAGGTCCTGGCCGGAGCCAAGGGCGAGGGATCCATCAGGGCAAGGATCCTAACCCCCGACGAAACCCTCATTGAGTACCTCGAAGACCACGGGCTGGGCAAACTTTCCCGCAAGCTCGCCAGCACCGGCGCACTTGACGTCGTCGCCACGGCGGTGCCCGGCATCAAGGACATACTCCTGTTGGCCAAGGTAAAGCAGCTGGAGAAGGCGGACCCGGCGGAGTTGCTTGTTCTGGATGCCCCCGCTGCAGGCCATGCGCTCAGCTTTCTCACCACCTCAGTGGGCTTGGCCGATGCCGCCCGCTCCGGCCCGATCAAGGCCCAGGCAATCGACGTGTTGGAGTTCTTGGCAGATCCACGCCGTTGCCAGGTAATGCTTGTCACACTCGCCGAAGAAACACCGGTGAACGAGACGCTTCAGACGGCTGCAATGCTGAAGGAGCGGACCCAGGTGACCCTCGCTCCGGTCGTAGCGAACGCGGTCTACCCAGATTTGGACGGGCTTGGCCCTGCAATGGACGGCCCCTTGACCGGCGAGGAGGCACTCGACCGCTCCCTGATAGACGCTGCCTCCTTCCGCCTGCAGCGCTCGGCCCTGCAGGCCGCCCAGCTGAGCCGGCTCCAAGCCCAACTTCCGATCCAACAGATTCGCCTCCCCTACCTGTTCGGTCCGATCCGGGGCCGGTCATCTGTGGACGAACTCGCCCGGGCCTTTGCAAAGGAAGTTGGCGCACTTTCCGACAAGGACCTCGATGGCTCGGGAGCCCGGGAGGAAGGGCAATGACCAGGAAGGCCCCGGGGAGCCTCGCCGATCTCATCGAGAGCCGCAAGGTGATCCTCTGCTGTGGTTCTGGTGGAGTGGGCAAGACCACGACCTCGGCGGCATTGGGCCTCCATGCCGCGAAACTTGGGAAAACGGCCTGTGTGGTCACCATCGATCCAGCCCGTCGGCTGGCCGATGCACTGGGGCTCGGAGAGCTTTCCAACGAACCCCACAAGGTGGACGGGCCCTGGCCCGGTGAGCTTTGGGCCATGATGCTCGACCCCAAGGGCACCTTCGACGAACTGGTGGAGCACTACTCCGAGTCACCCGAACAGGCCGCCGGCATCTTGGACAACCGCCTCTATCGCAACCTGAGCTCCGCTCTTTCAGGGACCCATGAGTACATGGCCTCGGAGAAGCTTTACGAACTCTACGAGGAGCAACAGTTCGATCTCATCGTGGTGGACACACCCCCCAGCCGCAACGCCCTGGACTTTCTCGAGGCCCCGAAGCGACTCACGGCTCTGTTGGAAAACCGGATTTTCCGGCTCGTGGTTAGCCCGGCCAAGGGCTACATGAAGGTACTGAGCTTTGGGGTTCGCACCTTTTTGCGGACAGTGTCCTCCCTGGTGGGCTCCGAGGTAGTC
This sequence comes from Actinomycetes bacterium, assembly GCA_021823165.1. Classification (GTDB taxonomy): domain Bacteria; phylum Actinomycetota; class Acidimicrobiia; order Acidimicrobiales; family JAKAOS01; genus JAKAOS01. The sequence goes on along the minus strand of JAKAOS010000092.1, from coordinate 7,393 downwards.
GACGATGTGATCGCCTTCTTCAGGGCATTCGAGGGAATGGAGGACGGCTTCAGGGAACGTGCCGAGCGGGTCCAGGCACTTCTCGGTGATTCCCAGACCTCCTTCGTGTTGGTCACCTCCCCGAGGGAGGAAAGCGCTGCCGAAGCCCACTGGTTCGCAGATCGCCTGGCAGAAGGTGGGCTGTCCGTAGAGGGCCTGATCATAAACAAGACCCATCCTCGTTTCGTCGAGGAAGGAACCGACCTCTCCCTGCTGGAAACGCTCCCCGCTGAGGCAGGGGTCTTGGCGGCAAATCTTTCTCAGCTCTCGGCCGTTGCAGACCACGAGGACCATGAACTCGGCGACCTGTCAGACAAGGTGAAGGGCAGGGCGAAAACAAAGGTGCCGCTGCTTGCGACCGATGTTCACGACATCGGGGGACTGGAACAGATAGCAGCTTTGATGTTCGCCTAGCACAGGGCCGCCTGTGGCTACCGCGAGTGACAAGCGCCTTTTGGCTCTGCGTCGAGGGGCCCATCGAACTGCTAGGACGGTGCCATGGCATATGTGGCACGCCCCGACCGTTACGACTCCATGCATTACCGCCGCTGCGGACGCAGCGGGGTGAAGCTGCCCGAGATCTCCCTTGGCTTGTGGCACAACTTCGGCACCACCAGGGCTCTCGACGAGACAAGATCCATCCTGCGCCGCGCCTTCGACATGGGAATTTGCCACTTTGACCTGGCCAACAACTACGGCCCCCCCTACGGTTCGGCCGAGGAAACCTTCGGTCAGGTCCTCCGGAGCGACTTCTCCTCCTTGCGAGACGAGCTGTTCATCTCCACCAAGGCGGGCTATGACATGTGGCCCGGCCCCTATGGAGAGTGGGGCTCCCGCAAGTATCTATTGGCAAGCCTCGACCAGAGCCTGTCTCGGATGGGCCTGGAATACGTGGACGTCTTCTACTCCCACCGCTTCGACCCCGACACACCGCTGGAGGAGACCATGGGGGCCCTTGATACTGCGGTGAGATCTGGAAAAGCCCTCTACGCAGGGATCTCCTCGTATTCGGCCGCCAAGACCAACGAGGCCAGGAGAATCCTGGCCGAGATGGGGACCCCCATCCTTCTGCACCAGCCCTCCTATTCGATGTTCAATCGGTGGATCGAAAACGGCCTGCTGGACACCTTGGAGGAGGGAGGTGTCGGCTGCATAGCGTTCTCTCCCTTGGCCCAGGGCATGCTGAGCACTAAATACCTGAACGAGACCCCCCGGCACTCCAGGGCCGGGGAAACCTCATTCATCGGCAACCAGATGATCACCGACGACTACCGTTTTCGGGTGAGGGCGCTGGGAGAGATCGCCGCCAGGAGGGGTCAGAGCATCACCCAGCTTGCAATCGCTTGGGTGTTGCGGGACCCGAGAGTGACCTCTGCACTTGTCGGAGTCAGAAACGTCGAACAGCTCGAGGAGAACGTCGCAGCGCTGAACAACCAGTCCTTCACCGAGTCCGAACTGGCAGAAATCGACCAGTATGCGACGGATCTGGGCATAAACCTCTGGGCCGCCTCCAGCTCTTACTGAATAACAGCCAAGAGCCCGCCACGACTTTGTGTCTGGCTATGGAATCGGCCGAAGCCCTCTTGTGCTGCCACCGGCCTCATGGGGACAGGCAGATCCAGGGGCGGGGCTGGCGCCAGCGGAAAGCTTCACGCCACGCATGGGTCCATGGCCAGGCGTAACGATGGGTGCTTTTGGCCGTCCAGTGTGGGACTGGCCGGCCATTCCGGCCTCGCCGGTTTATCGGCCAACCAACTTAGATGGACCGAAGCCCGAGCCTGTGAACCTGCAGGGGGGCTGTTTGCCCAATGGTCCAACTGGGCCGCTCGACACGAGCAGTCTTGCCGATCTTCGCCACGACCATCACCGCCGACTGATCTCGCCATAGAGCCGAAGAAGGCTCAACTGCCTGGATCGGCACAAATAACCTGGTTATGCGGCTCTTCCGGTTTTCCCTACAGGCCCGGCTCTCACTTGGAATGAGGCTCCGGTCAATGAGCGAAGTTGTGGAATCGCCGTGCCGAGGATTGTCCCGCCGGGCCCCGAGGGCATAGGCCGTTACGTTGCCCCATACCTGGCAACTGCAAAGGGGGCCCGAGCTTCGCGACTACCAGGCCCAAGCTGTCAAAGGGCCTGGTGGCGGAGGGAGTGGGATTTGAACCCACGGTGCCCTATGGACACAACGGTTTTCGAGACCGTCCGATTCGGCCACTCTCGCATCCCTCCGGCCGAGATCCTACCCAGCCACGCCGATGGCGCGGCCCAGAGGTGTCCCCCTTAGTCCCTCGAAGGACCCAGGTTTCCCGGCAACCGATTGCGCCTGGATTCAAAAAACCCAGAGAGAAGGGCCGATGTCTCCTGGGCGAGGACGCCCCTGGAGATTGGTATCTCCCAGTTGAGCCGGGGATCGGAACAGAGGTTGTAGAGGGAACCACAGGCGCCGGCCTTGGGGTCGCTGGCGCCGAATACGAGCCCCTGAACCCTGGCGGCCACCAGAGCCGCTGCGCACATTGGGCACGGTTCCAAAGTGACTATCACCGTGCAACCGATACAGCGCCAGCTGCCGATCCGTTTAGCTGCCTCGGAGATGGCAAGCAGCTCGGCATGGGCGCTGGGGTCAGAAAGGGCCTCTCGCTGGTTATGGCGGCGGGAGAGAAGCTGCCCGGTGCCGGAGACGACCACGGCGCCCACGGGCACCTCGCCCTCGGAGCGGGCCAACTCTGCTTCCTCGATGGCGACTCTCATCCAGCGCTCCTGGTCCGAGAGGTGAATGCCTGGCCCTGGGGAAACCTCCTCAGCCATTTGAGATCCCTGCCAGGAACTCCACGATGGCCGAGGCGAACCATGGTTTGAGAACTGCGTTCATGTGGTTGCCTTCGCCGGTGGCGGAGCGACCATTGGCAAAGCTCTCGGCCAGCTCACCTGGCGAGCCGGCCAGAGCATCTTCATCCCCGGCAAGGGCGAGCACGGGGCAGGTTATCTCGCCAGGCCTTGGCGATTCCCATTGGGTCATGGCTCGCTGCAACATCGCAAGAGAAGCCAGATCAGCCCCGGTGGCTTCTGCGAAGTAGCGGAAGGCCCGCGCACGCGCTCCTGCATCGTCGGGAATGCGGGGGGCTTCCAGCGCGGACGCAACCTCCTCGGATCCCCAAGGCCTGCCGGGTGACATCGAAGCCGCCCCGACCCCACCTGCGACAACGGATGCCACCGTCTCGTTGGCTTTCTCGGCGAGCGCAACTGCGATCCGGGCGCCCAGGGAGTAGCCGACGACGTGCCAGCGTTCGATGCCAAGAACTGCCTTCAGTTCTTCGCCGTCGGCTATGAAGCGGCCCAGGCTGTATCCGGAGATATCCGAGGGAGCCTGGGAGCGGCCGTGGCCCCTGAGGTCGGCCATGATGAGCTCATGGCCGGCGTCCCGGAGCGAACCGACAACGCCGCTGCGCACCCAGGTTGTCTCCGAGTCGACCGCAAATCCATGCAGCAAAAGCACGGGCAGGGGCCGAACGGTGGAGACAGCGGCGCTGGGATCGAGACGAAAAAAGTGAAGACGAACGCCGTCCGAAGCGTCGAGAAAAGCCATCACACAACGCTACCGGCGTTATCTACGTAGCCCCCTGAGTCTGGAGTGACAGAGACGGTCTCGGGTGCCGTCTCTGTTCTGGTGGCCCTAAGAGGGACTTGTTGCCCTCGAGGGCAGCTCTGTGGCAGTGGGCAGGGTTGTCCCACCTCCGAGGGAGTCCCCCCTCAGAGACGGGGACCAGGCACCAAAGCGCTCTTTGGGCTCCAAGGAGCGCTCTTCTAGCATCTGGAAGAACAAGGGCCCGATTGCAATCACCGAAGCCAGCACCATCAGTGGGATTGTCGCCAGTAGCCAGGTCATTCTGTGCTTGGGACCAGACGGTTGGGTAAGCCCGTCCCGACCTCCTCTATTGAAGATGGTAGAGAAGCTTGGTTAGGTGGTGGTTACGAACAAGCGTTAGTTCAGTAATCCCTGCCCAAGTGAACGCTTAGGCGGCGAAGAACCTGGCAGCAGTGGTGGTGAATGAAGTGGTTGGTGTTCGTGAAATCGTTAGTTAATCCTGTGCTAGCAGTCTCTTTGCCATCCGGCTACCCAATGCGGCAGAGTACTACTGTGACCTGCTGTTATGTGCAAGCACAGGCAACCTTTGATCCTCGCTCCACAGCTCTCAACGACGATGGGTAACGCCCACAACGGGTTTCTGTGAGAGGCTTCTTAGAAGGAAAGATGTCCGTTACTGACACACTGATGCTTGCTAATCAACCGATAATGACCCTTGGGTACGTTGTTGACAGGAGGTGAAAGGGAGAGCCAAGTCAACCACTCTCCCTCCTATGTACTGGTTCCTGCTCAATCTTCCTTTGATGATCGTGGGTTGCATCATTGCAATCGGCCCGATCGCCTACCAGATGGTGTGGGAGGCCAAGCACCCAGAACTTTCGGCATCCCCCACCCGCTATGGAGACTTCTCCCCCCGCCTCCCCTTTGGCCAGGGGCAATCACAGAAGACCAAAGAGCTCTCCTCCGCCAAGCGCTGAGGTTTCTCATGGGTCCCAAAGAGAGCTGAGAACCGGCGGTTCCCGCCGGTTCTCACGCGTAGGGCCCAAAACCACACATTGCCCTCAAGGCCCCTCGCCATCCCACCAGGGCCCGGGACAAAAGCCTTTGAGGAGTTGGCTACAGGCCGGTCTGGCATAGGGGCTGGCCAAGCAAAAAATGCGGTGTAAACCTGCGTTTTTCAGCCTTAGTCCATTCCGATGTCTCAAGAGATTACATGGGCGGAGAGAGTGGGACAAGGTTCGAACCACGGGCTTTGGGAGGAAGTCGCCGTCTGGTCGAGTCAGGGAACGATGAGAGTTTGGGCCCCGACCGTTTCGTAAGTGTCCTTCGCTCGTCTGTCACGTGTGGCGAGGATCGTGCTGTGCTCCACGGCGGCGAGACCGATGATGGCGTCATAGACCGCACCGCCGGCGATGCCAAGACCAGCGAGAGAACTGTAAAGGGATCGGGTGGCGGTGACGCTGAGGACCAATGGCGCTGACAACCTCTCGGTCAGCAGGCGCGCTGCGTCGATCGGGTTTAGCCGGATGTCACCTGGGAGGCGAGTGAGAATGGAAAAGGTTTCTACAGCTGCGTGACCGCACAACGCGACCTCTCGGCCGTTCCACCAGCGAGTGACCTCGGCATGCGCAGCGTGAGTTCGAACGAGGAGCGGCACAGCAACGCTGGTGTCGAGCCCGACCGCGGTCAACGGCGGGAGGCGTCGATCAGGTGCAGGACGATGTCGTCGTCGATCGAGTTATCGCCGGTCGCAACAAGGAACCCATCCTCTTCGACGAGCCGGGCGGTCCGCCCGGCCGGAACAATCTGCAGCCCGGAGCCGTATTGGCTGATGTCGACGGTCGCTCCGGCGGTCAGCGCGAGCGCGTCCCGGAGCGGCTTGGGCACGACGATTCGTCCGGCCGAGTCACGACCGGGCCGGCGGATCATGGCCGGCCCTGTGCTGTATCTGCATCTGCCGGGGGTGAACGTCGGGACAGTGGTCGATCGGAACAGCGGGTCGGCACGCCCGCCGCGAGCGAGAATGCCGACCCCGACCACAGCGGAGAGGGTGGGATTCGAACCCACGGTCCCTTGCAGGACACACGATTTCCAGTCGTGCCGATTCGGCCGCTCTCGCACCCCTCCGGCCGTCAGGCTATCGTGGACGGAACAAGCGGCGTTCCGTGCGGTGGCTGGGACCTGCGCAACATCAACCCGTGAACCGAGTCAGGGCCGGAAGGCAGCAGCTCTCAGCGGGCCCTGAAGTGTGCCGCAGCCAGCCTGGCCACCGCACCGAGCGCCGCTTGGCTCTTGGGGCGTAGGCTTGTGGCGTGGCCGATCAGCCTTACCAATCCCTCTACCGACGCTTCCGTCCCCAGCGTTTTTCCGACCTGAGGGGCCAGCCTCACGTGGTCGCCGCAATGCTCGGGGCGCTGCGTTCGGGCCGGATCTCTCACGCCTACCTCTTCAGCGGTCCCCGAGGGACCGGCAAGACCTCGACCGCAAGGATCCTTGCCAAGGCCCTCAACTGCCTCCAGCCAGATGAAGGCGAGCCCTGCGGCGTCTGCGAATCCTGCGAGGCGATTGCGGCCGGGCGCTCCTTGAGCGTTCACGAACTCGACGCCGCATCACACAACGGGGTGGAGGCGATGCGGGATCTGATTGCCCGGGCCCCTATTGGTTCCCCTGGACGCTGGAAGGTTTACATCGTGGACGAGGTTCACATGCTCTCCACGGCGGCCTCCAACGCCTTACTCAAGACGCTGGAGGAACCTCCCCGGCAGGTGGTGTTCGTCCTCGCCACTACCGACGCCCACAAGGTTCTACCCACAGTCAGGAGCCGGACCCAGCACTTCGAGTTCCGCCTCTTGGACAAAGAGGAACTCGTGGCCCTGGTGACAGAGGTCGACAGCGCTGCAGACCTGGGCCTGGGGGAGGCCGAACTGCGTGCGGCGGTGACCAGGGGTGCTGGGTCTGCCCGGGACACGCTTTCGGCCCTGGACCAGATCGTGGCCGCCGGGGGAGCGCCGCAGGACGTCTTTGCCTCGGTGCAGTTGGTGGAGGCCATTGCGGGCGGCGACCCATCGGCGGCGCTGGTCGCGGTGGACCGGGCCATAGCTGCGGGAGCCGATCCGCCCAGGATCGCTGAGTCGGTGGTGGGAACTTTGCGTGAGGGGTTTTTGTCGCTTATGGCTCCATCGCTTGCCAAAGGGGTCGAACCCAGGGTGGCAGACCTCGCCCGCTCCATGGGAGCTGCCGTTGTGGTAAAAGCGCTCGAAGGCCTCGGCAGGTCTCAGGTGGCCATGCGGGATGCGCTGGATCCTCGGATGGTCCTGGAGCTTGCCGTCGTGCGGGCGGCGGGGGAGCTGCCCAGTGGCACCGGTCAGGATTGGGGTGCCTCGGCCCGTCTGGAGGCCCGCCTGGCCCGCCTGGAAGAACTGGCTGGAATCACCCCTGCCGGCGTGCATCCAGGCACGCAAGATGCCAGGGATGCCCCGGCCTCGCGTGGGGGAAGTGGAGTGGGTGCCGCACGCGCGGCCCTTTTGGACAGCGGCGCTCTCCAATCTCAGCCCAGCCCAGCCCGAAAGCCCCCAGCTGGTGCCACGGCGAGCCCCTCCGTCCCCGAGGCGGCACCGGCCCACGCACCGGCACCGGCCCCCAGGGCGGCAGAGACCCCCAGGGCAGCAGAGACCCCCAATGCACAAGGCTCAGCTGTGCCCCGCCCCGCCCCGGCCCGCTCCGGAGCGCCTGTTACCCAAGGCGAGGGAGATAAAGAACTCTCCGCCCCGCCCC
>JAKAOS010000091.1 GCA_021823165.1 Actinomycetes bacterium | reverse complement strand
CCGGCGCCAATACTGCCAAGTCTGCCAGCATCATTGGAATCCTCCTTCTGAGAGGCTTTCACGCCTCTCAGCCTGGTTCGTGGATCCCTCTTACACAGACCTACTGGCAGGTCCGAAACTGCACGCCTGCCTCGCCCAGCGCTTCCTCTACGACGAGGACACCGCCTGGAAACACCGGGCCGATCTCGCCGCCTGACACGATAGGGCAAGGGTTATCTAGCCACACAAAGCCAAGCCGACCCACAGAGGACGGCTTGGCTTGCTACCCGCGGCCCGAACGAAACGAAAGAGCGGCGCCCGCCGCTGCCAGCCATAGGGCGAGGGTCGCATCCAGGTGGCCCAGCTGACGCCTGTTGGGCCTGGCAAAGCCCAGAGCGAGACCGGTGCCGGCGTGCGCCAGATCCACCAGCACCCCCAAGGCAAGCACTGGTTCCGCTCTGTCCGGGCCCGCCGCGCCCCCTGCGACCGTGACCGCCCCCTGGATCAGATGGCGGGCGCCAAGCACACGCATGGTGCGACGCCACCCAGCACCCCAGGGCCCCTTGCGCCCCCCACTCAACACGTCGAGCACCAACGCCGGCTGCGCCATGAGCACCAGGCCCCAGGCCGCTCTCACTGTGCCGAATGCAGCTACCCACATGTCCTGGTCGCCGTCATCGCCGCCCCCGCCGCTGCCGTGCACAAAGCCCAGTGCGGAACTGAACATCACCCGACCACCCCCTGGAGGACAACCCCTGTTGACTCGGCCCGCCAGATGGAACCCGAGGCGGACCGGGGCCGGCAGCAGCGCACGATACCGCCATCTCCCGAGAAACGGCCAGCTATGCACTGGCCACTTACTTGGTGGCAGCTGTAACGATCAGCCCTCAACGTCCCCTCGGTCCCGCCGCTCCGGCCACCACGGCAAAGGTCTCCTCCGGATCACCAGAGCCACCGCCCGACAGACCCAGTTGCCGCCGGCCCACAGCGCCCTGGTGGGCCACCAAGGTTACCTGATCACCGGCACAGCTCTTGACCACTGCGCCTTGCCAACTCCCGCCAGCGCTCCCAGAGCCGGCCAGCCATGCCCAGACCGAGGACGGCTTGTCATCGCCCCTCCAGCCAGATTCATTTTCCATGGAAATCCAGTTTCCATGGAAATCCAGTGACCGAAAGTTGCATTGCAGATCCGACCGAAGAGTCGCATCCCCATCGCAGCCTGGTCATGGCGCCCGGCACGGGTGAGGATGCCGAAATGCCCACTGGCCGAAGAGCACATCACTCGGACGAAAACCACCTCGAACCTCCCGGGCAAACGGGCCGGGGTGGTGCCAAGTGCACACCCATCCAAACCATCGGGCACAACAGAGCACAGAGAACAAGAAGTGATACGGGTGACAGCACGGACGAGGTGGAGAACACCCTCTTCGGATTCAAAGCGATGAAACAACAGGCGGCTGGCGCTGTGCGGTCATTGGCCCAATCAGGATGTCATCCTGGGCGACTCAAGCACCGCTTTGCTAAAAGACCTAGCTTTGCCGGAAGACGTGATTGACCGATATCGGGAGATATCGAGCGGGGGCGGCATGGAGATGCGCCGCGAGATTCAGGTCTTACTCGCAGAGCCCAAGGCAATCCTTACCAGCCGGATGGGAGCCCCGGCTGCTGTCTTTGGAAGACGCCACCACCAGCCAACGTGCCGAGCTGGGTGCCAGCGGTAACAAACCGATCCAGGTGGCTATCTTCAGTCACTTGCGGCCCAGGGCTTCACCGCCGGGTCTGTCCGCTTTTAGCGGTGGTCCCAACCGACAGCAAGCCGGTCTGGCAGGGCGGATGTCAACCGCGGCACAGATGCACGTTGGGCCCTGCTGAGCGGGGCTAGTGCCGCACGCCTGCAGCAGTACGGGAGGGCACCGAACTGCGGGCCACGCAGTAGCCGTGGGGACGTTCGCCCCGCCAAGAGGAGCGGCTATGGCACGTCAGGGCGCGCCCACCGGGGCCCCTGGGGGGAGGAAGCGGGTGTTCGGGACCGTGTCCGCCACCGCCGCCGCCCTCCCCACCCGGCCGGCGGCGGAACGCCACGAAATAGCCGACCACGCGCCAGGCGAGCAACAAGACCGCCGTTATGGAAACGTCCACGAGGATCATCGAGGTCACTTCTGCCCCCATAGCCCATCCCTCCTGGCCTCGTTGCGTCCACTTCATATCGGTGAGCTCCTTCTTCAAGCTACGCCAACCGGCTGTTGGAAACCAGAAGAAAAGACTCCCCTCAGTTATCCTTCGGTGATATTCACCGCTTCGATGACAACTTTCTCCGATGGCCGGCCAGAACGGCTCCCAATGGCATCGATCGCCGCCACCACGTCCAACCCCTTCACAACCTTGCCGAACAGGGAGTAGCTCGGGGGGAGGCTGGCGCCGTCGGGTCCGGAGACCACGAAGAACTGGCTGCCGTTGGTATTTGGCCCGGCATTCGCCATGGCCAAAGAGCCGACCTCGTAACGCCCGGGCTGGGGCAGCTCGTCGGCGAAGTTATAACCAGGGCCGCCGGTACCGGTGCCCAAGGGATCCCCTCCCTGCAGGACGAACCCAGGTATCACTCGGTGGAAAAAGATGCCCTCGAAGTAGTGGTAGCGAGCCAGGAAGACGAAGTTGTTCACCGTAAGGGGTGCGCCCTGAGCGTCGAGGTGTATCACCATGGTGCCCTTGGTCGTCACCATCTCAGCCCCATACCGGTGAGAGGTGTCGATACACATCGGAGGAGCCGAGGCAAAGCTCTGCATCTTGGGGCTGGATCCATCGGCTGCCGGGCATTCTGGGGTCATGGCCATTACTGCCTCCTCTTCGTCGCAATCGGCATGGGACCAACAACATCCCCGGCCCACGCTATGACCCATGACGTGGCCTCTGGGCCGCACTGGAGGCCTTGGCCCATACCGAGTTCGCCAAAAGCCACGCCGCCCCGGCTTGCCACAAGCCGGTTTTGCCATCAGATCATCCCAGACAACATTGCAGCCGCCGCCGCCAGCCGGGCACTCCCCAAGTGACGTACCGTACCCTTCTGTGCCCTTCCACCTTCAGGTTTTACCTGGCTCGGCATGAGGAGTTTCACGGTGCGTCGCTCTGGCAGGCCAGCGGCCGGTTGGGTCGCCATCGGCTTCGCGTTGGCTAAAGCCGGGGTCTTTCAGAACACCTCGTGGTGAGCGGGCGCCAGGCTTTGCAAGTGGCGCTGGCGAACGGGGCATTGGGGAGAGAAAAGGCCGGGATGCCAGCAAAAAGATTAGGGGTGTTTGTTGGTACACCTATAGTTCTGTGCTTATGATTGAGGGGTGACTCCAAGCCAGTTGAAGACGCTCTTGGCGGTTGCCTCTACGGGATCGGTGCGCCTGGCGGCCAAAGAACTGCTTGTGAGCCAGCCCGCCGTGTCCGCTTCAATTACCGCCCTCGCCGCCAGCGTCGGCGTCCCCCTTGTCGAACGGGACGGACGGGGCTTGCGGCTTACGGCTGCGGGCCACACGGTGGCCGGCTACGCACGTCAGATCCTGGGCCTCATGGCGGAGGCCAAGGATGCCGCCAATGCCCTGGCCGGCCCGGCGACGGGACATCTGCGCCTGGCGGCGGTGACCACGCCGGGAGAGGCTTTGCTGCCCCGTTGGCTGCGCTCCTTCCGCTCCACCTATCCGGGGGTGGAGATCAAACTTGAGATCGGAAACCGAGAGCGGCTGTGGACGATGCTTGCGCATCGGGAGGTCGACCTGGGCATCGGCGGGAGACCTCCGGTGGGAGAACAGGGACTCGCCACCATTGCCCGGCGGCGTCACGAACTGGTCCTGGTTGCCGCACCAGATCTGACTCCCCGGCCAAAGCCCGAGGCTCGGGCCGAAAGACCCGGCTCGCAGCGAAGCTTTGAGGAGGTGAGCGAGCATGACCTGGCAAACAGGACCTGGCTGGTGCGGGAGGCGGGTTCGAACATCAGGTCAACCACAGAGGAACTCCTTGCCGATCTGGGAATAGATCCCCCTCTACTCACCCTCGGTTCAAACGGGTCGATCCGGGAGGCTGCAGCCATAGGGCTGGGGGTAGCGATGCTCTCCAGAGACACCGTCGAGAGAGATCTGTCCGAGGGCAACTTGGTGGAATGGCGTTGCGGGCCGCTCCCACTCCGCCGGCACTGGCATTTCGGGGTGCGAGCGGGTGAAGTACTGCCAGGCCCCACCCAGCTATTTGTCGGACACGTCTTGAAAATAGACCAAATGGCCAACGACGCACCGATGCAGCAGGCGACCTATCGGCCATAGGGCCACATGGTCGCATCTTGGCTACAACTAGCCGTACCTTCGCTTGACTCGGACCACCCGCCCTTGTTTGCCGTCGCGGCCCGAAGAACTCCTGTGCGATTCCCAACTCGTCACATTCACTTCACGCCGAATCCTCAAGTTCGATCGCTGAAAGTTACCTGAGAAGGCAAAGCTACGCCGGCGGGTGGCCGAACGGCCCCCCGAAAGGCGACCAGGTATCGGTTGCGACCGAGGAGGTTGGAGATGAGAAAAAGTGCACCGCGCCGCCTTTGGCGTTCCAGCGCGGCCTTCGCCACGACCCTTGCGGCAACAGCCATTGCGGCAACGCCCGTTTCGCCGGCAGGAGCCCAGGAAAAGCCCGGACCGAATGGCTCGGGTCCCGCAACCCCCATTCATCACGTGGTGGTGATCATCGGTGAGAACCACAGCTTCGATAACGTCTTTGGCACCTACAAGCCCAAACCGGGAAATACCGTCTGGAACCTCGCCTCCAAGGGCATCGTCACCCCGGGCGGAAATCCGGGGCCCGCAGTTGGGCTCGCAACCCAGTGGAAGGCGACAGACACCACCTCCGTTCCGGGTCATTACTCGATACGGCCCCCTCTCCTCTCCCCCTACCACCACCTTCCCCAGCCCAACACCACCTATGTGAACCCCGCCTGCGACAACCTGCAGGCACCCAACTCACCCGATGCGCGCTTCCCCTCGAAGCTGGCCAATGCCCCCTATCAAATAACCAGGTACGTGCCGTTTTTCCAGGCGCATTCCACCCCGGGGAACCTCTGTCAGACCGGCGCCTATGTCGGGGATCCCCTACACCGCTTCTATCAGATGTGGCAGCAGGTCAATGGCGGGCACAACCGGCTGTGGACCTGGGTGCATCAGACCGCCGGGGACGGCAACGGCACCGTCCAGCCGACCAACCAGGGCGCTTTGGATATGGGCTACTACAACATGGCGGCGGGTGACGCGCCGGGATTTGGCTTGATTGCGAATCACTACGCAATGGCCGACAACTACCACCAGGCGATAATGGGCGGAACCGGAGCGAATCACATTGCCCTGGGCACTGCGAACGTCGCGCAATACCGTTCGGGGGGAAGACTCGCCACTCCCCCGGCAAACCAGATCGATAACCCCAACCCGATGGTTGGCACCAACAACTACTACACCCAGGACGGCTACCAGGGCGGCAGCTACACCAACTGCTCGGACCCCAAGGCCCCCGGGGTTGCCAGCATCGACCACTTCCTGGCATCACTCCCCTATGCCCCATTCAACGCGGGGAACTGTAAGGCGGGAGCCTATTACCTACTCAACAACTACAACCCCGGCTACCAGCCCAATGGTCAGCCTGTAAACCGGGTCGCCAATCCCTTCACCGTGCCGCCCCAGACCTGGCCTACCATCGCCGACAAGTTGTCCGCCAGGGGGATCTCGTGGGGATACTTCGGCCAGGGTTGGAACGGCGGCAACCCCACGCCCAACTACTGCGGGATCTGTGACCCGTTCCAGTATGCGAAGTCTGTGATGACCAATTCCGCCAAACGCCGCAACATCCAGGGTCTTTCGGCATTCAGCACCGACGTCGCCCAAGGTCATCTCCCTGCCGTCTCCTACGTCAAGCCGGCCGCCCCGAACGACGGGCACGCCGGCTACTCCACCCTGGCGGCCTTCCAGAACTTTGCCACCCACGTGGTGGACTCGATCGTCTCCAAGCCAAAGCTCTTCGCCCACACCGCAATCTTCATCACCTTCGACGAGGGCGGCGGTTACTACGACTCGGGCTATATCCAGCCCCTCGACTACTTCGGGGACGGGACGCGGGTGCCGATGATGGTCGTCTCCCCATGGACCAAGCCCGGTCATATCGACCACACCTACTACAACCATGCTTCGGTCGTGAAGTTCATCGAAGCCAACTGGCATTTGGGCACCCTTACCGGCAACAGCCTCGACAACCTCCCAAATCCGGTCGCCAACCCCGCGAACCCCTACGTGCCGCTCAACCGGCCGGCAATAGGCAACCTGATGGGCCTATTCGACTTCCACCACCGCCAGGCGGACCCGGCCTGTATCCCGTCTTTCGGGCCGACCAACTATCCCTCTGCCGGCGCGCTCCCCCCAATCCCGGCCTCCTGTTCGCATCCCTAGTGGCCAGCATCCACCGGAAATGGGCTGCCCCATGACCGGTGGCCCACGGCATTGGGGTTTGATCCTGGTGCCGTGGGCGGCCGCCCCAACGGAGAACGCTTCAGTTGGGTATTGGCACCCTGACCACCACTCTGGTCCCCTCGCCTGGGCGGGAGAAGATCTCAAAGACACCACCAACCAGTTCCGCCCGCTCCTTCATGCCCACGATCCCGTAGTGGCCATGAGGTGGTGGGTCGCCAGCCATCCCGACGCCATTGTCGGCAACCGACAACACCGCTTTGTCCTCGGCCTTATGAAGGCTGACGGATACGAAGCTGGCCTTTGCGTGGCGGGCGACGTTTTGCAAAGCCTCCTGCGCTATGCGGTAGAGGGCGGTCTCCAGGTGCTCGGAGAGGGCAATGGGCTCCAGATCCACCCGGGTATTGACTCCCACCAGGGATCGGGCGAGGCTTTCGATGCCGGCATCCAGGCCCAGGTCGTCCAGCACTCCCGGCCGCAGCCCATCTATTGCCCCACGCACCTCGTCGAGAGCGCCACGCAACAGGCTCATGGCCGAATCCAGTTCCTTGGAAACCTGCTCAGGCTCCTCGGGGTTTGCGGCCCTGGCGGCATCGAGGTGGTAGGAGAGGCTGAGGAGCCTCTGGGCGACCCCGTCGTGAATGTCGGCCGCAAGGCGGCGGCGCTCGGCCTCCTGGGCCTCGATCGTCCTGCCTGCGAAGCTCGCAAGTGCCGCCTCACGCTCCGCCAGGCGCTTGTAAAGGAGGCTGTTCTCCACCGCCCCGGCGAGCATCTTGGCAACGTCTTCAAGGGTGTCGAGTTCCGCCTCGGTCACCTCCCGCTGCTCCCTCCAGTGAGCGTTCAACACTCCGACGGCCCCTTGGTTCCGCCTCATCATCGGGACCGATACCAGGCAACTGAACTCCTCGCCTTTGAGCGCGGGGATGTAGAGATAGCGGGGGTCGGACCACTTGTCCCGCACCACGGCCGGCTTGCCGGTCATCGCCACCCATCCCGCCACCCCCTCGCCGATGCCCAACCTGATGGTCCCGGCAAGGCTGTCGAAGGGGGGGGTCGCACCGGCCAGGGTCAGCTCGCGTCGCTCGGAGTCCACTATGTGGACAAAGCAGGCGTCTGCACCGGTCGCCTCGCTCACCAGTTCGGCCACGGTTTCCACTACCCGGTCCAGGTTCGACTCGGCCGACAGGTCCTCCACCACCCGGCGCAGCAGGGCCAGGCGGCGCTGGCCGTCCCCGGTTCCCAGAGGGGACCGTGAAGCACTCACCTGAACAGCCCCTCCCGCAGGGCCGTGGCGACCGCCTGGGAGCGGTCCCTTGCATCCAGCTTGCGATAGAGGGCGGAAAGGTGGGTCTTGACGGTCTCCTCCCCGACCACCAACCGCGTAGCAATGGCTCTGTTGGAAAGCCCCCGGACGACCAACTCCAGCACCTCGCTTTCGCGTTGGGTGAGTCCGAGGTGGGCACCAGGCCAGAACTCGCCCGACTGCAACCTGGCAGCCGAGAGCGCCACCCTGCCCGCCAGGGCCGGGTCTATGACGATCTCGCCCCGCATCACCCGCTCTATGTGCCCCGCCAGTTCGGTGCCGGTTGCCTGTTTGAGCACAAAGCCCCTTGCCCCAACCCTCAGCGCCTGGAACAGGTAGTGCTCGTCCTCGTAGACGGTGAAAAACACCACCGCAAGGTCGGGGTAGCGGCGCACGAACTCCGCGCACAGGTCCAGCCCACTATCCCCCCGCAGCCTCATGTCCAAAAGCACCACGTCCGCCTGGACCCTTGCGAGCAGCAAGAGGGCTTCTGCTCCGGTCTGGGCCGTGCCGGCGACCACCACCCGGTCGCTGTGGCGCCGCAGCATCGCACGGATGCCATCCAAGATGACCTCTTGGTCGTCGACCAAGACAAGTTGATAGGGGGTGACTCGCACCGCCGCCGCCTCCGGCTCACCCACCCCAAGCCCTCCTAATGAAGCCAACACAACCCACCCGGCGCTCCCCCGGCACGATCCCCTAAATGGGGGAGGAGCCCGGCCCTCCGGCATCGTAGAATTTCACCCACCATTTGCCCGATCGTCGCCGAGGCGTCCGGGCTACGGGGGCCGGTCACGGCGGGCTCCCTCAATCTACACAGTTCGCCCGCCACCGGCCCGGAGTGATCCGAGGTCGCCACTACAGAGGAGACACCATGACGACCCCCCTCACCATCGTGCCATCCGCTCTATCTGCCAACTACTCCCGACTGGGCGAGGACCTGGTTCGGCTGGAAAAGGCCGGGGCGGACCGGGTGCAGTGGGACGTGATGGACGGCCATTTCGTGCCAAACCTGACCATCGGCCCCGACGTGGTCGCCCAATGCAGGGAGACGACCTCGCTGTTCTTCGAGGCCCACCTCATGGTCTCGGACCCCGATCCGTTAATCCCCCGCTTCGCGCAGGCGGGCTGTGACCTCATCATCGTGCACCAGGAGGCCTGCACCCACCTGCACCGCACCTTGGGACGCATAGCCGAAGCCGGAGCCAAGGCCGGTGTGGCACTAAACCCCTCCACGCCATTCGAGACGGTACGCCACGTCATGGACCTGTTGGACATGGTCCTGGTCATGACCGTCAACCCCGGTTTCGGCGGCCAGCGCTACATAGCCTCGATGGAACCGAAGATCTCCGAGGTTGCCAGGGCGATCTCGGAGTCGGGCCGGTCCATCGAAGTGGAAGTGGACGGAGGGATTAG
>JAKAOS010000090.1 GCA_021823165.1 Actinomycetes bacterium | reverse complement strand
CGTTGGGATGAGGTAGTCCATGAAGGAACCCCCGAGGCAGTTCCCGTCTTCGTCGAATGCGATCCCCTCCATGAGCGCCATTCCGACGCCGTCGGCGAGTCCGCCATGGATCTGGCCCTCCACGATCATGGGGTTGATCCGGGGCCCGCAGTCGTCCACGGCAACAAAGCGCCGGACGGTGACCTTGCCGGTGCCCTGGTCCAGATCCACGACGCAGATGTAGGCCCCGAAGGGGAAGGTGAGGTTCGGCGGGTCATAGACGCAGCTGGCATCCAGTTGGCCCTCGAGTCCCTCGGGGAGCGTGAGGGTGCCGTGGGAGGCAAATGCCGCCTCCTGGATGGTCTTGGAGCGGGACGGGTCTCCCTTTACGCTCCAGGCGCCCCTGTGCCACTCGAGATCGTCGGGAGAGCATTCCAGCATGGCCGCCGTTATCAGGCGGGCCTTGTCCCGCACTCGCTGGGATGCTACCGCCGCGGCGGCTCCGGAGACCGGAGTCGAGCGGCTGCCGTAGGTGCCGAGGCCGAAGGGGGTGTTGTCGGTATCGCCGTGTACCACCTCGATGTCCTGGGTGGGAATGCCGGTCACCTCCGAGACGATCTGGGCAAAGGTGGTCTCATGGCCCTGGCCCTGGGTCTGCACCGACAGGCGGACCACTGCCTTGCCGGTGGGATGGACCCTCACCTCGCAGCCATCGGCCATGCCGAGGCCGAGGATGTCCATGTGCTTGCGGGGCCCCGCCCCGACGGTCTCGGTGAAAAAGCTGATCCCGATGCCCATGAGTTCGCCCCTGGCCCGCTTCTCGGCCTGTTCTTCACGGAGTTGGTCGTAGCCGGCGATGTCCATGGCCAGAGACAGGGCTCGGGGGTAGTCGCCCGAGTCATACTCCCAGCCCGTGGGGGAGTGGTAGGGGAACTGTTCGGGCTGCAGCAGGTTCTTCATGCGCAGTTCTGCCGGGTCCATGCCGAGTTCGTCGGAAAGGCAGTCGATCATCCGCTCCACGAGATAGACGGCCTCGGTGACCCTGAAGGAACATGCATAGGCGACCCCGCCCGGTGCTTTGTTGGTGTACACCCCCCGTACGTGGCAGTGGGCGGCGGCGAGGTCGTAGGAGCCGCTGAAGACGTGGAAGAACCCGGCAGGGAACTTGGTGGGCTGCGCGGTGTTGTTGAATGCGCCGTGGTCCGCCAGGACGTCCACCCGGAGCGCCAGCACCTTGCCATCTGCGGTGGCGGCAATTTCTCCCCGCATGTGGTAGTCGCGGGCGAAAGAGGTGCTCATCAGGTTCTCCGAGCGGTCCTCCACCCATTTGACGGGGAGCTTGGTCACGATGGTGGCCACAACGGCCAGCACGTATCCGGGGTAGATGCCGACCTTGTTGCCAAAGCCCCCACCGATGTCGGGGCTGATTACGCGGATCTGGTGTTCTGGCAGGCCGGCCACGAGTGCATAAAGGGTGCGGTGAGCGTGCGGCGCCTGGGTGGTGCACCAGATGGTGAGCTTGGAGGTCACGGGATCCATGTGTGCGACCGCCCCGCAAGTCTCCAGCGGAGCGGGGTGTACCCGGGGGTAGAGGAGGTCCTGGGTGACCACCACCTCGGCCGAGTCGAATATCGCGTCGGTGGCGTCTTTGTCCCCGCAGTCCCAGTCGAAGATGTAGTTGTCTTCCTTGCCCTCCAAGTCGTCCCGGATCACCGGGGCACCGGGGTCCAGGGCTCGCTTGGCATCCACAACGGCCGGGAGGATCTCGTAGTCCACATCGATGAGCTCGAGGGCATCCCTGGCCGAGTAGCGGTCTTCGGCTACGACAAAGGCCACCTCTTGGCCCTGAAATCTGACCTTGTCGGTGGCAAGGACCGCTACGACGTCGTGAGAAAGCGAAGGTATCCAGGCAAGATTTAGGCTCTTGAGCGTCTGGCCGGTCAGCACCGCTTTCACCTTCGGGTGAGCCTCTGCGGCCGAGGTGTCAAGTGACTTGATCCGTGCGTGTGCATAGGGGCTGCGCAATACGGCGCCGTAGAGCATCCCTGGGAGCGAGAGGTCGTCGAGGTAGTTCCCCTTTCCCCGCACAAAGCGTGCATCCTCTTTGCGAGCCATTCGGCCGAAGCCGACGGGGGGTTCCTGAGCCAGGTCGGTCACGCCGAAACTCCCTTCTCCTGGGCGCCAGGGGAGGCGAACTCACCGGAGTTCTCGGTTTGCTCCGCCGCCCATCTGATGGCCCTTACGATGTTCTCATACCCTGTGCAGCGGCAAAGCTGGCCGGAGATGGCCTCGCGTATCTCGGCGTCGGTCGGGCTTGGGTTGTGATCCAGCAGCCAGCGTGCGGTCATCATCATCCCCGGGGTGCAAAAGCCGCACTGAAGACCGTGGAGGTTGGCAAAACCTTCCTGTACCAGATCCAGTTTGCCGTCGGTCTCCAAGGACTCCACCGTGTGTATCTCGTGCCCATCTGCCATGGCGGCAAAGATGGTGCAGGATTTGACCGGAGTGCGGTCCAGCCAAACCACACAGGTCCCGCAGTTGGAGGTGTCACATCCCCAGTGAGTACCGGTGAGGCCGAGTTGGTCCCGGAGAAAGTGCACCAGCAGTAGCCGCGCTTCAATCTCGGCGGTGACTGGCTGGCCGTTTACGGTCATCTGGACTTGCATCAGATCCTCCTGTTGGCCGAGGCGGCGGCCCGGACCAGGGCACGCAGGGTCAGTTCGGAAACCAGGTGGCGCTTGTAGTCGACCGGTCCCCGTTGGTCCGCCGATGGGTTGCAGTCCGCCCCGGCCAGGCTGGCGGCCTCGGCGAGGGTGGCCTGGTCGGCTGGGTTCCCGACCAGGCGCCGTTCCGCCTGTGGCGATCGGAAGTGCGCCGCATTCACCGCAGACAGGCCTATGCCTGCCTCCGCTATCACCCCATCCTCCAAGCGGATGGCCGCGGCTGCCGCCGCAACCGCCCAGTCCCCGGCCCGCCTCTCCAGCTTCTCATAGGCGCTGCCCATCGATGGCCGGAGGGGTATGCGGACCTCGACAAGCATTTCGTCGGCCTCTACCGCGGTGGTGTAGGGGCCAAGGTGGAAATCCTCGCCCTGTACCTCTCTCCTGCCCGCCTCTCCTGCGACGACAAATGACGCCCCGAGGGCCGCAAATGCGGCCGAGAGGTCCTCGGAGGGATCGGCTTGGCAGAGCGATCCACCCACGCTGCCCCGGTTGCGCACGATTGGATCGGCGATCACCTCCTCGGCCTCCACCAGCATCGGGTAGTGCTCGGCCACCAAGGGGGAGGCGAGCAGATCGGCGTGGCGGGTCATCGCTCCGATGCAAAGCCGGTTGTCCGCGATGCGGATGTAGGAGAGATCGGAAAGGTCGTTTATGTCGATCAGCACCTCTGGCTGGGCGAGTCTGAGCTTCATCATCGGGATGAGGCTGTGCCCACCGGCGATTAGGCGGGCCTCGGGCCCATGGCGGCGGAGGAGGGACAGCGCATGATCCACGCTGGCGGCCCTCTCGTAATCGAATGACGCCGGTACTTGCACTGGCTCCCCCCGGTTGTGCAATGCCTGTCTGAGGACTTGTTCGGCCGATCACTGCTCGGCCGGTCGGCCACCTCCCTTGGCGGCTTTGAGCAAAAGCATGTTTGTTGAACCCAGCCCGGTCAACGGCCCGCTAAGCATTTCCTTATTGGACCCTCTCCGAGTGCAGTGCATTGGCGTAGTTTCTTGGCGTGGGACAGGGGGGATCGTTGAGGGGTCTGGTGGAACGGGGCGACACAGCTGAGAGTGCTCCGGTTAAGAGTGCTCCGGTTAAGAGTGCTCCGGTTGAGAGTGCTCCGGCACCGCTACTTGGCGGGAGTTGGTGCCAGGGGAGGGGACGAGTTCGAATCCGTGCTGGCCAGGGTGTGGTGTTGTGACCCTTACCCAGCTCAGTGCCTTTGTGCTTGTGGCAAGACTCGGCTCTGTCAGAGCCGCGGCAGAGGCGCTGGGTGTGAGCGAGCCGGCGGTGTCCCAAGCGATAGCGGCTCTGCGCAAGCAGTTGGGGGACGAACTGGTGTTCCGCTCGGCCGGAGGAATGGCTCTCACCCCGGGCGGCCAACGCCTGGTGGGCATTGCGTCCCAGATCGTCTCCCTCGGAGCGGAGGCGGAAGCCGCGGTGCGGGCGGCGAACGGGGCGCCCGAACAACTGCGGGTCGTTGCGGACGGTGTCGTGGCCGAGTACATGATGCCGGGCCTGCTGGAGGCCTTCGAACGCCGCTACGGAGCGGTGGCGGCGACGGTTGGGGTTGTTTCCACCGCGCAGATGCCCGAGCTGGTGAGAGAGAGGCTTGCCGATGTGGGGGTGAGCTTCTCGGTGCCGCCGCCCGGCACCCCGGCATTGGACAGTGTCGCTGTGATGCGATGCGAGGTTGTTGCCGTGGCATCCCCATCGATGGCCCATGCACAGCGGAAATCGTGGCTGGTCGGTCCCTGCTATGGAGACGAGCGTTCGCCACTGCGGCGAGCGCTTGAACGTTCCGGCGGCAAAAGTGGTGAAATAAGTGTGTTCCCAAGTCAAGCGGCGGCCATTGCAGCCGCCGGCAGGGGCGAGGGAGTGGCCCCGGTAATTGACCGCGTGGTCACAAAGGAGCTGAGCGTGGGTTCCCTGGTGCTCTATGACGCCTCCGGGCTTCCGCAGCGGACCTATTTGAGTTCCATGACTCTGCCGGCTCCGATGTGTTCGGCGGTGGCTGCATCATTCAGGAGGTTTCTGAGCACTCCCCAGGCGATGCAGCTAATGAGCAGACCGCAGGACAGCCAGCCGCCGGGAAGGTTCCGCCCGCCGGTTTTCGTCACACTTTGGAACTGATCTAAGGGAATGGACAGCCAGCCTGGAGGGTGCCCCCAGGCGCTCGTTGGGGGGAAACAGTGCGGGATGTGGCCGGACAACTGAGAGAACTGGCAAAAGGCGGCGCCAGGGGGGCGAAGGACTCTTTCGCAGCTGGCTTGGCCATAGCGCGTGTGGTGGGGGCAAAAGGCTCCTATCCCCGCGGCCCTGGAGCCACCATGGTCGTCTCCGAAGAGGGAACCGTGGTGGGATCACTCTCGGGGGGATGTGTCGAAGGGGCCGTGGTGGAAGAGGCCCTCGGTGTCATCGCCGGTGGGCCGGCGAGGTTGTTGAGCTTCGGCTACTCCGATGACGAGGCGCTTTCGGTCGGCCTGACCTGCGGAGGCATCCTGGATATCTTTGTGGCACCCGGCATATCTGACGCCATTTCTGCCGCTGGAGCTCTCATAGCAGAGGGCCGGGCGGTTTCTCTCGCAACGGTTCTCACAACAACTGCTTCGAATACAGCCGTTGAGCCGGGTGCCGCCATGGCGGTAGTGGGGGGGGAACGGATATCCACTCTCGGAAGCCCCAGCCTTGATGACCAAGTGGCCAGGGATCTGGTCGAGATGCCAGCAGGGGGGACCCTCCGCCGCCGATACCAGGACGGGGATGGGCAGATGGAGGTGGAGGTCTTTTTGGAGTCCTTTGGTTCCCCCAAGACCATGGTGATTCTCGGGGCGGTCGACTTCTCCCTCTCCCTATGTCGCCTTGGCAGGATGCTCGGCTACCGCGTGGTGGTATGTGACGCCCGGCAGGCCTTTGTGACCCCCGAGCGCTTCCCCGACGCGTCGGAGGTGGTGGTGAAGTGGCCACACATCTTTCTCGCGGAGATCGGCGGGACGCTCGGTCCCGACGACGCAATCTGTGTCTTGACCCATTCCGAGAAGTTCGATGTCCCTGCTCTGATCGCAGCGCTGGGCACCAAGGCGGGCTACATCGGGGCCATGGGGTCGCGCCGCACCCATGAGCGGCGCAGCGCCATGCTCTCCCAGGCCGGAGTCTCCCAGGCGGACCTGAACCGGCTGATGAGCCCCATCGGGCTTGACATAGGCGCCACCGAACCCGACGAGGTGGCGGTGTCGATATGTGCCGAGATCATTGCGGTGCGCTCGGGAAAGCCGGTGCCTTCGCTGCAGAAGGGCACCGGCCCCATTCATTCACAGCAAACGCCGGATGTGGTTATGCAGAACTGCGCTACGCGCAGCGAACCCGAGGATCAGTGGATCTCGATGTGACGGGGCCGCCCCGCCTGGGCCTTGGGCACCATGATGGTCAATACCCCGTTGTCGAGATCGGCGGATACTCCCTCGGCGTCGACCTCGGCGGGCAGCATGATCTCGTGGTGGAAACGACCGACCGAACGGCTTTGGCGGCGCAGCACCCCGGTGCGCTCCCGCTCCCGGCGCTCCCCCTCGACACTTAGCCGACGGCCCGAGAGTTCTATGGAGACGTCCTTCTTCTCTATGCCGGGAAGATCCACCTCTATTACAAAGCTGTCCTCGGTCTCCTCCAAGTCGGCGAGCAGGCTGAAGCTATCGCCGGAAAACATGTTCATCCCGGGCAGGTCGTCGAGGAGCTGGCTCAGCCGCTCCTGCAGCTGACCAAGTTCGGCGAAGGGCTGCCAACGGTGCATCTCTGGGTGATCACGGTGAAGGGTCAGTGGCATTGTGGTCCTCCTTATGTGCAGACCAAGTCACCGCTCTGGCACCTGCCACGGCCAAGCGCATGAACCTCAGACAACCGCCTTGGGGTGCCGGTGCCTTCGGTGGCACATCCTCTATCTACTCATCTACTCCTACTTACCCATATACGTAGATGGCTGAACCAGTTATTCCAGGCCGACGGCCAGAACGTTCCCGACGCTAGCCAGCCGTTCCGCCTAGGAATTGCTGTGCTGGCGGGTGCTGCCCTCTTTCATGGTGTCGATCAGCCGGCGGTACTCCTCTGCGTCGATTTCTCCCCTTGCCAGCCGCTCATCCAGGATCCTCTTGGCGTCGCTCCGTTCCCCCAGGCGCCGTCCGCCGAGGTTTCCTATCGCCCAGAAGAAGGCCACGACCACAGCCACCCAGAACAGCACCATGGCGAAGGCACCGAACATCCAGCCCCACCAGTGCATTCCCGCACCCCAGTACCACATCATCGAACCACCTCTCCGCGGCAGTCGTCAGCCGATGCGATTGGCCATCTGGGCGTTGCCACCTCTTGGAACTGCCCCATGAACCGACCGCCCTTCTGTGGGGCTTCTCGCCACCAGAACAATTCTCGCGCCCATATTCCCGTTTTGCTAGGGCCGTTTGGCCCTGCTGTTTCTCTGGGCCGCAGGCTGGCCAAGTCGGGATCGGTCTGTGCAAAGGAGCGAGGCGGCGTTGCGTCTGGAGAAACGACGGCTCCTCCCAACCCGCCACGGCAGCGCGGCGGGTACGAGGAGCCAAGGGGTTTCTTCGGCAAGCGACGCTGCCCCATCTTCGATCGATAAGGCTGGACTATGTGCGAGATCTGGCCAGTCGAGGGGCCTTGGCGTTGCAAAGTCCCCTCGACGCCTACGAGCGGGCCGCGCGAAGTGGTAGGCCCCAGCGGAAGTGACGGGGTCGAGACCTAGTGGTCAAACCGTCTTCGGATACATCAGATAATCCCGCTCCGGGCGCGCCGCAGTGGAGACGATCGCCCAGACCCACACTCCGAATAGGATGAAATCGCCAATAATGAAAAAACTGGTAATGACTCCAAGTATTGCCAGCCCAAGACCCATCCAAAACTTCTGCTTGTCTCGTTGGTAGGTGTAGAGCCAGGTCCAAAAGGAAAGGAATACGGCGAGCAAGACCGCGACGGTCTTGTTGCGGCTCGAGGCAAGAGGCGTGCCACAGCCTGGGCATATCACTGCCGAGTCGACCACGGGCTTCCCACAGGAGGGGCAGTAGGCCGAGGTGGCCTGGCCGGAGGCGAAGCCTGCATCGGGCGATGAGTTCACTGCTGCCACCGGAGTATTGGCGGCAGCGGGCACAAACTGAGGTGTGCCGCTTCCCTGCGGATCTGGGGAGTTCTCCGCGTCTGAGTCGTTCATGACTGCCTCCTTGGGCGATCTGTGGAAATGCTAACACGGCTCACAAGAGTGTTCCTAAGTCATTCCACTAACAAAGAGGAGAAGGTCGGTGGCCGGAATGGGATCCAAGGCAAGGATTAACCTCCGCACGGGACGTGCCCAGGTCCAACCGATGAGACGGCGTCAATGACATAGCCGGTCCCCGAAGGTGCGGGTATGAATGAATACGAAAGCGACCAATTGGTACAGGTTTCACCGGGATTGGGGCCGGCGTTCGGAGCCTGGTGGGTGGTAAAGGAGACGACCGCTGCGGCCCCATTGGAGTTCGGCGTAATCGAGTGGATTACGAGGTGGCTCAGGACCGAGGTTTTGTCACCTGAGGCCAATACAGCGGGACTGACCATCTTTGCTTGCATGGTCGGGCTGAGAGCTGCATATGCAGAGTTCCACTGCCTGGCCTGAATGCCGCCTAGGTATTGCTCCAGAGCGTCGGCTACCGGGGTGACGACAGTGCTGGCCTCCGCTGCAGGTTGGATGGTCATCTGCAGAGGCCCGGACGGGCTCGGCACCGTGGTCGAGGTGGTGGATGATGTGGTGTGGGTATGCGTAGTTGAGGTAGAAGGTCGCGCTGAAACTGTCGTATTTTGGCTGCCCTTGTGAGTCGTTCCCGCTCCCGACGGTAGGAAGAAGACAGCTCCGGACACTCCCAGCGCCACCACCACGATTGCAAGAGGAAGCACTATTTGTGACCACCTGCGCCTGTTGCCGCCCGGAGGAGGTGTCGCTGGCGCGCCGAACTGAAAAGGAGAAGGTTGGCGCCCGTCCCAGCCTGCATCTGATCGAGGGCCGACAGGCGTTTCGGCGGTAGGCCGCGGCATGCTTTGGGAAGTGCTACTAGCGGTAGTTTCGAGCAGTAGCCTTTCGGGCTGTTCGCCCGTGCCGGCCATCGTGTTCTGGTTGGTCGCGGGATTGGGTGAGGCGGGTGTGCCTGGTTGGGAATGTCTCCATTGGTCCCCGCCTGTGGCCAAGTTTGGCGGGACTGTCTGTCCGCCGTGGCCGGGCATCAGAGCTCCACACGTTGTGCAGTAGCGGGCATTCTGCACCAAGTGGCCGTTGGGGCAGCGGACTCTCTTCACGATCTTGGCGTAGCTAAGCAGATTGTGCTGGGTGCAAAGTGATTGCTGATGCCAGTCGCGGCGGGAAACAAAGCGTGCACAAGTCGAAGATACGGGTCGAACACGAGTCCTTCGTCCGCATTCTGTGTCATCCAGCGATGACCGTTGCAAAGTGAGTAATCAATAGTGATCACGCCACTCTTCTCCTTGCGGAGTTTTGA
>JAKAOS010000089.1 GCA_021823165.1 Actinomycetes bacterium | reverse complement strand
GGCGGCTCTCTTCGAGGGGAACATAAGAGTTTATCGACATTGGCAGAGGAAGGCTTCAGTCCTCTCTCATTAAAGCGTTACCCCCGGGGACGGCGGGCCAAAGCCGTTTTCAGCGCAGATCGCATGGGCTCGATCGGGACCTGCAAAGAGGTCCATATCCGCAACTGTTCTGCCGCCTGATGCAACAGCATCCCTGCCCCGCCCACGCAGTGCGCCCCGGCCGCCTGGGCTTGGGCGAGCAGGGGTGTCGAACTCGGATGGTAGACGAGGTCCACCACTACGTGCCGGCGCCCCAGCATCCCCTCCGCCAGGGGCGAGAGGCCCTCGCCTGGTCCACCCGCCATGCCAAGGGGCGTCGCATTCACCACGATGTCACATCCTGCTACGTCCCCGGGGCCCCCGGCACGGGCCAAGGGCCCGATTGCCTCAGCCGCAGCGGCCGCCGCCTGGGGCCTCCGGGCGACTATGGCAACATCTGAGGCGCCCTCCATCACAACGGCAAGAGCCACCGATCTGGCGGCCCCCCCGGCGCCCAGGACGACGACCCGCTTGCCTTTGAGTGCAACGCCCTCCTCTGCCAGGCTGTTTATGAAGCCGACCCCGTCTGTGCTCTCGGCGCGCACCTCGGCTTCCCCAAAGGTCAAGGTGTTGGCCGCGCCGAGCTTGGAGACCACTGTGCTGGGAGAGGTTGCCCAGGCTGCGGCCGCCTCTTTGTGCGGCATGGTCACAGACAGCCCTGCCACTCCCAAAGCCGCCGCACCCTCCAGTGCCTGCTGAAGCTGCCCGACCTCGACCTCGAAGGCCAGGTAGACCGCGTCCAGGCCGAGGGCCTCCAGGGCCGCATTGTGCAGGACCGGGGAGAGTGAATGGCGCGCCGGATACCCAATCACGCCAAACAGCGCCGTCGCAGCAGTAGGCCACTGGGCCCCGATGGGGCGCATTGGGAGCCTCACCGCAGACCCCGCTGCCGGGCGAGGGCAACATTGGCCTGTTGGCCGGCGTAGGTCGAGGAGAAGGCTTCCCTGCCCGAAGCGGAGACCACCACGTAGTAAAGCCACGGGCCCGGGCTGGGGAACATGGCCGCCACCAGGGAGGCCCGGGAGGGGCTTGCGATGGGCGTGGGAGGAAGGCCCTTGTTCAGATAGGTGTTGTAGGGGGAGGGGCTCTGAAGTTCTGCCCTTGTGATCCCGCCGGCCGGGTTGCCCAGGGCATAGGCCTCGGTGGCATCGATCTGAAGAGCCATGTTGTCCGCCAGGCGGTTGTAGATGACCCTTGCCACCCTGGGCCGGTCCGCCGCCAACTTTGCCTCCCGCTCGACCATGGAGGCCACCACCACCATCTGGTAGGGGCTGAAGCCCATGGACCGGGCCCGGGCCGCCAGCTGCAATGAACTTGCTTCGGCATTGAAGCGCGAGACCATCGCAGAGATGATCTGGGCATCGGTGGCGTTGGGAGAAAAGGCGTAGGTGGCCGGGTAGAGGAGCCCCTCCAAAGAACTGGTTCCCGCCGGCTCATAAGGGGATCGGATGGACCCGCCTTTGGCAACCGCCAAGAACTGGGAGGCGGAATGCCCTGGCATCTTGGCGGCCACCGCCGCCGCAATCTGGTCGAGGGTAAAGCCGGGCGGGATTGTGACCCGGATCACCCGAGGGCCTCCTTCGAAGCCAGCAACGGCTGCGGCAAAGGACTCGTTGCGGTGCAGCACATACAGCCCGGGCTGAATGGGACCGGGAGGCATCAGTCGCAGCCAGAGCCGGAACAGTGCCGCATTGGCAACGACCCCCTCCCGGGCCATGGCGGGCGCCATCTGGTAGAGGGAACCCCCTGGTGGCACCGTCAGCCTCGCGGTGGCTTTGGAGGGTGTGGCCAGCTCCGCCACCCATGCCAGCACCAGAGCCACCACGACCAGAACAACAACGGCTGCGAACATCACCATCTTCACCAGGCGCTTTGGTGATCCGTTCCGCAAGGATCGTGCCGGGCCGGCATCGGTCTCCTCGCTGTCCTCCCCAGAGCTACCCAATGAGCCTTGGCGGGTCCTCATCGGGCATCGAGCCAGGACTGGAGTATGACGGCCGCCGCAGATGCATCGAGGCGTCCCTTGTTCCTCCGCCGGCCCTTGTGAGCAACCAGGCCCAAAGCGGCCCTGCTGCTCAACCGCTCATCTGCATACTCGATGGGCAAAGAGGTCTCCTTTGCCAAAAGGGCCACGTCGGCCTGGATGCGGTCGGCCTGAGGACCCATCGAGCCGTCCAGGCTGAAGGGCATCCCAACCACGATCATCTCCGCTCCCGCCTCCTCCGCCAGGCCGGCCACCTCCGCCAGGCCGGCCAGCCGCCCCCGGCGCTCCACGACCTCCAGGGGGACTGCCATTCGCCCGTTGGAGTCGCTTACGGCGACGCCGATGAAGCGCTCCCCCATGTCCAGCCCGAGCACCCGCATGCCAGGATCCCTAACCTTGGAGACAAGCTAAAGGGTTATTGCTGTTCCGTCAGCCCGAGGAGGCGCTCGACGATGCCGACCGCTTCGCCGAGCCTCGAGACGTCCCGGCCGCCCGCCATGACCAAATCCCCACCACGGCCGCCGCCACCACCGACCGCCCGGGCCGCCGGGCCTATCACCTCGGATGCGACGAGGCTGGAGGACTCCTTTACCGCAACGACCATCGCAACACCCGAACCGTCGGGGCTGCCAAGCAACGCCACGGCCTCGATGCCCGGATCATCCCTCACAGCTACCGCCAAATCCCGCAGCTCCGCATTGCTCTTTCCGTCCAGGCGAGCCACCACCCTGCCATTTAGGGCAGAAGCCACCAGAGCAGCGGCTTCCTGGGAGCGTGCCTGGCTTTGCAGGGCCTTGAGCTGGTCTCGTTGGCGCCGTTGCTCCTCGCGCAGCTCCTCGACCCGCTCCACAAGTTCCGAAGGCGAGGACTGCAACAGCTTGGCGGCGCGCTCCAGAAGTTCGCTTTCCCAGCGAGAACGCTTGAGGGATGCCTCACCCGTCACCGCCTCGACCCGGCGGGTGTTGGAGCCAATGGAACTCTCCTGGATGATGCGGAGCGGCCCAATCATGCCAAGGGCGGCCACATGGGTCCCCCCGCAAAGCTCGACCGATGCCGGGCCCGCCGATACGACCCTGACCCTCTCGCCGTAGCGGTCGCCGAAGAACGCAATGGCACCCTTCGCCTCGGCCTCGGCCTTTGTCGACACCTCGGTCTGCACCGCGGCATCAGAGAGTATCTGGGCGTTGACCAGGTCCTCTGCCCTGCGGAGTTCCTCTGGGGAGGGGGCGGCATGGTGGGAGAAGTCGAAGCGGAGCCGATCGGGGGCAACCAGGGATCCCTGTTGGCGCAGGTGGGACCCGAGCACCTCCCGCAACGCCCAGTGCAACAGGTGGGTGCCGGTGTGATTGCGCATTACGGCCAGTCGGCGAGCCCCGTCCACCGTTGCAGTGACACCGTCGCCTTCTGCCAAAGTGCCTCGGTGCAGCCGCACGCGGTGACGGTGCAGGCCGGCAAGGGGGGCGGTGGTGTCGAGCACTTCCGCCTCAAGCTCCCCAGAGCGCAACCAACCGGTGTCTCCCACCTGGCCTCCTCCCTCGGCATAAAAGGGAGTGGAGTCCAAAAAGACCTCCAGATAGTCGCCGGGCGGGTCCCCCTCGCCGGCGCTGGCAGGCATGGTTGCCACAACTGTTGCCTGGCACTGCTGGGTGTCATAGCCGACAAAGCGGGTGGTGCCGCAGCGGGCGAGGATGTCTTTGTAGGCATCGGATCCCTGGGCCGGCTTTGCCTGAGCACTGGCCAGCCTGGAGCCTTGCCGTTGCATAGCCATTGCCGCCTCGAAGCCCGCCATGTCGATCTCGACGCCGCGCTCCTGGGCGATCTCTTTGGTCAGGTCCAGGGGGAATCCAAAGGTGTCGTGGAGCCGGAAGGCCACCTCGCCCGAGAGTCGCCTCGAACCGCCCGCGAGGGCCTGGTCCAACAGTGCCGATCCCGCCCGCAGCGTCTTGCGGAACAGCTCCTCCTCCCGGGAAAGGACCTCGGCGATGGTCCCTGCGTGCTCCGATAGGGCGGGGTAGGCCTCCGACATCAACTCGACCACCGCCTGTGCAAGGCGCGGGGTGACCCCCTCGGCGCGGCTGAGGTTCGAGGCACGCAGGACGCTTCTCCGGATGATCCGCCGCAGCACATATCCCCGTCCCTCGTTGGAGGGGAACACGCCGTCGCCGACCAGAAAGGTCATTGCCCGGGCGTGGTCGGCCATGATCCGCAGTGCAACGTCCTGATGGTGATCCACGCCGTAGCGGCGACCCGTTATCGACTCGGCCGTCTCCAACATCGGCCGCAGCACCGGCGTGTCGAATACCGAGTCCATCCCGCCCAGCAGAGCCAGCATCCGCTCGAATCCGCCGCCGGTGTCGATGTTGCGCATCGGCAGGTCCGAAAGGGCACCGTCTGTCGCCTGGTTGAACTGCATGAACACCAGATTCCAGAACTCGACATACCGCTCGGGCCCCCCGTGCGCCGGGCCACCCTCTGATCCATAGGCGGGGCCTCGGTCGTAATACAGCTCAGAGCAGGGACCGCAGGGCCCGGTGGAGCCCATCTGCCACCAGTTGTCCTCGCCCATGCGTTGGAGGCGTTCGGGACGAACCCCGACGCCGTCCAACCAGATGGCCTCGGCCTCGTCGTCGCTGTGGTGGACCGTTACCCAGATGCGTTCGGGGTCAAAGCCCAACGCTTGGGTGGAGCACTCCCAGGCGAAGGGGATGGCCAGCTCTTTGAAGTAGTCGCCGAAGCTGAAGTTCCCAAGCATCTCGAAGAAGGTGAGATGCCTGGAGGTGGTGCCGATCGCCTCCAGGTCGTTGTGCTTGCCGCCGGCCCGTAGGCACTTCTGGATGGTGGTGGCGCGCTTGGCGGGAGGCGCCTCCTCGCCCAAAAATGCCGGCTTAAAGGGCACCATCCCGGCAATGGTGAACAACAAGTCGGGATCGGTCGGCACCAGGCTTGCCGAAGGCAAAACCGTGTGACCCCTCTTTTCGAAAAAGCCCGTGAAGGCGCGCCGCAACCCGTTGGCGTCCATGACGGGCGCAGCCTATCCTTCCTGGCCCTCGACACCGTCGCCCGCCGGGCGGCTGGGAGTTCCAGGGGGCACCATCTTCGCTGCAAAGCGCCCAGAGGGCCCAGGACTGCTCCTGGGTCGCATGCCCAACCTGAGGACTTGTCTGCGCTCGGGTAGCACTCGGGCCGGTGCTTGTCGGTCCTCCGGATCTGCCTGGCCTGCCTCCGCCCCGCCCCGGAGCACCCTGAGGGGGCCGTTGGCGCCCTCGGAGCCCCCCTGTCCCGGCCCGGGCCGATCTAAAGATGCCCATCGGCGCAACTCGGCTTCTCGTTGGCGCATCGCCTCCCTGCCGCTACGCCAAGCATCGGCCAGGTCGCCGACGCGGGCAGAACCGGGCAGAGCCGAACGAAGCCGGCGGGATATCCTCCTTGAGGCCACCGCGCCGAACACCGCTCCGGCAGCGAACCAACGGACCCTGGCAAGCATCAAACCCTCCCCTTGCGCTTTAGCCTTTTCCAGGCACTTGCTCCCCCGGCACGGACTGCAACCAGCTTGACCAGCGGGCCCCCGACGGCCGCGACCGCCAGGCGGGATGCATCCTCCATGCGCCGCTGAACGGCCGCACTCGCCGAAAGGGTCTCATCCAGCTGCGCCATGCTCGCCTCGGCGCCTGAGACCAACTCCGAGGCCCTCGACACCTCCGCCAAAGCCGCAGCTCTCACCTCTTCCACGCTTGCGACCAACGGCTCGGTCATCGCGGCCAGTTCGGCCACGGCCAGCTTCGTGCGCCGCAGCGCCCCCAGCATCGCCGCCACCGTCGCAACGAGCAGCAGGGAGCTGATCACCGAGAAGGCGGCGAGCACCACCAGCGCCACCTCTACCGCCCTCATGTGCCCTCCTCCCGCTTCTCCCCCGACGGCCAGGACAGGCCGGCCTCGGCCCCCTGGTCGCCCGGCTCGTAATAGACGTGCCCCTCGACCGGCTCGGGACGATACCGCTGGGCTATCCATGCCCCGGGGTAGTCATGAGGATACTTGTAGCCCTTGCCGTGGCCCAGGGAGGAAGCGGCTTTGTAGTGGGCGTCTCTCAGGTGGCTGGGCACCCCCACCGGACAGGAGGCCGCATCGGCGGAAGCCGCACCCAGAGCGAGTGTCACCCTGTTGGACTTGGGGGCAGTCGAAAGGTAAACGACGGCTTGAGCCAGGTTGAGCCCCCCTTCGGGCATCCCCACCAGCTGCACTGCGGCCGCCGCCGCAGTGGCAACCACAAGCGCCTGAGGATCGGCCATGCCCACGTCTTCGCTTGCCAGGATCACCAGGCGCCGGGCTATGAACAACGGGTCCTCACCCACCGCGATCATGCGTGACAGCCAGTAGAGGCCGGCATCTGGATCCGAGCCCCGCACCGACTTGATGAAGGCGGACGCCATGTCGTAGTGCGAATCCGCCCCGCCCTTCAACGAGAGATCGATGCGTGCGGCCTCGACGTCGCCCTTGTGGATCTGGACAAGTTCCCCTTCATGGCCCGCCCCATCTGCCGCCCTTCGCAGCCGGACCGAGCCGATTGTGGCCTCCGCCGCCACCAATACCGCCCGGGCATCCCCCCCGGCAAGACCACACAAGAGCTCCGCCGCCTCATCGGAGACCTCTGCCCCCTCGGCCAAAAGTGCCCTCCGGAGGATCTCAAAGAGTTCTCCCTTGGACAGCGGCTTCAGGCGGTAGAGGGAGACCCGGCTGGTGAGGGCGGAGGTCAGAGAGAAAAACGGGTTCTCCGTCGTGGCCCCGGCAAAGGCCACCAGGCCCTCCTCTATCGCCGGGAGCAGCACCTCCTGTTGGGGACGGCTGAAACGGTGAACCTCATCCACAAAGAGCAATGTCTGGCGGCCCAGCTGCGCCCAGGAGTCCCTGGCGCGATCCAGCGCGGCCCGCAGCTCCGCTACCCCAGAGGAGGTGGCAGGCACCTCGGTGAAAGACGCCCCCACGTCGGCCGCCAGTGCCTTGGCGATGGTGGTCTTGCCACACCCGGGTGGGCCCCAGAGCACAAAGGACCGGAGCCTGCCGCTCCTGGCCATCTGGGAGATGGGACCATCCGGCCCGAGCAGGTGACCCTGGCCGATCACCTCCGGCACCGATCTCGGCCGCATCCGGGCGGCGAGGGGCGCACCGGCGCTCATTGCCTCATCGGCCGCCGCATCGAAAAGTCCGGCCCCTTGGCGGACAGGACCGCGCGATGGGCTCATCGCCGAACCACGCCAGCCAGAGCGCAATACCCTCTAGCTCTCATTTAGGCTCTCGCCCCGATGCCCCACCGATCCCCGTCGGCCCGGCCGGGACAAGGGGAGGCGTGCAACTCGCCCACCGGCTCACCCCCGGCCGGGGAGGAGGCGATAGGCGTCATAGACGCTGTCGAGCCGCCGCAGGGCACCCAGGACTGAGTCCAGGTGGGCCGGGTCTGCAAGTTCCACCTCAAACCGCATGCGGCTGATGCGGTCGTTGTCGGTCTGAGAAGAGCTCGACAAGATATTGAGGTGGTGCTCCGAGAGCACCCTGGAGACGTCTGCCAGGAGTCGGGAGCGGTCGATGGCCTTTATCTCGACCGAAGCGACATAGACACCGGTCGACTCGTTATCCCATTCGACCTCGATGATGCGCTCCCGGGTGCCCTCCTTCAGGGAGAGGGCATTTGCACAGTCGGCCCTGTGCACCGA
Source organism: Actinomycetes bacterium (assembly GCA_021823165.1). Classification (GTDB taxonomy): domain Bacteria; phylum Actinomycetota; class Acidimicrobiia; order Acidimicrobiales; family JAKAOS01; genus JAKAOS01. Next base: position 1,469 of record JAKAOS010000089.1, on the reverse strand, counting down.
GACGCCCCGTCCCCGGGTGACAAAGCCAATGATGGGATCGCCCGAGACGGGGGTGCAGCACCGTGACAGCCTGACCATCATGTCGTCCAGGCCCTCTACATAGACACCGGGCGTTCCCTGGCCCACCCGGCTGCGGCGGCTGCGGGCGGTGGTGGGTTCCTGCTCCTCGACGCCCTGGTCGGTCTCCCGCACGAGCCGCTGGAGAAGGGAACGCACCGAAACGTGGCCCTCCCCGACCGCCACCAGCAGCGACTCAGCATCTGGGTAGCCGAGCTTCTCGGCGGCGGCGGCAAGGGCGGGAGCGGCCGCAAACTTCTGGACCGGATGGCCCTCCCGGCGCAGGGCCCTGGCAAGTTCCTCCTTGCCGGATTCGATCGCGTCCTCCCGGCGCTCACGGGAGAACCAGTGCCTTATCTTGCTGCGGGCACGGGGCGTGGCGACAATTTTCAGCCAATCCCTGCTGGGGCCGGCGGAGGCCACCTTGGAGGTGAAGATCTCGATGGTCTCGCCGGAGTTCAGCTTGGTATCGAGGGGCACCAGCCTGCCGTTCACCTTGGCACCGATGCAGCGGTGGCCCACCTCGGTGTGAATCGCATAGGCGAAGTCCACCGGGGTGGCACCCGTCGCAAGGGTCACGATCTTGCCCTTGGGGGTGAAGACGTAGACCTCTTCGAGCTGAAGGTCACCCTTGAGGTTCTCCAGGAACTCGATCGGGCCCAGCGCGTCCGATTGCAGGTCTGCGATGCGCCCCATCCAGGCCCGCTCCGCCACGTCAAGGTGGTCGCGTTCCTTGTAGCCCCAGTGGGCGGCGATCCCGTGCTCGGCTCGGCGGTCCATCTCGGCCGTGCGGATCTGCACCTCTATCGGCTTTCCCTGTGGGCCAATCGCCGTCGTGTGAAGGCTCTGGTAGAGGTTGAACTTAGGGGTGTTTATGTAGTCCTTGAAGCGTCCCTGGACGGGGGGCCACAGGGCGTGTATGCAGCCCAGGGCGGCCCAGCAGTCCTTTTCCCGCTCCACGATGATGCGAATGCCGACCAGGTCGTAGATGTCGTCGAACTCGCGGTTCTTTACGACCATCTTCTCATAGATGCTCCAGAGGTGCTTGGGGCGTCCCTTGACCTCGGCGACTATGGAAAGCTCGGCAAGTTTCTCTTTGAGCTGTGCAATGACCTGTTCCAGGTAAAGGTCGCGCTCGGGTGCCCGGTCGGCCACCATCTCCTCGATGGAGGCATACCGCTTGGGATACAAGGTGGCAAACGCCAGGTCCTCCAGTTGCCACCTGAGTTCCCCTATGCCGAGCCGGTGAGCCAGCGGAGCGTAGATGTCCTGGGTTTCCCTGGCGGTCCGTTCCTGTTTCCAGCGGGGCATGGCCGCAAGGGTGCGCATGTTGTGGAGCCGATCGGAAAGCTTGATGATCAGGACCCGCCAATCGGCTGCCATGGCCATGAGCATCTTGCGTACCGTCGCTG
>JAKAOS010000088.1 GCA_021823165.1 Actinomycetes bacterium | reverse complement strand
CGACGCTGCAATGCTCGGAGGCAACTACGACGAGTTGTTGAGCCATAACTCCACTGTCAGGGCCGGGGACGTTGCTTTGCAGGTGATACATACGCCTGGACACACCCCCGGATCGTGCTGCTTTTGGTACCCAGAGGGCTCGGTGCTCTTTTCCGGCGACACCCTTTTCCCAGGAGGCCCGGGCAACACCGCCACCCCCGAGGGCGACTTCGATGCGATAATCACATCCCTCGGAGAGCGGGTGTTCACATTGGCGGAAGATGCCCTCGTCCTGCCGGGACATGGCCCTTCCACCACCCTGGCCGCAGAGGCACCTCAGCTTGGCGCATGGAGAGCCCGAGGCTGGTAGTTGGTGTCATAGCGAAGCCGGCTTAGAGCCTCTAACCTTCCGCGTGTGAACGCATTGGAGGCAATACGCAGGCGGCGGTCGGTTGCACGCCTTGGAGAACCCGGACCCGACGAAGAGCAGCTGAGACAGATCCTCGCCGCTGCGGCATGCGCCCCGGATCACGAGGAGCTGCGCCCGTGGCGCTTCGTGGTGCTGTTGGGCGAGGAGAAGGACGCCTTTGGAGAGGTTTTGGTTTCCGCCCTGCTGCACCGGGCCGAGGAGGAGGGCTGGTCTCCCACCGAAGGCCAGATCTCCAAGGAGCGGACCAAGTTCAACAGGGCGCCGGTGGTGGTGGCCTTTGGTTGTGTGCCCAAGGCACACAAGATCCCCGCGCATGAACAACTCCTCTCTACCGCAGCGGCCGCAGAGAACGCCCTCATAGCGGCCACGGCATTGGGCTTCCACTCCATCTGGAGGACCGGACAGCCCGCGTATGACCCCGTGGTGAAGACCGCCTTGGGCCTGGAGCAAGGCGACTCCATCGTGGGCTGGCTCTACATAGGAACCGCAAAGAAGGCCCCCGAGGAACGAGCAGAACCCAACCTCGACGGTCTCGTCACCTACTGGCGACCCGAGGTCCCAGCGACCGTCTGAGCCGATAGGTCGACCGGGATCACCTGGGGCGGTGTCAAATTACCACTACCCAGGTAGTGGTAATCACCCAGCCATGTAGAATCTGGGCGATGAGCGAGCCCATTCTCCGCGTGGAAGACCTGCACGCCGCCGTCGAGGGCCATGAGATCCTCAAGGGAATCGACCTGGAGGTCATGCCGGGCGAGATCCATGCAATCATGGGGCCCAACGGTTCTGGGAAATCCACATTGGCCAACACCTTGCTGGGGAACCCCGCATTCGAGGTGACGGCTGGACGCATCCTGTTCAAGGGTGACGACGTGACCGCCTGGAGCACAGACGTCCGCGCCAAGGCAGGGATGTTCCTGGCCTTCCAGTATCCCGAGGAGGTGTCTGGCGTCCCGATCGTGCAGTTTTTGCGTAGGGCGCTGTCGGCTCGGCGGGGAGAGGATCTTTCCGTGCTGGAACTCCGGATCACCATCATGGAGTGGCTGGAGCGACTCGGGATGGACCCTTCCTTCGGCGACCGCTACCTCAATGAAGGCTTCTCCGGAGGGGAAAAGAAGCGCAACGAGGTGCTGCAGATGGCGGTGCTGGAGCCGGATCTTGCGGTGCTGGACGAGACCGACTCCGGCTTGGACATCGACGCTCTGCGCTTGGTGGCACGCGGGGTCCGCACCGTGTTGGAGGCCCGCCCCGACATGGGCACGGTGCTGGTTACCCACTACCGGCGCATCCTCGACGAACTCGAGCCTCACCGGGTTCACGTGCTCGCAGGAGGGCGCATCGTCGAGTCGGGCGGCTCGGATCTGGCCACCCGGCTCGAGGAGAAGGGTTATGAGGAGTGGCTGGTTTGAGCGACCTCCGGGCCGGATTCGATCCGGCGACGGTCAAGGAGGACTTCACACTCCTTCGTAACCCCCACCACGACCATCCCCTGGTCTATTTGGACTCCGCGGCGTCCTCCCAACGACCCGACTCGGTGCTGGCGGCAATGGACGACTACTACTGCCGCTCACACGCCAACGTCCACCGAGGCGTCTACCGGCTGGCCGAGGAAGCCACCTCTTTGTATGAGGGGGCTCGACAGAAAATCGGTGACTTCATAGGAGCCCCCGACCCGGGCAGGGAGATCATCTTCACCAAGAACGTCACCGAGGCGCTCAATCTGGTCGCTCAGTCCTGGGGGCGGGCGAATCTGAGGCCGGGCGATGCCATAGTGCTCACCGAGATCGAACACCACGCCAACCTCGTCCCATGGTTGATGCTTGCATCGGAGATCGGCTTCGAGATCCGCTACTTGCGCCTGGGCGAGGACGGCGAGTTGGACCTCTCCCGACTTGAAGAGACGGTCGAAGGGGCCAAGCTTGTCGGGGTGACCATGTGCTCCAACGTGCTGGGGACCCTGGTTCCTGTCTCCCAGATTGCCCAGGCCGCACACGCCGCCGGTGCGGTGGTGGTTGCCGATGGGGCGCAGTATGTGCCGCATTTGCCAACCGACGTCAGCTCTCTCGGCGCCGATCTCATGGCCTTCACCGGCCATAAGATGCTCGGCCCAACCGGGATCGGTGTGCTGTGGGGCAAAGCGGAGATTCTCGACGCCATGCCACCGTTCTTGGGGGGAGGCGAGATGATCAAAGACGTCCGCCTGGACGGCTTCATCCCCAACGACCTCCCATGGAAGTTCGAGGCCGGGACCCCGCCCATCGCCGAGGCCATCGGCCTTGGAGCAGCCGTCGACTACCTCTCGGGCCTGGGAATGGCCGCAATCCGCGAACACGAGATCACCCTCCTCAGCTATGCCATGAAAAAGCTGGAGGCGGACCACGGCGACGCACTGGTGATTCATGGACCCTCCCGGCCCGAGCGCCGGGGCGGGGTGCTTTCGATGCAGCTGGACGGGGTGCATGCTCACGACCTCTCCCAGGTGCTGGACAGCAGAGGGGTTTGCGTGAGGGCCGGGCACCACTGCGCAAAGCCGCTCATGCGCTGCCTGGGGCTCGCAGCCACGGCACGTGCCTCTTTTTATATCTACAACGACGAGTCCGACATCGACGCCCTCTCCGATGCATTGGGCGAGGCTCGTTCCTTCTTCGCCTAGTTTGCTCCTCGAGCCACAAGGAGACCAATGCCGGGATTGGAAGACCTCTATCGCGAGATCATCCTCGACCACTACCGCAACCCCCGCAACGCCAAGGAGCTGGAAAGCCCGCCGGCGCTCCGGGCCGAGGGATACAACCCCCTTTGCGGAGACGAGGTAGTCATCACCCTCTTGGTCGACGAGGGTCGCATACAAGACATAGGGATCGGCGGGCAGGGATGCTCCATTAGCCGCTCCTCGGCTTCTTTGATGACCGTTTCCGTAAAGGGGAAGACGCTCGAAGAGGCCTCGGCCGCCATCCGCTCCTTCAAGGCGATGATGTCGATCCACGAATCCAGCCTTGCTCCGGCAGCTTCGCAGACCGAGACCCCCACCGCAGCCGAGCTTGCCAAGATGGGTGAACTGGCGGCGCTACAGGGCGTGGTCAAGTTCCCCGTCCGCATCAAGTGCGCCGTGCTCGCCTGGAACACCCTTTCTGAGTGCATGGCCAAGGCAACAGACGCCCAGCCTTAGTCCAGCGAACACCCCGGCTATTGGCAGCAAGCAGCTAGTTCGATGCGGCCGAGACCCCTGAGCCGGACGCTGCAGTCGAGTTGCGGGCGTAGAGGGCGACGAAGTCCCGGGCGGTGGGCGTGAAGTAACGGTTCACGGGGCGAATCATGTCCGAAAGCAGCTTCGCGCCATTGAGCGGCGAGGAGGGCTGGCCGGGTGGAGGGCTGAAGTAGAAGAAGTTCACCCAGTCGGTGTTTATGTCGAACTCCATGGCCCGAACCGCCCCGGCGCGCACCAGGGTGCGGGCAAGGCCGGTGATCGACAGCCCCGGTCCCCCCACATAGATCAACGCCCCGTTCTTGGTGACGCCGACGCCCGATCGCCAGACCATGAGTTGGTTCCCAAGCGTCAGGCCCCACTGCTGGAAGTTGTTGTTCGAAAGCCCAGGAACCGGCTTGCCGCCGTCGACAATCAGGGAAAGGTTCTGGCGCACCGAGGCAATGTTGGGGCCCATGGTGAAATCCCTTCCCCACTGCCCCACGCTGGCCGTGCCGTTTTTCATGATCACAAAGGAGGCCGCTCCGTTGCGCAGCGGGACGGCGGTCTTGCCCTCCGAGTACCACCCGCCGTTTGAGGCATTCATCCGAAAACCCGCATTGAAGGCGGCTTCCAGCCCAGTCGTGGTGCTGCCGGCCAAGGGCGAACTATAGGTCCAGGTCCCGACCCCGGGGGACTGCGAACCCGCGAAGAGCCGAGCCGAGACCAGCTTGGGGTCTATCCACACGACTCCTGTGACCAGGCTGGTATAGGCCGGGCTGGGGGCCACGTAGGAGGCATACATGGGATAGATGCCATTGACCGGGAACCCAATCGGCTGCCATGTGCCCTCCCCGGCTATGTGAACCCCGGGGAATTGCGAAATCGGGGCCGGCGGCTGGAGGTGTGGAACACTCGGCGAAGAGGAGGCGGAACTGCGGTGGTGATGGGTCGGGATGAGGCCCTTGGCGGGTCGGCCACCCTTGGAGGGTGCATTCAGCCCATACCAGACTCTCTCCGCGTTTGCCACCAGGCTGCCGCCCCCGTGGCTCCTAACCCACTCCACCATGCGGATCGGAGGGGAAAGCGTCCCAGGCGCGGTCAGGGCACCCCCAACCGACCAGGCAGTAGCCACCGAGGCGACCAACAGGCTCCCGGCGGCAAATCGCCGCATCTTGGCAAGCGGTGGGGCGGTTCTGTTGCCGGGTCGTGAAGCACGGCGGCCGGAAGCAGAAGCCTCGGGCCACGGCCGCTCCCGCTGGGAAAACCCTGCCCTGGGCATGCGGCTCGACGAATGAGCGTGGGCTGAAGAGGACCTTGCCACACTGCGGCGAGAACCGTTGTGACCCTTGCTGCGCGAGTACTCGGTCCCGGTCACCTGTCTCTACTCTTTCGGATCAGGATCCCCTTTCGTCTTCCAGTTCCTACCGCTCCGCCCAGATCCCCAACCGAGGCTACACCGGGTCTTTCAAGCACCCTCCGGGAGTCGCACGACAAATTTCGCACCGACCCCGGCGTCTGACATCTCCACCGCCACAACTCCGTGGTGCCTGGAGACGATTTCCTTGACGATTGCCAGACCCAGGCCGGCACCGCCACCGTCTCGGCTGCGGGACTCGTCCAGGCGGGTAAAACGTTCGAAGACCCTTTCTCTGTACGCGATAGGAATCCCCGATCCATCGTCTGCCACTGCCAGTTCCACAAAGCCGCCCGATGCCGACAAAGAGAGGCGAACCTCGGATCGGGCATGATGGACTGCGTTGTCACAAAGGTTCCGCACCATCCTGCGCAGCTGGTCCGGGTCTCCGACCACTCTACCCGCACTTACCCTCGTGGCATCGACCGAGACGATGTGACCGTCCCGCTCGCACCTCCACCGGGCCAGCTTCGCCTCACTCAGGACTATCTCATCCAAGTCCACTGGATCGGACTTTGCCGGGCTGGATCCCTGCCTGGCAAGGCTGAGGAGGTCCTCGACCACCCGTCCCATGAGATGAACCTCCCCGAGCACCTCGCCCGCCACCGCCCGCCAGTCTCGCTCGGGATGGGCGAGGGCCACCTCCAACTGGGCCCTTATTGCCGCGATCGGAGTACGGAGTTCATGGCTGGCATCTGCGGCAAAGTCTCGCTGGCGCATTGCATAGGCTTGCAGCCGGTCCAGCATCGAGTTCATGGTCCTGGCAAGCTTTCCCACCTCGTCCTGGGTGTCGGGCTCGGTGACCCGCTTGGTGAGATCCCCCTCGGCAACCGAGGCCACCTCGACCCTGATCTTCTCTACCGGAGCGAGGGCTCGGCCTGCCAGGATCCAGGCCAGCAACCCTCCCATCATCAAAAGGATGGGAAATCCCACTACCAACAGCAGCGCAAGGTAGGAGAGGAACTCCCCAAGGGTGTCGACCGAGGTGGCCACCACAACTGTCATGGCCCCTCGGGCGCTTGGGACCGGCATCTTTGCCACAATCCAGGGGCCTTCGGAAACACCCGGCAGAGTGGCGTTCCGGCGAACGTGATGCCCCCCCAGGCTGGAAACTTCTGCAACCTTTGTGCCAGGTCCGCGAATGCGGCCGGCCAGTGCCGAGTCCTTTGCGGCCGCCGGATCCGAGGCAAGGACTCTCCCACTTGGGCTGAGCACCTGGATGAGGCTGGGGGACTCCGGAAGGGACGACGGTAGGTTGCCACCCCTTACCATCCCTGCCACAGCAGTGGCCTGAACGATGGTGCTCTGCCGCAGGCTCCCATAGAGGGAGCGGCTGATCACGAAGAACATCCCCAGGGCGCCAAGCACTGTGACTATTGCCACCACCCCCGCTGCGGCGAGGGATACTTTCACCCTCACCGGAGCGGCCCAGCGCCGTAAACGCCGGCTCAACCCCCGTCCGGGTCCAACATGTAGCCAACCCCCCGGAGAGTCTGAATCGCACGGCGCCCAAAGGGCGTATCCACCTTCCGGCGGAGGTAGCCGACGTAGACCTCCACGATGTTGGGGTCCCCCTCAAAATCCTCGCCCCAGACGGCGGCAAGGATCTCCCTCTTGGACATGACCTGCCCGCTGCGCCGCATGAGCAACTCCAAAAGGGAGAACTCCCGCGCAGTGAGCACGATCTTCTCCTCTGCACGCGTCACACCGTGAGAGGCGGGGTCCAGAGCCAGGTCACCAGCGCTCAGCACCGATGGGCGTTCGGAGGCTCCGCGGCGCAACAGCGCCCGGATCCGGGCAAGGAGCACCACGAAGCTGAAGGGCTTTTTGAGGTAGTCGTCCGCACCCCCGTCCAGGGCCTCGGCCTCGTCCAACTCGCCGTCTTTTGCCGTGAGCATCAAAATCGGAATCCACACGCCCGCTTTACGCAAAGACGAGCAGATCTTGTAACCGTTCATCCCCGGCAGCAGGATGTCCAACACGATCAGGTCGTAGTGGTTGTTGCGGGCCATCCAGTAGCCCAGCTTGCCGTCCTGTGCCACCTCTACCGTAAAGCCCTCAGCCGATAGCCCCTTGGCCAGTGCCGAGGCCAGGGTGCGCTCGTCTTCCACCAGTAAGACTCGCACCCCTACCGGCTACTCCGCAGGTAGACGGCGACACGGACGACCTTGTCAACAAGTGTCTGTCGCCGCGGGTCAATGAGCGGCCATGCGTCGCTCAGGGGGCCGGGGACCAATGCCACCAACAACAAAAGGGGGTGCGACGCCCCAAAGGCCGGACGCACCAACTCCACGGCGAGCCCGCCGTAGAGGAGGGAGCGCAAGGCCAGTCTGCCAAACGCACGGCCATAACCGATCCTGCCGCCGGCTTTGAGGTCGCGCACCGCCATGCCCATGGTCCGGTAGCCGATGGTTTGGCCCGTGGATCCGCCGCTGAGCATTGTGTAATAGAGAACACCGCCGACCACTTGGACCCCAGCCACGACAACCTCGACGGTGGTCGTACTGCCAGATTTGGTGAAGGCCGTCGCAACGATGCTCATTGCCAACACACCTACAGAGACCAGAGCCGAATCTATGAACAAGGCAATGGCGCGCCGCCACCACGGAGCGAATCGGCCTATCCGGCCATCCAGGGGCAGTTCACCCTCGGCGGTAGCGGGCGGTGGTACAGGGGCCGGCAGGGATCCCAAGGACATCGGCGCCTGAGTCGACCCCGATTCAGGATTGAGGTCCTCACCGCAGCGCCCGCAAAATCGCCGCCCGGCGGGCAACGACGTTTGGCAGCTCGGACAGCGCATCGAAACTCCTCCAGCGTACAGCAGTTATAAAGAAACTAGCCGCTCAGGTCGCAATCACGACTACGGACGGCTTCTAACGACGCCGGATCTTGATGGTCAACAACAATGAGCACCACTTGCGAAAAGACCTTGCCGTGAGGAGAACCCAGAGATGAACGCCGGCGGCCGGGCCGTCGCCAACAACGACCCGGCTACCGAAGCCGCCGCTCCCTAGGAGCGGCAATCCCCCTCCGGTGACCTGCCGAGGGCCTTCCCGCCTGCGCTTAGCAGCTGAGCCGGGATGGCCCGTCCGGCTGTTACGCAAATATTACGCCACGGAGCCGGCGATGTCACTTCGTAACCGGGACTTTCCTCTTTCGTCGCTCAAGGTTGTGCCGAATAAGCGGCGTAACCGCTGCGCTCTAGCTCCTCTGCCAACTCCGGGCCACCGCTGCGCACTATTGCGCCGTCGGAAAACACATGGATTTGGTCCGGCACCAACACGGTGAGCAGCCTGCTGTAGTGGGTCACGGCAAGCACGCCCATCCCCCACTCCTTGACACCCTCCGATACCCGCCGACCCACGGCCCGCAGTGCATCGACATCCAGACCGGAGTCAATCTCATCCAGGAGGGAAAAGAGGGGTCGAAGAAGAGACAGCTGAAGCGTCTCATTGCGCTTCTTCTCCCCTCCCGACAGATCCACGTTCATCGAGCGGTCCAGAAGCGCCGTGGAAAGGCCGATGCGCGCAGCCTCCTGCTCCATCGCCTCCCGCATGCCCCCCGAGAGTCCCGGCCCGGACAGTCCGGCCGCGCCGAAGGCCGCTTCGAGGGATACCCCTGGCACCTCAACGGGGTACTGCGGAACCAGGAACAACCCGGCCCTGGCCCGCTCCCAGGTGGGCAGGCCCAGCAAATCCACGCCGTCCAAGAGCACCCTGCCGGCGGTGGCATGGTAGCCGGGGCGCCCCGTGATGACGTGGGCAAGGGTGGATTTGCCCGAGCCGTTGCGGCCCATCAGGGCATGCACCTCGCCCGAGCGGACGACTAGATCGACCCCTTTGAGGATTTCACGTCCCTCTATGCCGCCTCGAAGTCCCTCGATCCTCAACTCGCTCATTGGGTTCCCCTCAGTGATTTGCTCATGGGACTGCAATCCACACATGTCCCTCCGCCACGCTGACCTCGAAGGTCGGAACCGGCTTGGTGGCAGGAAGAGACTGCGGGGAGCCGTCCGTCAGAGAAAAGGTGCTGCCGTGCTTGTAGCACTCGATCTCGCGGTCTTCGCAGAAAAGCTCACCCTCGGAAAGAGATACGTCCTGATGAGAACAGCGATCCCCCACCGCAAAGAAGTCGTCATCTATGCGAACCACCGCAATTGCCAGGCCGTCGACCTCGATCCTTTTAACCGAACAGGTGTCGAACTCGTCCACGGAGCCGACCTTGGTCAGTTTGGCCATCACTCTCCCCCTGCGAGGGCCGACTCCATGGATGCCACGTTCTCCCCCCGGGCCTCGCCGAGACGGGTGGCCACCGCATCGTCCAGGAACCCTCGCAGGCCACCGATCGGGTTGCGTTCGGTCACGTCGCGGAAAAAGCCCATCACTACGAGTCGGCGGGCCAACTCCGTCGGGATGCCACGCGTCTCGAGGTAATAGAGCTGCTCGGGGTCGAGGGGCCCCACCGCGGAGGCGTGAGAACACCGCACGTCGTTTTCCTCGATATCGAGGTTGGGGACGCAGATCG
>JAKAOS010000087.1 GCA_021823165.1 Actinomycetes bacterium | reverse complement strand
TGGCCGCAGCAAGGGCGGCAACCGAGCTGTGGTAGCGGACGGCTATTGACCACAGCGTCTCCCCCGCCCCGACTGTCACAAAGCCGGCCGGAGCCGCCACGGCCACGGTGCGGTATACGGGGGCGGCATGGGAGACCCGGAGCCTCTCGCCGGGGAAGATGTAGTTCGCATTGCGCAACCCGTTGGACGCAGCAAGGGCGGCAACCGAGCTGTGGTAGCGGACGGCTATTGACCACAGCGTCTCCCCCGCCCCGACTGTCACAAAGCCGGCCGGAGCCGCCACGGCGGCCGTCGATCGAGCCGGGATCCGAAGCAGGGTGCCTACATCGATGAGGCGGGGATTGGCCAGATGGTTGGCGGCAACAATCGCAGCTTCGCTCACGTGGAAGCGGGAGGCCAGGCCATAAACCGTCATGCCGGGCCCCACCCTCACCGCCAACGCCTGCGCCGGGGCTGCACTCATGATCTGCATCCCACAGCCCAGGGCGCACACGGTGACCGCGGCCTTGCCGGCTGTCTTTGCTCGCATACGTCCCCCTGTCGGGTTGGCCCCGCGGCCCCAAGCCGCCAGCGCCAGTTATCAGTGGCCGTTTGTCCGCCTCACGGCGGCCACCGCCTGGTCCGCGCCGGCCATCCCGGGGCGCCGCAGCGGCGACAGAGAGCGAACCTACACCCTCAACTAAGCACAAACAACTGGAAATGTTGCATCAAGCTCAGATATAGCTCTACTGCATCAACCGCCCGGGACCAGCCAGTTCGTCAATGTTGCCCAAACTCCCCTGTCTGGAAGTGGTTTGCGAAATGTTGTCTGACGCTGTGGCAGCAAGACGTGGTACGACAATGAGCTGGTAAAGCCCCATTTTCTATATAACGTTACAGTTCAGAGTTATATAGAGCGGACACTTTGAGGCCCCGCTGCGCCAACCCCAGAGCGGGTCTCGTAGCCTTTGCCGGCACCGAAGGCGTAGTGAAAAACATTTCGCCAAAGCCCTCGCGGTTCCCCAGCTGCTCAGGTGAAGCGCAGGGCAAGAGAGTTGACACACCAGCGCTGACCGCTGGGGGCCGGTCCGTCGTCAAAGACGTGGCCCAGGTGACCACCACAGCGTGCACAGCGAACCTCTGTCCGCACCATGCCGTGGGTGCGGTCCTCTGAGAGTTCCACCGAATCTTGCCGAAGGGGCTCGAAGAAGCTGGGCCAGCCGCTCTGGGAATCGAACTTCGCCGAGGACGAGAACAGGGGTTCCCCGCAACCAGCGCAGAGATAGGTGCCGTCATCATGGTTGTAGAGCAGCGAACCGCTGAATGGCGGCTCTGTTGCCGCTTCCCGGAGGACCCGGTAGCGGTCGGGGTCGAGTGTCGCACGCCACTGCTCAGCGGACTTCTGCACAGGTTCGCCCATGCTGCAATTATCGCCGCTGGACCCCGGCGCCCGGTCGGGCCACAACCCTTTTCTTGCCAAAGCCAAAGATCGCCGAGAAACCCCACCCCGGGAGATCAGGGTCAGTTGCGGCTCCTTCTGGCAAAGGCATCGACGGTGACGGCAGCCACCAGCACCAAAGCCGTGACCATGTACTGAGAGGCGGCGCCCATGCCCAGCAATCCCATGCCGTTGTAGACGGTGGCGATTACCAGGCCGCCCAGCACTGCATGTAAGGCCTTGCCCCTCCCCCCAAAGAGGCTCGTCCCGCCAATGACCGCTGCCGCCACGGCGTATAGAACCAGGGTCCCACCGTCGATACCGACGGACATCGAGCCCAGCCGTGAGGCGTAAATGATGCCCCCGGCCCCGGCCGTCAGGCCCGAGAGCGTAAAGGCGATGGTCCGCACCCGGAGCAGGTTGATCCCTGCCCGCCTCGCCGCCTCGGCGTTGCCACCTATGGCATAGACATACCGGCCAAACCTGGTGCGCCCGAGCAGGAAGGTCCAACCGGCAAAGACCGCAAGGACGATGGGAACGACCCACGGGACCCCCCTGAGGCTCACGAAGTGGCCCCTATTGGTATTGCAGATAAGCACTAGGACGACCCCGGCAAGGGCCGTTATGCCGACCTTGAGCATGGCGATGCTCCAGGGCAGAGCGCTGAGGCCCCGCTTGCGGCGCTTCTGCTCCCCGCCGAGGGTCGCCAGGGCGTAGGCGGAGACCACCAAGATCATCCCGATCCACCCGGCTAGGGGGCTCAGGTTGCCATTGACCAGGTCATTGACCACATTGTTGGAAATCCTGACTACACCCCCGCTGGCGGAGGGACTGTGGTCGATCATCGTTATCAGGACCCCCTCCCAGCCCAGGAGGCCCGCCAGGGTGACGACAAAGGAGGGGAGGCCGAGTCGGGTCACAAGGGTTCCCTGCACCGCCCCGATTGCCGCGGTCGCCACAAGACCGGCCCCCAGTGCGGCCCACCATGGCAGGTTGTAGGGGGACGCCAGCAAAATGGCCGCAACGCCACCTCCGATACCGGCCACGAAACCGATCGAGAGGTCGATCTCGCCCAGCAGCAGCACGAAGACCTCTGCCATTCCCAACAGCACGAACACTGCTCCCTGCACCAACAAGTTGGTGAGGTTGGCCGGGGAGAGGAAGACGGGGCTTTGGACCTGGAAGATGACGACGATGAGGATCAACCCGCCCAACACGGGCAGGACGCCGCTCTCGCCGCTGCGAGCCCGGCGTGCCCACTGGCGCAGAAAGCCGGAAAGTGACGAGGGGACGGGCGAGGCCACTTCGTTGGCCTCGGACTCGCTCGCTCCCGGAGGGGCGGAAATCATGGCTGCTCCTCCTCTTTACCGGCAGCTTCCATTCCCGGCTGTGATGGGGCCAGCCGCGCCGACTTCCCAGTGGTGATCAGATCCACAACGTTCGCCGGATCAAAGCCCGAGATTGGGCCCTCGGCCGCTATCTGGCCGAGATAGAGCACCGCAAGGCGGTCCGCCACCCGGAAAACGTCGTTGAGGTTGTGAGATATCACCATCACCGCCATCCCGGCGTCTGCGAGCCTCGAGATCAGGTCCAAAACCATCGCCGTCTGGCTCACACCGAGCGCCGCCGTTGGCTCGTCGAACACAACCAGCCTTGCCCTAGCCATGACCGCCTTGGCAACTGCAACCGCCTGCCGCTGACCACCCGAGAGGGAGGCCACCAGCTGGCGAGTGGAGGACAAGGTGGTCACCGACAGGTCCTCCAGCGTGCGGGATGCCACCGTCTCCATCTCGGCCTCGTCCATGACCCCCGACCGGACGATCTCCCGGCCGAGGAACATGTTCTGGACTACATCGAGGTTGTCACATAGGGCTAGGTCCTGGTAAACGGTGGCAATGCCCAGCTCCGACGCCTCCTTTGGCGTCCGGAGCCGGACAGGTTCGCCTTCCCAGATGATGCTGCCCTCGTCTGGGGCGAAGATGCCGGAAATCAGCTTCACAAGGGTGGACTTGCCGGCCCCATTGTCCCCCAGAAGGGCGGTCACCTTGCCCGCCGGAAGATCCAGGTCCACCGATGACAGCGCCTGAACGGCACCGAAGGACTTGGCTATGCCCCGGAGCAACAAGGGGCTCTCCCCCCCTCCTCCGCTGGGCCGGAGGGGGGGAGCGGTTGGGTAGCTGGAGTTCCCCGCAGTCTGCGCCATCCCAGAATGCTCAGCCCGAGATGCCAGCAGCCTTGCAGGCACTCGCGTAGGAGCCTGCGCAAAGTTGGCTGGCGGGCACGAAGTTGTCCTTTACGACCGTCGCCGCCATGTTCGAGGTGGTCACCCACTCCGGCTTCAGCAGCACCGAAGGTACTGACGTGTGCGATGTGGTGTCCATGGTCGTCCCGTTCACCAACGAGGCCGGGGGCTTCTGCCCAGCCCTCAGGTAGAGGGATAGGGCTGCAGCCGCCTGTGCCTCGAGGTATATCGGCTTGTAAACGGTCCCGCACTGGTAGCCGGAGAGGATGTTCTGCAACCCGACGAGGGTCGCATCCTGTCCGGTGACGGGGAAGGTGCGCGGGGGTGTGTGCAGCGTCTTCAGATAGGTGATGACCGGTGCCGCGGTTTCGTCGTTGGGCATTAGCACGGCATTCATGTTCTTATGTGCCGTGTAGGCCTGCTGGAACTCCGTCTCGGCGGTCGGGGGATCCCAGGTACCGGCCGGTGCCCCGGCCTTGGTCCACTTGCCCGATGAGAAGTAGGGGTTGATGACGGAATCGTACCCTTGGGCAAACAGGGTGGCATTGTTGTCGGTCGGTGCCCCCCTCATGACCAAGACGTTTGGCTTGGCGACGTGCCAAGCGCTCACGCAGCTGACCAATCCCTGCCCGATCAGCCGGCCGACTGCGACGTTGTTGAAGCTCACGTAGTAGTTGCGGCTACCGCCAAGCGTGAGGCGGTCATAGTCGATCACCGCCACGCCGTGAGACTTGGCGTAGGACTCGATTTGGGCCCCCACACCGGAGTTCAGGGGATCCATGATCAGCACGCTTGCGCCCCGGGCGATGTCGGACTGGGCATAGGTGAGTTCGGTGCTGGGAGAGCCCTGCGCGTTCTGGACCACATACTGGGACTTGGACAACCCGGCCGTCTGGAATGCCTTGGCCAAATAAGGAGCGTCGAACTCGGTGTAGCGGGCCGAGGAAACCGTGTCGGGCAAAATCGCAGCCACCAGCCCCTTGCCTTTGGCGGCAAGCGGCTTCAAAGCAGCCATCGCCGAAAAGTTACGCGTAAAGGACGTCGCAGACAACTGTGGCGTCGTAACCGGTTGAGAAGTCGACGGGGAACTGCTTCCTGCCCCGTTTCCGCACGCCGATGCGAGCAGTCCCATTGCAACCACCGTTGGCAGGACCGCCGCCCTGTGGGCCTTGGTTCTCACGTTGTCCCCCTTGTTCTCGGCCCGGTCCCTGATTGCCAACCCGGGCAACGGCCACACGGAACTTGGTTTGCCGAGTGTCCCGAACCCGAAAGCTATGACCAACAACATGAACACTCCGTGAAAAAACCAGGAGATGAATAAATAAACCGTTAACGCAGCCGTTATGGAATGCTCCCTTGGGCGTCATGCCGTTGGAAGCGGCGGGGGCCGTGACCGGTTTTCGCACACAACGATGAACAGATCTCAGCCGATGGCGCTGCCCTCGCCCACGAAGCGATAGCCGGCCCGGGGATGGGTTGCTATCAGGGGTGGGCCGCCAGGCCTTTCCAGCTTGGAACGCAGGCGGCGGACGTAGACCCTCAGATACTCCGTCTCGGTCTCATATCCAATGCCCCAAACGTTGCGCAACAGGTGAGCATGGCTGAGCAACCTCCCTGGGTTGGTTGACAGCTCCCTCAACAGCGCAAACTCTGTTGGGGTCAGGTGCACCGCTTCCCCGCCGCGAGTCACAAGCTGACGGGAAAGGTCGATCACCACGCCTCCCACCTCGATCACCGCCTGCTCCTCGGTGCGGTCTGCGGGCCGGGTTCGCCGCAGCGTGGCCGCGATCCGGGCCAGGAGTTCGTCGACGCTGAAGGGCTTGGTCATGTAATCGTCCGCCCCCACGTTGAGCGCGGTGATCTTGTCATGCTCGGCTCGCCGCGCGGATACGACGATGATCGCTGCAGAGGACCGTTCCCTGATCTGCTTGCAGAGTTCCAACCCATCCAAATCGGGAAGCATCAAGTCCAACAGCACAATGTCTGGGTCCTCGGTATCAATCAGGGAAAGAGCCAGGGCTCCATATGCCGAAACCAGGGTGTCGAAACCCCTAACCGCCAGGTTCGACCGTATGAGGTCCACGATGTTGGGATCGTCCTCTACGAGCAGAGCTCGTGTAGGGCGGGGTTGCAACGGGGAGATCATGGTTGAGTACCCCCGGCCGGCTCGAGGGGGATCCAGACCCTCACGCTGGTTCCGCTCGGCCCGCTCACCTTGTCCAGATCGCCGCCGTGGGCAACCATGATCCCCTCTGAGATGGAAAGGCCCAAGCCCGAGGCGCTGCGCTCTCCCTGGTTTTCAGCCCTTGGCCCAAGCCGTTCACAGACCTCGCCCCCGTTGTCGACGATGCTGACTTCCACCCGGGCCGGCAGTGCATTGTCGCTCAGGACGGTCGATGCCGTGACCTTGACCCGAGTGCCGGGTGGGTTGTGTCTGAGGGCGTTGGTCAATAGGTTCACCAGTACCTGTTCCATGCGGTCGTGGTCGGCCCAAACCGATGGGAGCGCCGGATCGCAATCGACCTCGATAGCCCAGCGCTGCGAAGGAAGACACGCCACGGCGGCCTCAATTACCAGGCGAAGATCGCACCAGTCGGGATGGACCCGGAATATGCCGGCCTCTATGGCAGAAAAGTCCAACAGGTCGTCGACGAGCCGACCCAGGCGAGCAGACTCCTCCTCGATGCGCCCCAAGAACCGCTCCTTGGTCTCGTTGTCCCACTCCACGTCCTTTTGCAGCAAACTCGTGGCATAGCCCCTGATCGCGGTCAGGGGCGTACGCAGTTCGTGACTGAGCCTGCCGAGGAAGAGTTGTTGCAACTCCTGGGTGCGCAATATGGCGGCCGCCTGCTGCCTCGCCAGCTCGGCCCGCTCCCGTTCCAGGGCCAGCCGCAGGGAATGTGCGGCATCCTGTAGCACATAGCGCACCGAGCGATCCGGGATGGATGCGAATACGGCGACCACAAGGGCCGCTCGGCCGGGCATTTCGAAACCTGCCCACAGGTGGTCCTGGTGGCCACAGCCAAAGCGTCCGGGACTGCTCCCTCCAGGGCCTTCCAGAGAAACTGAGTGATAAGAAAGCCTCTCGGCGGCAGCCTCCTCCAAGCAGAGAGGCGGCTTGCAGGACATCCCATCTGCATCCACAAACCCTTTCCACGCCAATCCATCGGCATAATCCTCAACTTGAGTGTCAGACCCGTCTCCTGCCAACACCAGGCCCACCCCTTCCGCCCTGATGTCGGTGACAAGGGTTGCAAGGGCCACAGCCACCGACTCCTCGGCGCTGGCCGGTCGGTTGAGTACCTCCAGAATGTCTCGGACCGTCTCGAGAGCCCTATTGCGAATGGTCGTCTCTGCCAACAGGCGATCCCGTTCCAATGCTGCGGCAGCTTGGCTCGCGTACAGGCTCAGGAGGTCGATCTGTTCCTTCTCGGGGGCGCGTCCGGGGCGGTAGAAGAGGGTCATCACCCCCCCGACGCCATCGGCAACAAACAGCGGAACGACCACGCATCCCGACAGCCCCGCCGCCGCAAGAGCCTCCCAGGGCTTCCATCCCCGCAAAGAACTACCCGGGTAATGCCGTGTTTCAGCCGAAGAGGTCGCCGCCAGCCCGATCGGTCCAGCGTCTTGGGGTGATGAGAACCTCGCCAACTCCTGGGCAACATCGGGTGCCACTCCGTGGCTTGCGATGCAGAAGAGTCGGCCTTGGTCCACGACGTGGGTGGTAACTGCGGCATTGCTGTGTGCTGCGGAGGCGGCCGCAAGAATCAATGAGATGCCCGAGGAGGGTGGGGCAGACGCAAGGCGATCGGCCAGGCCATGCAAACGGCTGAGCTGGCGGCGAGCGGAAACGTCCGGCTGGCGTCCTGACATGAGGGCAGCCACGTCATCGACGTGAGCCCGGGCCGCATCCAGCTGCGCCACCAGCCGGCCCCGGCGCAACACCGCAACCCGGCCTGCCATACGCAGGACCTGTCCGAGGTCGTGAGAAGCCACAACAAAGGCAGTCCCCTTCTCCGACATCTCGCCTATTGTGCGCTCGAGCCAGCGAGCCTCCTCGATTCCCAGGGAGGACGTAGGTTCATCCAGCACGACCAGGCGGGGGGAGCCCGAAAGGACTCGGGCGATGAGAAGGAGCTGGCGCTGGCCTCCCGACAGGACCCGAGCCGGTCGTGACACGTCGCCCAGGTCCAAGCCCATCTCCCCCAGTGCCGTCCCTGCCCGCATGTGAAGATCCGCTCGGCTAGGGAGCATCTGTCGGCGCTCCTGGCCCAACGCCAGGTTCTGGGCTATGTCCAGGTTCTCGCAGACGTCTCCGTCCTGCCAGAGGACGGCCGCCCCCTCCGGCATGCTCCCGCCGCCTGACACCGCGTTCCCTGCCACGACCACCTTCCCCGCAGCGGGCTCGAGGTCACCGGCAATGCAACGAATGAGGGTGGTCTTACCGGCTCCATTCTCCCCCACCAAAGCCAGCACTTCTCCCGGGTCGAGGGAGAGGTCCACTCCCGAAAGCACCCTCTCACCCGCCAAATCCACCGCCAAGCCCTCCGCCAAAACAAGCGGTAATCGCTCAGTGGGGGCCAGCGGGGAATGGAGGGTCGGGTCCGACCGAGTCCTACCCCGCAAAAATCTGGAGGCCAAGAGCATGGCCCCATTGTGCAACCCGGGAGATCCGAGCGCTCCCCTCCCGGCCCAAGACTCACCCACCAAGCGCCTAAGCGGCGCCGTAACACAGCTCCGAACGCCGTGGCCTCCTAGTCGGAAAGGCCACATTTATCCCGCCGTGCGAAGCCAACATCAGCCAAGCCATCGAGCCGGACCCAGGAACCAAGCGGATTGGCCAACCTGGCTTCATCCTCAACTTTAGGTTTAGATTTCAGCAACGGCAGATGCCTGCTTGCCAAACGTCAAAGATCCCTGGCCAGCAGGGGCTTCCATCCACGAGGCGAACGAGAAATCCCGCCGATGTCGAGCTGGCTCATTCCAAAGTTCTCGCCCAGAACCACCATCTCAGCCAGCGGAAGGAACCCGGAGACAGCCTCGGGAAAAGCTTTCACTTACCTGCTTTGCCACAGCGGGCAATCTTCCCTCGGCGGTCTGACCCGCCGGTCCATGCATCACGATCCGGGCGGGAGTGGCTCTGTCAGCCGAACCAGTGGGCCACTGCGTCAGCCGGTGTTTCAGAGCCAAAGGAGTCAATTACCGCATCCACACCCTCTTGGACCTGAGCCACCAGGGCTTCGGGGTCGTCGGAGAGCCGGAACACCTCGGGTAGCAAATACCGCTCCTCGTTGGCGGAGTGCATATCGAACATCGCAGCAATTGCCTCAGCTTTGGCGGCGCCCCTTATCGGATCGTTCTGAACGAGCTGATACTCATGGACGAGTGTCTCCAGCCAGCGGTGCTCATCGAGCATCACCTGGGTGAGCAGCCTGGTCGCTTTGTGCCCGGCACCGACCGCGTAAATGGTTGCTTCCTCGGCCGAAGCGTGGGGAAGTAGCTCCGAACCGAAGAAGGACATCAGTTCACCAGCGGTCTCGGCCAAACCCTCTCCGGACTTGGCCGAAGCAAGAACGGAAGCAACCCGCTCTCGGAGGCCCTGGCGCAACTCAGAGTGCTCCAGCTCCACTGCTCGCATCGCCGCCGCCGAGCCGCCAGACATCGCAGACCTCCCGCGCCACCTATCTGATAATCTCAAGCTAAATGTTATCTCTTCGAGCATGAATCCGAAAGCTGCGGCGAAAGCCTTCGATTCCGAAACAATTGCTCGAACTGCTGTTGTTGGACAACAGGGACGAATAAGGGGTCAAAATGGATCCCTAGATGTCTTCACCTGGTTCTCCAGAGTTATAACCAGATGTTGTGGATGCTCGATCCGCTGAAGGGCGCGACGTACCCTCCAAGTTGACCAATCAACGAGTCCGCTGGTTGCACCCGGCGGGGAGGA
>JAKAOS010000086.1 GCA_021823165.1 Actinomycetes bacterium | reverse complement strand
ACGATGGTGTGCAGTTCATCGATGAAGGTGATGACCTGGCCCTCGGAGTCGGCGATCTCTTTCAGGACCGCCTTCAGCCTCTCTTCGAACTCGCCCCGATATTTGGCGCCAGCAACCATCGAAGCCATGTCCAGAGCAATGACCCTGCGGTTTCGCAGGCCCTCGGGGACATCACCTTCCACGATCCGGCTCGCCAGTCCCTCCACGATCGCGGTCTTGCCCACCCCGGGTTCCCCGATCAGTACTGGGTTGTTCTTGGTGCGGCGGGACAGGACCTGGATGACCCTCCGGATCTCATCGTCCCGGCCGATCACCGGATCAAGCTTCCCCCGCCTGGACGCCTCGGTCAGGTCACGGCCGAAACGCTCCAGGGCGCGGTAGGCGGCTTCGGGGTTGTCCGAGGTGACACTGTGGCTTCCCCTCACCTCCCTGAGGGCCGCCAGGACGTCCTCCCGGCTCAAGCCAAGCTTGGAAGAAACAACCAGCAGGAGATGCTCAACCGATAGGTACTCATCGCCCATCTCGGCCCGCACCCTGTCTGCCTGCTCAAACGCGTCCCGTAGCTCATAGCCGATGCCCGGCTGGGACCCGTAGGATTTGGGCAGCCTGGACAGGCGCTCTGCCACCTGATTGCGCGCGGCCAAGACAGACAGGCCGGCCTTGGCAAGGATCGGTAGGGCGAGGCCCTCCTCCTGGGAAAGCAGGGCTGCCAGCAGATGGTCGGGGGTGACCTCCGGATTGTGCGCAGCCTGGGCTGACGCGCCTGCCTGTTCGAAGGCCTCTGTCAACTTGCGGGTCCAGCGTTTTGGGTCGAATGTCACTTCCGCTCCTCATGGCTCACCGGTGCCCAGCCCCTCTCCGGCTCCCGGCCATGCTTCTATATTACCATGCCGAACATATTTCTTGACAGCGTCCGTATCAACTTTAGGCAGACTTCAACCGGGGAGCACAAAAAAGGCCGGCGCTATGCGCCGGCCCCTGTCACTGCCCCCAACGGGAAGGTGGTTTGAATATCGCAGGCAGTTGGCGGAGTGGGACCAGGTCCCGGCGATAGTGGCGGTGAGTCCTCTCCACGGCCTCCCGGGCCTCCTGACGGGCCGTTGCCAGCTCCGCCCGGAGGCTTGCAACCTCGGCCTCCAGCTGCATCACCCTCCTCACGCCTTCGAGGTTGAGCCCGGCATTGGTGAGGTCTTGGATGCGGCGGAGAAGTTCGATGTCGTGTTCGGAGTAGCGCCGGCTCCCGCCGACGGTGCGTGCGGGGTCCAAGAGGCCCTTGCGCTCATAGATCCGCAGGGTCTGGGGGTGCACCCCGGCAAGCTCGGCCGCCACCGAGATCACATAGACGGCCCGGCGGGTTGCATCTGACCGCCCCACCATCCCGGGTCTCTCCCTTCTCAGCATTTCAGCGCCTTCCTCCGGTGCCTTCCGCTACGACCGCGCCCGGTGCGCGGCGGTCCCTTCTATCCGCCCAGTCGGCGGGATCACCTCGGCGAGGTGCTCCACCGCCTCCAGTTGCTCCTCGGTAAGCGAAGCCGGCACGGTAACCGAGACCGTTGCCAAAAGGTCTCCGGCGGCCTTGCGACCATCGGCCGGTACTCCCCGTCCCCTCACCCGCAGAACCCTTCCCGGTGGAGTACCGGGAGCCACCTTCACCGGGACCGTGCCATCCAAGGTGGGCACGTCAACCGTCGTGCCCAGGACCGCCTCGGGGAAACTGACCGGCACCGTGACAGTAAGGTCACGGCCCTTGCGGCCGAAGCGTTCGTGGTGACCCACCCGGACCACCACGAACAGATCCCCCGCCGGGCCGCCGTTGCGGCCTGCCCCGCCCCGGCCCTTGAGCCGGATGCGCTGGCCACTTTCGACACCGGCGGGGATGCGTGCCTTCACCTGGCGCGGTCGGTGCTCCACGCCGCTCGCCCGGCAGGTGGGACACGGCCTGTCTATAAGCAGCCCCCGCCCGGCGCATACCGGGCAGGGCTGGCTGAATGAGAACAACCCCTGGTTCTCATCCAGCACCCCGCGACCGCCGCAACGAGCACAGACCGTCGGGGAGGTACCCGGCGCGGCGCCACTCCCGCCGCAGGTGCGACAGGGGGCGTCACCGGTCACATTCACCGTTGTGGTCACGCCCCGCACCGCATCTTCGAAGCTCAGGTGCAACTCGGCTTCCATGTCGGTGCCCCGCTGCGGCCCGCTCCCGCGACCCGAACTCCGGGTGCCCCGGTTGAAAATCCCTCCGAAGAGGTCGGAGAGGTCTTCCACCTTGAAGCCGAACCCCCCGCCCGGCGCGCCGGATGCCCCGGGACCCCCAAAGGGGCCGGCGGCCATGGGGCCCATGGCCCTCACCTCGTCGTACTCCTTGCGCTTGGCTGCGTCCCCGAGCACGTCGTAGGCGGCGGCCACCTCCTTGAAGCGCTCCTCGGAGCCCGGGTGGGCGTCGGGGTGATACTGCTTTGCCAGGCGCCTATAGGCGCGGGTGACCTCCTTTTCGGAGGCCGTAGTCGATACGCCCAGGATCTTGTAGTAGTCCTTTTCGAACCACTCCCTCTGGGGTGCCACCGCTCTCAGCCTTTCACTTTGACCATGGCGGGACGCAGTACCCTGCTACGCCAGCGCCATCCCGAACGCAGCACCTCGATCACCTCGGGCTCGCCGGGGTCTTCTGCGGCCTCATGGATGACGGCTTCGTGCTGAGCAGGATCAAAGGTCTCGCCCTGGGCGCCAAGGCGTTCCAAGCCCTCTTTGCCCAGCGCCTCGAGCAGGGCGGTGCCGACCTGGGAGAGCGCAGCGCTCTCCGCCGGCGCGTCCTCCCCGCCCACATCCAAACCCGAAATGTGTGCCAGCGCGAGATCCAAGATGTCCAGCACCGGAAGCAGGGACCGGACCACCGACTCCGCGGCCCGATCCGCCTGTTCCGCCTGCTGCTTCAAGACCCGCTTGCGGTAGTTCTCGAAGTCCGCCTGTGTCCGGCGAAGCGCGTCCAGGTAGTCGTCGCGCTCCTTGGCCGTCGCACCCAGCACATCTGAAAGGACCGGCTCCTGGTCCGCGGCGGCCTCCTCGGCGGATGCATCGCCGTCATCGGAGATCGCCATGGCGGCCTCCTCGGGCTCGATCACCTCCTCGGAGACGGCCTCCTCGGGAGAGAACTCCTCGTCGCCCCGTTGGGTCTCGCCATCGAGCGGATCGCTCATGCGGAGTGGCCCTCCTCGTCCACGATCTCGGCGTCCACGATCTCTTCGTCGGAGGGTTGGGAGCCACCCGGGGCTGCACCCTGGGCTCCGGCCTCGGCCCCGGCCTGCTCGTAGAGGCGCTGGGCAAAGCCCTGGCTGGCGGTCATCAATGCCTCGGTCGCCGTGCGGATCGCATCAACGTCACTGCCCGACAGCGCGTCTTTCAGCTCCTTGAGCCTCGTTTCCACCTGGGTCTTCTCGTCCCCGGTGAACTTCTCGCCCTGGTCACTCAGGAGTTTCTCGGTCTGGTAGACCAAAGAGTCGCCGTTGTTACGGACCTCGGCCTCCTCCCGCCTGCGGCGGTCATCCTCGGCGTGCGCTTCGGCATCCCGCATCATGCGGTCGATGTCATCTTTGGCAAGGGAGGACTGGCCGGTAATGGTGATGGACTGCTCCTTGGAAGTCGCCCGGTCCTTGGCCGACACATGGACGATCCCGTTCGCGTCGATGTCGAAGGTGACCTCGATCTGAGGTATGCCACGAGGAGCCGGCGGCAGATCCACCAGCTGGAACTTGCCCAGCGTCTTGTTGTACATCGCCATCTCGCGCTCACCCTGCAGCACATGGATCTCGACCGAGGGTTGGTTGTCGTCGGCGGTGGTGAAGACCTCAGAGCGCTTGGTGGGGATGGTGGTGTTGCGCTCGATCAGCTTGGTCATGATCCCGCCCTTGGTCTCGATACCCAAGCTGAGCGGCGTCACGTCCAACAACAGGACGTCTTTCACCTCGCCCTTCAGAACGCCGGCTTGTATCGCAGCGCCGACGGCGACCACCTCGTCGGGGTTCACACCCTTGTGCGCCTCCCGGCCGGTCAGCTGTTGGACCAGGTCCTGGATCGCGGGCATGCGGGTGGAGCCTCCGACCAACACGACATGGTCGATCTGGTCCTTTGTGAGCCCGGCGTCGGAAATCGCCTGCTCGAAAGGCCCCTTGCAGGCGTCAACCAGGTCTGCCGTCAGCTCCTGGAAACGGGCCCGGGTGAGCTTCATGTCCAGGTGCTTGGGCCCCTCGGCGGTCGCAGTGACATAGGGGAGGTTGATGGTGGTCTCCTGCACCGAGGAAAGCTCGATCTTGGCCTTCTCCGCCGCTTCCTTCAGCCTCTGAAGGGCCATCTTGTCCTGGGAAAGATCTACGCCCTCGGTGTCTTTGAAGGACTTGACCAGCCAGTCGATGACCCGCTGGTCCCAGTCGTCACCACCCAGGCGGGTGTTGCCCGAGGTGGACTTCACCTCGAAGACTCCCTCGCCGATCTCCAGTACCGACACGTCGAAGGTCCCGCCCCCGAGGTCGAAGACCAAGACGGTCTGATCTGCACCCTCTTTGTCCAGCCCGTAGGCCAAAGCGGCTGCGGTGGGCTCGTTGATGATTCGCAGGACCTCCAGGCCGGCAATCTGGCCGGCCTCTTTGGTGGCGGTGCGCTGCGCGTCGTCGAAGTAGGCGGGCACGGTAATGACGGCCTGGTTCACCGTGTCCCCGAGGTAACTCTCGGCATCCCTCTTCAGCTTCTGCAGGATCCGGGCCGAGATTTCCTGGGAGGTGTAGCCCTTGCCGTCGATGTCGAGGCTCCACGAAGTCCCCATGTGACGCTTCACCGAACGGATGGTCCGATCCGGGTTGGTGATTGCCTGGCGCTTGGCCACCTCACCGACCAGCACCTCGCCAGACTTGGAGAAGCCGACCACCGAAGGGGTCGTACGGTTCCCCTCGGCATTGGGCAACACCACCGGTTCGCCAGCCTCCAACACGCTGACCACGGAGTTGGTGGTGCCGAGGTCGATTCCGACCGCCTTAGGCATTGATGCCTCCCATATCTAATCCGTTTCCTACTCGATCTGTTACGAACGACAGTATACCCAATCTTGAGTCTCCTAATATCAACTCGGGGCACAGGCAGCCCAACGGCGGCCAACTATCCTCTCTGCGTGCCATCTGCCAGCCAATCCTCGGCAACCCTCGTCCTTCTGCGCCACGGCCAGAGCACCTGGAACCTGGAGGCCCGCTTCACCGGATGGACCAACGTCCCCCTCACCGAGAAGGGCCGCCAGGAGGCGGTCTCGGCCGGCGAAAGGCTCGCCGAGGCGGGAATAGACATCGCGGTGTCACACACCTCGCTTTTGTCCCGGGCCATAAAAACCGCGGAGCTGGCACTCCAAGCCGCGGGGCGTGACTGGGTGCCCGTGAAGCGCCACTGGCGGCTCAACGAAAGGCACTACGGAGCCCTCCAGGCAGCCAGCCACGAAGAGATGGCTGCTGTGCACGGAGCCGACATGGTGCGCACCTGGCGGCGCAGCTACGACGTGCGCCCGCCGCTGCTGGGCGATGCAGACGAGCGCCACCCCCGCCATGACCTCCGCTACTGCAACGTCGCCCCCGAGGTGCTGCCGGCCGGGGAGTGCCTGGCCGACGTCGTCTCCCGGATGCTCCCCTACTACTACGACGCCATCGTCCCCGATCTCATGGCCGGCGGAGCAGTGCTTGTCACCGCGCATGGCAACAGCCTGAGGGCGCTCATCAAGCACCTAGATGGCATCTCCGACGATGACATCCCGGGGCTGGAGATCCCCACCGGTGTCCCCATCCTCTACCGCTTCGATGCCCGCTGCAAGGTCCTGGGCAAGGAGTCCCTGGCATAAGGGAAAGCGAGCCGGGCCAAGTTCGCTCTCTCTGCACAACGGTCGCTTCCCACCCGAACAGGCGCCGTCGGGGGCCCTTCTCTCCTATAAGAGCCAACACGTGCGAAGTGGGGGGACATGCCTGTAGCCTGTTGTGGCTTCGCGGGTGTAGTTCAGAGGCAGAACATCAGCTTCCCAAGCTGAGAACGCGGGTTCGATTCCCGTCACCCGCTCTCTTGGTCCATCCGGGCTTTCATGCCGGCTGAGAACTCTCCGACGGGGACCCCCAAAGCGTCGATGGACTCGACTGTGACTCCTTCACCCTGCCAGAAGACGGCCTCCGGGGCGCTCGGCGTCTTTGGGCCGACAGGGCCACCACCTGCTGCCAGATGAATCAGCTGTGATAGGCCACGATCTGATCTGGCATCACCGTGAATCTAGCGGAACGGGGCGAGTCACAGGGGATCCCCAACTCTCTGGCTATTGCATTGATTGGCTGACCAGAAGACCTCTACAACGCCACCCATCGCCTTGAACTGATTGCTGCACCGCCTCCTCGGCGCTCCCTTGTGCCTACCTTTACCCCCACCCGTCGGACTGCTCTAGGTGTCCGCCCTCCAGGGATAGCTACAAGGGGCTCTTTTCGCAGCTAGACGATGCGATCGGAAAAGGGGTGCCGGAAAACGGGTGCCGAAAACCAGGCGCGTGAGCACGGCCCAGGACCCATAGTCGCCCACCGGACCCTTCCCCACTCCTGTCGCCGGCCGAGGTTGGCTCCAGGTTCCGACGAATACCTCGAGGCGTCGGCAGCCTCCTGTTCGGGGGCACCGAAGGTGGACTTTGGGAGTCACACACGTTGCGGCGACGGGGCCTTGGCCCAACCTCGCTGGGCTCATACAGAAGTGCCACCATGTCGCACATGGCCACGATCGGGGTTCGGGAGCTGAGACGAGACGCGAGTCGTTGGCTAGCACGTGTGCGCGCTGGAGAGTCTGTCGTCGTAACCGATCGTGGGCGGCCGATTGCCCAGATGGTCCCGCTGCACGAGGTTGAGGGGTACGAGGCTCTCGTAGCCGAGGGTCGGATCGCACCTGGTTCTGGCCGTTCGGTTGGAAAGGTGCTGGAGGACCTGGACGCCGATCTCCCGCCCGACGAGGGACCATCGGTGTCCGAGGTACTTGCTGCGATGCGCGCCGAAGAGCGCTGAGGTGGCGATCTGGTATCTGGATACCTCGGCACTCGCCAAGATCGTGAGGCCCGAGAACGAGACTCGGGCGCTGGCCAGATGGCTGGCTGACAAGCGGTGGATCGTCTCGGACCTGCATCGCGCCGAGCTCCGTAGGGCGGCATGGCGCGCCGGTGGACGCGCTCCCGCCCGTGCCGAGAGGCTCCTGGCCGAGTGCGACGTGATACGCATCGACGCTGACACCTTCGACATGGCAGCACGGGTGGAGCCATCGACGCTGCGAACGCTCGACGCGCTACACCTCGCCGCCGCGATGACCCTGGGAGCTGACTGGTCGGGCATCGTTGTCTACGACGAGCGCTTGCGTCGCGCCGCATCAGATGCCCGAGTCCCAACTGCCTCTCCGGGAGCGTGACAACCTCGGCAGCGATTGTTGGCAAGGTGGGCGGCCGCGGCGTCAATATTGAGCAGGCGGCCGCTATGGTGCCGCAAAATACAAGCTCCGATACGAGAGATTTCGCTCGAACATTGGAGCTAATGAGCGAAAACCAGCGGTGTCACGCCCACCAAAGAGGTCTCAAGACTTGAAGATGTGACGGCGTCAGGCGGCGAGCTGTGCTCTTTGTGCAACAACTTCGTGACAGCGATAGATGCCAAAAAGCGGCTCAGGTCCCCGGAGTTTTGTTTCCACTCGATGCTCCGTTGGGCGGTGCGACCAAGAAGGACCCCGAGGCTTGCTCGTCGGCCGCTGGACTTTGCCGAAGTCCCCAATAGGCGCGGGCAACCTCGGGATCCCTCGGCCCCCTCGACAACTACCACGGTGATGACCGAAGGGCACCCCACGTGAGCGGACATGGAGGCATTCTGTGCCCGCGTTGCATCTAACAGGTATTTCCCATGACGCGACAAACCCGTTTGTTATGTCTGTTGCGACACAGCGTTGTTCGCTCTCTATGTGGAGCATGCGGCCAGGAGGACTCCGTCGAGCTCGAGGGACCGTATTGGGCTGCGACCGCCGCCTCTCGGTGAATCAGTTCTCACCAGCCGAATCAGGCTCATCCGGGCAGGGTCATGTGGCATAGGGCCTCATGGGGGTGTTCTGGCACAGCGAGCAACCCGTATCCGGATTGACATCCTCCCCGCCCTTGCAGACGGGGCTTGCGCTCCCTGAGCCTGCTCAGCGGCGTCCGCGACTACCGACGCGCTGCGGCGGCTTCGCCTTCCCCAACTGCTTCGTGGAATGCCTCGGCGGGGAGAAAGCGCCGGCGGCGAGCACGCCATCGTTGTGACCGGGGCCGAAACGAGTGAGTAAGACCATTCCGACGGCGTGACCGAACAGAGCCTGGATGAGTCTCGGTGCTGGCTCCTCCTGCGGCACCGAACCCATGATCTGGCCGGGGTGTCCGGCGATTTCCTCCGCGCCAACCACGAGGAAAATGCGAGCTGTGCCCAGGTGCTGCCCTGGTGGGCCACCCCGGTTCAGCCGGGGGGCGAAAGTTTCATTCCCTGAACCTGGAAGTTGTGGGGAACCGAGCCGTTCGAGGCGGAGTCCCTGTTCGCTCATAGCTCCAGCAGTTTTGATGACCTTCGAACAGGTCGACCGGCTCCTTGGCGGGCCTCGCCGGCTTGTCCGGTTCGGCGGTGAATCAATCGAGGGCTGCCTCGGAGGCGTCGATGTCGCAGGTTTGGCTCACCATACGATCGCTGTATCCCCTTTGCACAGCCTGCGGAGATCCTCCAGCCCCGATGGCTCGAGCATCTCGACGACGGCATAAATGGGCTTCCCCGGGCCCACAACCGCCTCGAGGGCCCGGGATCCCGTGCTGTTCTTGGCAGGGAGACCGGCCGTCAGCAGGACCAGGGGCACATCTGTGCTTTGGTGCAGCACGGCCGCTTTGCCGAGCGCCTTCCACAACACCTCCGAGCGCCTGAGTCCCGGCCGGTGCGTAGTGGATCCCCCGGGCAGGTCGAACAACCACAGCTCCCCCTTGGAGTCCTGTGCCGAAAACGCCACATCTACCCCCCCGGGCTGATTCTGGTTCCTCCGGATGTCGCTGAAGCCCGCTGCTTCGAGGGCGGCCTGAGCGATCGCCTTGGAGGACATTCCCTCCCCGATCGCAGAGGCCCAGGCCTCGTCCTTCCCACCGTTTGTGTCCGGGGTGGTTGAAAGGGACAGCCTTGGCGGCGAAGAGAACGACTGGCCGGCCAGCTTCCTGCGCTCCAGGTCCACCCTGTCCTGGGCAAGGCGGATGTAGGACTCAGCTGTGTCATAAGCGGCGAAGTGGCGCCCCCTCCGGAGGGCTGCGACGGCTGTTGTCCCCGACCCGGCGAAGGGATCGAGCACCAGGTCGCCGCGGTAGGTGTAGAGCTCGATCAGACGTGCCGGCAACTCGACTGGGAAGGGAGCGGGATGCCCCACCCGTGTGGCACTCTCGGCCGGTATCTCCCAGATGTCGAGTGTGTTCTCCATGAAGTCGTCCCGGGTCATCGTGGACTCAAAGGGCAAGGCGCGCTGAGCCCTCACCGAGGCCGGGATCGCCCGGTCGAATCGACCCTTGCTCGCCACCACCACCCGTTCGGTCAGGTCCCGGAGCACCGGGTTCGCAGGGCTCTGAAAACTCCCCCACGCACAGGAACCCGACGAGCCGCGCTGTTTTGCCCAGAGGATTTCGCCGCGC
>JAKAOS010000085.1 GCA_021823165.1 Actinomycetes bacterium | reverse complement strand
ATCCTGGAGTGCCAAGGGCCTGGGCGCCCACAAGGGGCACCTCCCAGCACAAAAAGGGCCGACCCGAAATATCCAGAGCCACCTCAACCAGGGTCTCGTCCAAGGGCAATGCCAGCGAGGAGAAGCGCCTGATGCCCCTTCTGTCGCCCAGGGCTGCAGAAAGGCACTGGCCGAGGGCGATGCCGGTGTCCTCCACGCTGTGGTGCGCGTCGACCTCCAGGTCGCCCTTCACCTGGACGACAAGGCCCATGTTCCCATGCTTTGCGAGCTGGGAAAGCATGTGATCGAAAAATGGGATCCCGGTGCCGATGTCGCTTACCGAGGGATCATCGAGGTCCAAGACGACCTTCACCGTGGTCTCGGCGGTCGTGCGCTCCACCGTTGCACGCCTGGGTGCCGAGGAGGGGCTCATGACAGTTCCCCAAAGGCCCCGGAAAGGGCAGCCAAGAAGCCATCGTTCTCCGCCGGGGTTCCCACCGTGACCCGTAGGCAACCCTCCAGTCCCGGCCAGGAGGAGCAGTTGCGGACCAGCACCGAACGGTTCAGCAGCCCTTGCCAAAGAGCATCTGCACTCATCGGTCCCGAGGAGAAGAGAACGAAGTTTGCATCGCTTTGCCAATAACCAAGGCCCACGGCAGCAATACCGGCCTGGATTCGGCTGCGCTCGGCGATCAACTCCGCAAATGACGGCTCTTCAAGACGGTGTTGTCTCACCGCCACGATCCCCGCCATCTGTTTGAACGCGTCCAGGTGGTAGGGAAGGCAGGCCGCCTCCATTGCAGATACAACCTCGGGGTCGGCTATCGCATAGCCCAGCCGCATCCCGGCCATTGCCATGGCCTTGGAGAAGGTGCGCACGACCACCAAGCGGTCTCCGTTTTCAGACCTGCGAAGCGGAATGGCGCTGTGGGGGCTGAAAGAACCATAGGCCTCATCCACCACTACCAAACCCGAGAAACTCTCCAGGGCGGCCGCAGCAAGCTCAGGGGGGTCTGAGTTGGCGGTCGGATTGTTCGGCGAGCAGAAAAAGACCACCTCTGGGTCCCGTTCGGCCAGCGAGTCGAACTGTTTGGGATCGATGGAGAAGTCCGGCTCCCGGTCGGCCTGGATTACCTCGGTGCCCACCAGTTGGGAGATGTGGGAGTGAAGCGCATATGTGGGCTCGAAGGTGAGAGCCTGGCGTCCCGGCCCGCCGTAGGCGAGCATGAGCGACTGCAGGACCTCATTCGAACCATTGGCGCAGAAGATCTCCTCTGGGCTCACGCCGTGCAGGCCTGCCAGAGCCTCCCGCAGTTCCCATGCGTGCCGGTCGGGATAGCGGTTAAAGGAGATGGCGTTCAGCCCGGCGCGCACCTCCTCATACCACGCCGCAGGGGGCGGGTAGGGCGACTCGTTGGTATTCAACCGGATGGCGGCGGGGACCTGGGGTGAGTGATAGCCGGACCGGAGAGCGACCGAATCCCGAGTCTTGATGCTCAACGATCCCCTCCCTTGACCCGTTCCGCCACCGATCTGGCATGGGTGTCCAGCCCCTCGGCGATCGCAATTTGTTCGACATGTGGAGCCAGCCTCTCCAGGCCTTGGCGGCTCAGGGTGACGGCATGGACCTTTTTGGTGAAGTCATCGACCCCCAACACGCTGGCGAAGCGGGCCGAGCCGTATGTCGGCAACACGTGGGAGGGACCTGCCGCGTAGTCACCGACCGAAGCCGGCGCCCAGGGACCACAGAAGACCACACCTGCGTTGTGAACCAGGTCCAGGAGATCTCCGGGCCTATCGCACATCAGCTCCAGGTGCTCGGGTGCGACCGCATCGGAGACCGCCAGGGCCTCCTCCGGCCCGTCCACCACCACCGCATACCCACCGGCATCCAGCGTCGAGCGGATCTCGGCGGCACGGGGGCTTTCCTCCACGATCTTGGCCACCTCTGCTGCCACCTTGTCGGCCACCTCGATGGACCAGGTGACAAGCCAGGCCAGCCCGGCCGGGCCGTGCTCCGCCTGGACTACCACATCCAACGCCGCGTGCCGGATATCGGTGGTCTCATCCGCGATCACCACCACCTCAGATGGGCCCGCAAAAGACGGTGGGACACCCACTGTCCCTGCGACCTCACGCTGGGCAAGGGACACATAGACATTGCCCGGGCCTGCTATGACATCCACGGCCCGCACCGTCTCGGTCCCATATGCCATTGCGGCAATGGCCTGCGCACCGCCTATGGCATAGAGATCGGAAACTCCCGCTATGGCCGCCGCAGCAAGGGTCGCATCGTCCACCGTGCCCCCGGGGCCGGGCGGTGTGCAAACCGCCACCTCTTCCACCCCGGCGACAATGGCCGGGATCGCAGTCATCAACACGCTGGATGGATAGCGGGCCCGCCCGCCGGGCACGTAGCAGCCCGCCCGCTTTACCGGGCGCCGCAGCTCTTCGACCTGGACCCCATCGGCCTCGTAGGGGGGGAGGCTGACGATCCCGTGGCGGTGGTAGTTGGTGATCTCCAAAGCGGCCGCCTCCAAAGCGGTGCGCAATGGAGCCGGGATGCGCTCCAGGGCGGCCTGCATCTCCGCCTCTGGGACTCGGAGGAATCTGGGCCTTATGCCGTCAAAACGCTCCCCCAGTTCAAAGAGGGCCTCGTCACCGCCTTGTTTTACCTGAGCGATGATGGAGCGCACCGCTTGGAGGGGAAGTTCCCCCATCGGTTCGGGACGGGGCAGCCTCAAAGCCAGCTCTGAAAGCGGCACCCCACGGAGATCGAGAACAGCCAGCACAGATACCACATCGTAGTCATTCCGCCAGCCATCTCGGTGGCGACAGGCCCGCCCCCTTGGTCTCGGCCCTTGCCGGGGCAATTGTGGGCCCAGGGTTTTTTCCGCCCGGGCTCCACCAGGTCACATTTGGATAACAGACCGGGCCGCCGGACCTTTGCCTAAGAGCGGGAGCCGGGTATCCGGCGCAGCCTCCTGGCCGTGGCAGCAAGGGCCGATTCGGCCTGGAACAGTTCGCTTGCGACCTCCTCGCGCTGTTCGGAAACGCAACGATCGCCCATCGCCGCCAGCCGGGCCGCCATCTCCTCCAGGGCTGTCGATATAGAGCTCAACTCGGCCTGCTCAACTGGCGAGCCGTGGCCTCCAGATCCATGGGGGCTCATTGGGACACCTTGCCGGCCGAGGGGCATAGACCCACCAGTACACACTGCTCGCAGCGGGCCTTGCGAGCGCCACAGATCCTGCGGCCGTGCAGGATGAGCCGCAGAGAGATGGGGCCCCACTCCCCTTCGGGCAGGAGGGCACACAGCTCTGCCTCCACTTTTTCCGGGTCCTTGCTGGCAGACAACCCAAGGCGTCTCGCCAGGCGTCCGACGTGTGTGTCCACCGCAAGTCCGGGAGTGTTCATGGCGACGCTGAGGATGACATTGGCGGTCTTGCGCCCCACTCCCGGCAGCTTGACAAGCTCCTCCATGCTGGTGGGCACCTCGCCGTGGTGCTGGCCGGAGACGCCGGCGGCCATTCCGATTAGGGAGGCCGCCTTGGACCGGAAGAATCCCGTTGGGCGGATGAGCGATTCCAACTCCTCGACGTCCGCCGCAGCCAGGTCCTCGGGCCCGGGATAGCGTTCGAATAGCTTGGGCGTGACCTGGTTCACCCTCTCGTCGGTGCATTGAGCCGAAAGGATCGTCGCCACGAGCAGCTGGAATGGGTCCCGGTGGGCCAGGGCGCATAGCTCGCTGGCAGAACCGGGATAGGTGTCGGCCAAAAGCTTGGCTATCTCCACTGCCCGCTCCGGGGCGGGTGCTGATGCATTGGTGGCCGAAACCATGTCCCCTTCTCCTCTCTTGGCTGCATGGGGATCCCGATCCAGCCGGTAGGGCGTTAGCCAACATATCCACGACTGCGGCCCGGGGGCTTTGGGCCCGAACGCTAGCCTCCCGTCGTGGCTCGACTCGACATTCAGGTGAAGCGGCGCATGGGCGAACAGGACATCGCCACGGTCTCCGATTTGATTGCCGCCGCCACCACCGCCGATGAGCACCGGCCACTGGGAGAGCACAAGTGGCTGGACCTGGTTCATGGCGGAAGAAAGGGGATGGTCGGGCTCGTGGCCCGCGAACCGGGCCATGCGCATGCGGTGGGATATGCCCAGATCTCCAAGGGTTCTTCCAGCTGGGGAATCGAGTTGGTGATTCACCCCCATCACCGGGACGGCTCGATGGGTATGCACCGCCAGCTCCTTGCCGCTGCGCTGGATGAGATAGCGGTGGCAGGGGGTGGCCACGTCCACCTCTGGCTTCCCAAGCCCACCGAACAGGACGATGCCGCCGCAGTGGCCTGCGGACTCTCACCCGGCCGGGAACTGCTGCAGCTGCGCAGGCCCCTCCCCCTGGCCGGGAGGCGGGAACCACTCAATCTGCGCGCCTTTGAAGTGGGCAAGGACGAACAGGACTGGCTGGAGCTGAACAACGCCGCTTTTGCCTGGCATCCCGAACAGGGTGGTTGGGACATCGACACCTTCCGAGCCCGGGAGGCGGAAGAGTGGTTCGACCCGGCGGGGTTTTTGCTCTGGGAGAAAGAGGAACGGCTCATCGGTTTCTGCTGGACCAAGGTCCACACCGAGTCGGAACCGGCGCTGGGTGAGATCTACGTCGTGGCAGTAGACCCAAGCCAGCAGGGCACCGGCGCAGGCCGACGCCTGGTCGAAGCGGGACTGGACTACCTTGCGAAAAAGGGCCTCACCGAGGCCATGTTGTATGTGGACGCCGACAACCATCGCGCTCGGCGGCTATATGCAGACCTCGGCTTTGTGCTCGATCACATCGATCGGGCCTATGTGGGAGACGTGCCGCCACAAACACCTCTTTGAACCCAGCCACCGCATCCTCCAGCCCAGCTTTGGGCTGAATCGACTCTGCGGGCGGGGCCGGCTGCATCATCTCTTTCCTGCCATGGTCGGCTCCCGGCAGTTCCAGCTGGCTCTCGGCAGTTCCAGCTGCCAGAGCAACTGAGGGGAATCTGGAACGCTGTTGATAAGAACTCCTCGATTCGCACCCTGGGAACCTTCGGGGCTCATCGCTGCCTAGCCGGCCGCTCCGATTCCCACCAGGTGGCCCACGCTGAAGGTGATCGCAGCGGCCAGGGTTGCCACGAACAACTGCCGGAGTGCGGAGTGCAGGATGGAACGACCCGTAAAGAGGGCCAGTGCTGCCCCAATGCCCAACGCAGCCAGGGCCCCCAGGGCGACCGAGATCAAAAGCGCAGTGGTGCCGGAGACGAAGAACCACGGGAGCAGCGGCAAAAGAGCACCCGTTGCAAATGAAACAAAAGATGAACCGGCCGCTCCCCAGGGCGAGCCCAAAGAGGAGGGGTCCAGGCCGAGTTCCTCCCTGGCATGGGTCTCCAGTGCCAGTGCGGGGTCTCTCATCATCGCAGTTGCCAGGTCCTCGGCCATCTGGGGATCCAAACCCCGCTTTTCGTAGAGGCGGGCCAACTCCCGTCGCTCGGCCGTCGGGTAGCGCGAGATCTCCCGCCTCTCGATCTCCAGTTCGCGCTCCAACAGCTCCTGTTGCGCCCGCATGGAGATGTACTCACCGGCGGCCATGGAACACGCCCCACTGATCAGGCCCGCCAGACCGGCCAGGCGCACCAGGGCACCTCCCGTGCTGGCGCCGGCTATGCCCAAAATCAGCGAAACGTTGGTCACCAGCCCGTCGCTGATTCCGAAGACCGCCGCCCTGGCGGCGCCCCCCTGGATATCCCTGTGGTGCTTTTCCAGACCTTCGGCCGCGGGATGCGAGTCCCTTTCGGCCTCCCCGGGATGCTCTCCGGCCGCTGCGAAGCCTTCTTTGCCGGCAGTGCCCGCAAAGGTTTTTTTCTCTGCCACGCTGCCATGTTAGGAGGCCAGAGCAACCAGTGTTGGGTTTTCACCCTTCGGTAACCTCCCGTTGCTAAGATGGCCATGTACTGTGGTGGCTATATCCTTGCCCTGGTGTCCCGATACGACTTGGCCGAGGCCGACATTGCGGCGAAACTCCCCGGGCAACCGGCCTTTCGTGCCCGGCAGATCTGGGACGCCATGTATCGGGGCCTGGCCGACCCGGCGGGATTGAGCAGCCTTCCCCTTTCGCTGCGAGGCGAGATCGCATCTTCGGCCGACTTTGGCCCGGGCCTCGAAGAAGTACGCCGTCTCGAAGATGACGGCGGATCCACCGTGAAATGGCTGTGGAGGCTGAAGGACGGCGCGGTGATTGAAACCGTGCTGATGCTCTATCCACGGCGGGCGACGGTCTGTGTTTCCAGCCAGGCGGGCTGTGCCATGGCATGCCGGTTTTGTGCGACGGGCCAGGCCGGATTTCTCCGGCACCTGAGCCGGGGCGAGATAGTCGAACAGGTGGTCCGGGCCGCCTCATATGCAAAGGATCACTCCGCACAGCGGCTTTCCAATGTCGTGTTCATGGGCATGGGCGAACCGCTGGCAAACTACCGCTCGACCTCAGCTGCGGCAGGCACCATCTCGGCCGAGTTGGGGATCTCTCCCCGCAGGATCACCATTTCCACCGTCGGCATAGTTCCTGGGATCCGGCGGCTCATCTCCGAGGCAAAGCCTTACACCCTTGCGATCTCCCTTCACTCCCTTGATAACGACACCCGCACCGAACTGATCCCGCAGAACCGGATCTACGGCATCGACGCCATAGCCGAGGCAGCCAAGGATTGGACCAAGGCGACCGGCAGGCGGGTATCGCTCGAATGGGCCTGCATGAAGGGCGTCAACGACAGACCCGAAGACGCAGGTCAGCTCGCCAGGTTTGCAAGAGAACTCCGGGGACACATCAACCTCATCCCGCTCAACCCGACCCCCGGATGGCCCGCAACGGGGTCCTCTCCCCAAGAGGTTGCGGGCTTCGCCCAACGGCTTTTGGACGCGGGAGCCTCGGTGACCGTCAGGGACAACCGTGGCACCTCCATAGCCGGCGCTTGTGGCCAACTCGCCGGGGCAGGGCAGGCCGAAGGGACTGCCTGCAGTGCAACCACCCCCATGGCCTGAAAGACTGGAGTTCGATGGAAAGCCGACAATGGCTCAACCGCAGCCAACCTCAAACACTTCAGATTGCAGTGATGCTGCTCTACATAAATGCCATCACCATGTTGATTGGCGTCGCCTACCTCCCCGTTGCCCTCCCCCTCCTGGTGGTGCAGGCCGCTTCGGGCTTCGGCATAGCCAACGAGAGGAAGTGGGGTTACTACCTGGGGATTGCGGCGGCATCTCTGGTGATGCTCTATGCCCTGCTCCTGGTTGTTTTCAGCCCTGCATTCGCCTACATAATGCAGCTCGCCTTCGACGTGGCTGTGGTGGCGCTTTTGGTTCATCCCATGAGCCGCTCCTACCAAAAGATCTGGTTCCACTAGCCAGGTGGTACCGCCAAGAACCGACCGGGTGAAACACCCTCAACGGCCGCTGCCCCAAGGAGCGGAGAAGACCGCCTCGGTGCGCGCCATGTTCGACCGCATCGCACCCCGCTATGAGCTGTGCAACCGGCTTTTCACCTTTGGCCTCGATGGAATGTGGCGTGAAAAAGCACTTGACGCCCTGGGTGACATAGCCGGTCTGCGCCTGTTGGATCTGGCCTCTGGTACCGGGGACCTCTGCCGAAAAGCGGTTGATCGCCATGCATCCCCGGTGGGTGTGGACCTTTCTTTCGGGATGCTTGCCAACAGCCAGGGATCCCACCCGCGCCTGCAGGCCGACGCCGCCAGTATGCCCTTTGCCGATGCATGCTTTGACGCCGCCATATCGGGCTTTGCCCTACGCAACTTCACCGATCTTTCTGCGGTGCTCTCCGAGGTGGCCAGGGTGCTCGTACCCGGGGCTCCCATTGCCCTACTGGAGGTGAGCACGCCCCAGGGGCCGCTTTTGAGCCTTGGTCACAGGTTTTGGTT
This sequence comes from Actinomycetes bacterium, assembly GCA_021823165.1. GTDB lineage: Bacteria > Actinomycetota > Acidimicrobiia > Acidimicrobiales > JAKAOS01 > JAKAOS01. The sequence continues at coordinate 1,877 of JAKAOS010000085.1, read as the reverse complement.
CAACCACGCCGTTCCCGTTCTGGGTGCACTGCTATCCGATGCCGGCGCCTACAGCTACCTGCCCCGAAGCGTCGCCTATCTCCCCTCGGCGCCGGAACTGAAGGCTCTGGTTTGTTCGGCCGGTTTCTCCTCGGTTCGCATCACAAAGCTTTCGGGGGGCATCACCCAGCTGATCGTCGGCCGACGATCAGCTGGGTGAGACAATGCCCACCGCAACGTCCCCATCTGGGCACCATTCGCCTCGTGACCCACGCCGTGCCCTACGGGCCCGAGCCTGGCTGGTCGAGTCGGCCCCCATGGCTCTCGGCAGGCTTGCGGCCTCTGGGGCGATGGTCATCGCGTCTGAGACCATGGTCGTGGCCGCCTGGGGGTGCGCCAGACGATTTTCCGTCAAATGCAGCGATCCCGGTGGTGCCCATGGCGTGCTGGAAGCCCTGGGTGCCGTCGAGGTCACCAGTGAGGAGGCAGACCAAAAATCCAGGCCAGTGGTATGCGGTGCAATGGCTTTCGACCCAGGCGCCGCTTCCGATCTGATACTCCCCGCCCTGTCTGTGTCGATTCCCCGCCAGGGCGGGACCGCCAGGTGGATCACGACCCATGGCGGTGAGGAGGATCCCTCAAAGGTGGCCGAGGGATTGGCCCGCTTTGCTCTACTACCCAGGTCCGTGGCGGATGGCCTTGGGATCACCCAGGACCCAGGCGCACAGGACCAGGTGCCGGATTCCCCCTGGGGACCGGATTCCTTCGAGTTGCGCTCGCAGGGTTCCCACGATGAGTTCTGCCAACTTGTCCAGGCCGCACTTGGTGAGCTGAGTAGGCCAACGCTGCAGAAGCTTGTCGTTGCCAGGGCCGTAGACGTGGTGGCGAACCGCCCCTTTCTGTTGGATGAGGTAACCGACCGCCTGGCGGCGCTGTATCCGGGCTGCACCCTTTATTACTCCGCAGGATTCCTCGGTGCCACCCCCGAACTGCTGGTATCTCGCCACGGTGGGATAGTGCGCTCCAGGCCCCTGGCTGGGACAACGGGCCACAGCGGGGATTCCGGCGCCGACAACGCAGCGGAGCGGGCCCTCTTGGCCTCCCCGAAGAACCGCCAGGAGCACTCAATGGTGGTTGAACATGTGCGCCGGGTGCTTGGGACCATGTGCGGTTGGGTGTCGGGGCCCGTGGAGCCATCAGTTGTGCGCCTGCGCAACGTTTCGCATCTTGGGACCCTCGTCGAGGCCCGCCTCGATGCAGCAACCGATACCCCACCGGCAACTCCCGCCTCTGCATTGGAACTCGCCATGTCGTTGCACCCCACGCCTGCGGTGGCAGGGGTTCCCACCGACTCCGCCCTAGGGTTCATTGCCGCCTGCGAAAAGCTCGATCGGGGCCGTTATGGCGGCCCCGTGGGGTGGATGGACTCGGCCGGGGACGGTGAGTGGTGGGTGGCTATCCGGTGTGCGGAGGTATCTGGCGCATCGGCGAGGCTGTATGCGGGAGTCGGTGTTGTCCAGGGATCGGACCCCAGGGAGGAACTCGCCGAGACCCAGCTCAAGCTGCAAGCCCTTCTTTCTGCACTGGTACGCCCGTAGCGAAAGGGAAGGTCCTGGAAACTGTCCCAGGCGCCCTGCCCCCTGGATCAGTGGTCCTTACCCCGTTTTCCTCCATGGCCGGGCCCTCCCTTGGATTGTGCCACCGGGGGGATCGTGGTCGTCGGGGCCACAGTGGTTGAAGTCGTCGAAGTCGTAGAAGAGGTAGTCGTCGGGGTCGTGGTGGTGACAGACGCGGCAGTCTTGGCAGATTTGGCCTGCCCAGACGAGGACGGGCCTCCCCTGCCAGCCGTCGTGCGGTCCAGGCCGCTTACGACCAGGACCAGGACCAGGACCAAAGCT
>JAKAOS010000084.1 GCA_021823165.1 Actinomycetes bacterium | reverse complement strand
CTGGCAAACAAGGCCGCCCGCCAGGGTGGCCAGGTGGCGGCCGAGGAGAGATGAGCAACTCGGATAAGACCGGTGCGAACTACGAGCTGGAAGAGGAGCAAACGCTTTTCAAGGGCCATCTCGTGACGGTCTCCCAAGCCACCCTGAAGGCCCCAGACGGCGAGGTTTTGCAGCGCGAGATTGTGCGTCATCCCGGTGCGGTGGTGGTGGTGGCCCTGGACGACCGGGACAGGGTCAGCCTTATCCGCCAGTACAGGGCGGCCGTCGGGGGGGAGTTGGTCGAGTTGGTCGCCGGCAAACGGGACCAGGCGGGGGAGGATCCCGTGGCAACTGCCGCCCGGGAGCTGGCCGAGGAAGCGGGCCTGGTTGCAGAGTCATATCGGCTCCTCGCCACCTTCTACAACTCCCCGGGCTTCTGCGACGAGTTCAGCTACCTCTATCTCGCCACCGGGCTCAGCGAGGTGCCCAGGAAGCCACAGGGCTCCGAGGAACGCCACTGCGAGTTGTTGTCCGTCCCCCTCGAAGAGGCTCTCCAGGGGATCGACTCTGGATGGATCAAAGACGCCAAGACCATCCTGGGCCTGTCCCTGGCGGCCCTGTCCCGGGCCGGCTGAGGCCAAAAGGCGGTGGCTTCCCCCGGGGGCCAGGATGCCCCCGATGCCATAGAGAACCAGGGGGGGCCCAAAAAGCTCTCCGTCGAAGCCGAGGAGTATCTCTCTTGGCTTGCCACCGAACGTGGACGGGCCCGTGCGACCCTCTCCGCCTACAGGAGAGACCTCCGCTCCTACGAGGAGTTCCTGAGGCTCACCGGCACCTCTCCCAGCGCTGCAACACGCTCTGATATCGAAGATCACCTGGCCAACCTCGCAAGCCTCGGCCAGCGGCCCGCCACCATCGCCAGGGCGGCTGCGGCAATTAAGGGCTTCCATCGGTTTTGGGCCCAAGAACGCGACAGCGAAGACCCAACGGCGCATCTCGGCAGGCCAAAGGTGCCCATGGGTCTTCCCCGGGCACTTTCCGAAGAGGAGGTCTCCTCTTTGCTCGGGGCCGTCGGCAACAACTCCCCAGCAGAGCTAAGGGACAAGGCCATCTTGGAGCTGCTTTATGGTTCGGGCTTGCGTATCTCCGAGGCGGTGGGGCTCGATCTTTCCGATGTGGACCTAGAGGAATCCTTGGCAAAGGTGCTGGGCAAGGGATCCAAAGAGCGCCTGGTACCCATCGGGTCGGTGGCCAGGGCCGCACTTTTCGCCTGGCTGGGACCGAATGGGCGGCCGAATCTGGCCAGGCTGAACAGGCGAGCAGGCGGTGCTGTGTTTCTGAATCACCGGGGGGGCCGCCTGACCAGGCAGGGGGCGTGGGGGATCGTCCGGCGCTATGCGTTGGCGGTGGGGTTGGCCGACCGGATGACACCACATGTCCTGCGGCACTGCTGTGCCACCCACATGCTCTCCCACGGCGCAGATTTGCGAGTGGTTCAGGAACTTTTGGGTCATAGCTCCGTTGCAACCACCCAGCTCTACACCAAGGTCTCCCTCGATGGCCTGATAGCCACCTATACCGCAGCCCATCCCAGGGCCACCCAGCAGCCGGGCCGCCGGCAAAGCAGCCCCGCGGCGCGCGAATAGGTCCTCTGATCCGGTGGAGTTTGAAAAGCCAATCCTGGGTGCAGACGCCCAAGGGAGAATGGGGCACCGGGGAAGCGTTGGGGCATGTGGAGTTCGGAAATTGTTGCCGCCGGCAACTAGGGTGAGTGTGTAATGCAGCGCAACGATGCACCCCCGGACTACAAGGCCCTCCTCGAAAAGGAGAGGGCCGACCTGATGCGATCCCTTGAGGAACTCGGCCAGGGTGATGCGCCGCGGCTGACCTACGACCAGAACTTCGCCGACTCCAGTCAGGTCACGGCCGAACGGGGTGAGGCCGAGGCACTGGGCGCCTCCCTCAAGGCCGCCCTGGAGGAGATCGAAGCCGCCCTGGCAAAGATCGACGATGGCGGCTATGGCGCCTGTGAGCGGTGTGGGGGCCAGATCAACGAGGCACGGCTGGAGGCAATGCCCGCCACCCGCTTCTGCATCACCTGCGCGGCCAAGAGATGATCCTCTGGCCGCCTCCGGCCGGGATGGTCGGATCATGGCCTCTTTGAGGAACATCCGCCCCGGCCACGTCGCTCTTGGGGCAATAGGCATTGGCCTGGCCATCCTTCTCTGGGAACGGGGAAGCATCGGTGTCGGTGCACTGCTGCTGCTGGCCTGCGCCGTCCCCTCCATCATCCTGCACGAGGTGAGCCACGGGGTCGTGGCACTTGCATTCGGGGACGACACGGCCAAGCGGGCCAGGCGGCTGACCCTAAACCCCCTCCGCCACATCGACCCGATAGGGACCCTGCTTCTCCCAGCACTTTTGGCGCTCGCCCATCTGCCCGCAATCGGGTATGCAAAACCCGTCCCTGTGAACGTCTCCCGGTTGCGGCGGCCCCGCAATCAGGCGGTTTTGGTATCCCTGGCGGGCCCTGCGACCAACATCGTGATCGCCGCCATAGCCGCCTTAGTCCTCAGAAGCACCCACCACTTGCCCTTCGTCGCCTCAGAGGTCCTCTACATCTTGGGGGTCGTTAACACTCTGCTGGCGGTATTCAACCTCATCCCACTGCCGCCTTTGGATGGATCCGCGGTAGTGGAGCGCTTCTTGCCGGCCCGGATGTGGCCCGGCTACCTGCGCCTTCGCCAGCTCGCCCTGCCGGTCCTGATCGTACTGGTGCTGCTGCTCCCAGGTGGTCTCAGGGTGATAATGAACCCCGCGATCACCCTTTGGCAGCATGCCGCCGGGATCCCCGCTTGAGACAAGGGTTTCGCCGGCCCGGGGCACCCCAAAGACACGGTGGGGGCTTTGGCGGGCCCTTGCACCTGGCTCTTCGTTTCCTTGGCTCGACGCTCGCCCTGCCAGTGCGCCGAAGTGAACTCGCCTGGGTCGCAAACCACCTGCGCGGCGGAGAGTGGGCCCTATGGCTCCGCCAGACCAGAGCCGACAAGCGCCACACCCTCGGAGTCGCCCGCCGCATACAGCGGGCCGGTTTGGGAAAAGATGCAGTCGCTGCCGCGTTGGTTCACGACGTGGGCAAGACCCAAAGCGGGCTGGGTGTAGCCGCCCGGGTCGCAGTCACTCTGGCAGCGTTGGTCCTGGGTCGCCAAAACATCCTGGAGCGGGCCCAGCGCCGAGGGGGGAGCCGGCTCCAGAGGGCGGCAGAGTATCTCCGTCACGACGAGTTGGGAGCGGCGATGCTGCAGGCTGCCGGCGCCCGCAGGATGGCCATCGCCTGGGCCGGGGGCCATCACAGCCCAGGCGACATACCTGGGATCCCCGCCGAGATTGCCGAGGCTTTGAGACTGGCAGACGGCGACTGACCAAAACGGGCCGCATGGCGGTAGCGTCATTGGATAGGGTCCCAGATGGGAGCGCAAGGAGGCAGCCATGGCAGAGGAGTCGGTTCCCCGCATTGTGGTCGGGGTGGATGGGTCCGATCAGTCCAGGGAGGCCCTCGCCTGGGCATTGGGCCAGGCGGCCATCGCAGGAGTGGCGGTTGATGCCGTCATTGCCTGGCACGTCCCCAGCTTTGTATACGCAGCGAGCATCTCCCTCCCGAGCGGATTGGACTTCGAAGAGGATGCCAGGCGGGTCCTGGACGAGGTCGTGGCGGACGTGGCTGCGAACAGCCCGGCGACCATCAACAAAGTCGTCCTGGAGGGGAGCCCCGCCCAGGTGCTGATGGCTGAGGCAAAGGGCGCCCAACTGCTCGTGGTGGGTGCCTCGGGCCACGGGGCTTTTGCAGGGATACTGCTCGGTTCGGTTAGTGAGCATCTGGTAACTCACGCGCCCTGCCCGGTCGTGGTGGTGCGTCACTGAGCCACTGCAGCATCAAATAGTCCAACCTGAGCCCCATGCGTGCCGCTCGGTGCCTTCGGGCCGTTAATGCGGCATGTCCATACCGGCCAGTAAGTGGAAACCTTCGGTGGTGAATTGCGCCGCATTGATTGACCTGGTGGCATCCCAGTTCTAATCTTGCGCCCGTTTACACACAGCCGTAACACACGGCCACAGCTCAGCAGAATCGAGGTTGGCATGGTCAGCGACAGGGCTCGGCGCTTATGAGCGCCACCTCAGGTCTTTTCCAGCAAATATTGAACCCCCTCCACAGCACCTTTGGATCCACCCTGGCGGCTTTGGTCCCAATAGTGCTGTTGCTATTCATGCTTGCTGCTTTGCGCCTGGCGGCATGGAAGGCCGTGATAATTGGGGCAGTAGTAACCATCCTGCTCGGCATGACGGTCTGGAGCGCTCCTCTGGGGGGCAGCCTCAAGGCATGGCTTGCCGGCGCGGGCACCGGCATCTGGGCGATCGACTGGATTACCTTCTGGGGCGTCGTCTTCTACAACACCCTGGTGGCAACGGGAGCCTTCGACGCCTTCAAGACCTGGCTCGTAGACCAGGCCACCTCCGACATCCGGGTCCAGACGATCCTGCTCGCGTGGTCCCTCGGTGCCCTCTTGGAGGGCCTCGTCGGCTTCGGCTACCCCTGGGCGGTGGTCACCCCGATCCTGATCGGGCTCGGCGTGGTGGAACTGGATGCCATCAGGGTGGCGGCCATCGCCAACAATGCCCCCGTTTCCTTCGGGGCTCTTGGCGTGCCCATCATCGCGCTGTCGAGTGTGACCGGGATACCCCTCATGCACCTCTCCGCCTCGATCGGCAAGATCGTGGCGGTGCTGGCTTTGGCGCCCCCCTGGATCCTGATTCTGTTGGTAACGGGTCGCAAGGGGATCAAAGAGGGTTGGCCATTGGCTGTGGTGGGATCTTTGTCCTACATCGCCGGGCAGTATCCCACCTCTCAGTTCCTCGGCCCCTACCTGCCCGACGTGATCGGCTCAATCGTCTCTTTCGCTGCGCTTTTGGTGCTGCTCCGTTTCTGGCGCCCCAAGACGATGCTCGGATACGGCGGGGTCCCGTTGCCAAAGCTGGCCACCCCAAGGGGTGAGAGGGCCTCGACCGCCAGTCCCGGAGCCGCCTTCAGGGGCTTTGTCCCCTTCTTGATCCTGCTGGTGGTCGTGGTGGCCTGGACCGGGCCGTGGTCCTCCATCCCGAAGTATGTGCCCTTCAAGTTCGCAACGGATGCGATCTCCTCGCTGTCACACAAAAAGGCCGAGGTGGCATTCGAGTTCGTGCCGGGCATCGGGGGCACCTCCATCATGGCAGCCTGGATCGTCACCCTGGCCTTCCTCCGTCCCAAGGCGTCCCAGTTCGGCCAGATCTTTTCCAGGACCTTCAGCCAGATGTGGGGAGCGCTGCTCGTGGGCCCCTTCATCTTCGGGCTGGCCGACGTCTTCAACTACAGCGGGATGGCAAACTCTTTGGCCTTCGGTTTCTCAAAGCTCGGCACGGCGTTCATCTTGGTCTCGGCAATCCTCGGCTTCATCGGGGTGGCCCTGTCGGGGTCCAACACCGCCACCAACGCCATCTTCGGGAGCTTCCAGCTGAGCGTCGGGAGGTTGTTGCACTTCCCGATGTTGCTCACGCCCTCGTTGAACTCGGTGGGTGCCGAGGTCGGCAAGCCGATCGCTCCTCAAACCGCCAGTGTCGGGGTGTCGACCTCGGGATTTGTGCGGCGGGAGGGCGACGTCATCCGCCACAACTTTGGTTGGACCATAGCGATCCTTGTCTATCTCGTCCTGATTGCCCTCTTTTACTATCTCCTCCTACCAGGCGCTATGTCCTGAGGGTTTTTGGCCCCCCAAGGGCCTCCTCCGAAATCCGGGCTTTGCGGCCGCCCGATAGCGACGCAATGGCAAGGATGATCGCGGTGCCATGCCCGGCCTCCGTCGGGGACCGGGCGGACACCGCTATCCCCATGGCGGATGCAAGCTCTGCCACTATTGCAAGCCCGAGGCCCGTTCCGCCCTGCCTGGCAGCGGGGCGCTCGGAGGTATAGAGGCGCTCAAAGACATGAACCAGGTCCTCCTCGGGGATGCCCGGGCCGTCGTCGGCGATCACCAAAAGGATCTTGGGGCCGCTCATCTGGCAGCGTGCCACCACCTTGGCCTGGGCAAACTTGAAGGCGTTCTGCAGCAGGTTGGCCAGCATCTGGGCCAGACGGTCGGGGTCCAGGTAGGCCCAGCAGGAGCCACCGTTGACCTCGACCGATAACTCCAGTCCCGCCTCCTCCATCGCGATGCGCTGGCCCTCGGCGGTCTGGGCGAGCACCGCTGCAACATCGGCTTCGCGGGGGTTGAAGGAAAACTGCCTGGCGTCCAGGCGGGCCAACTCCAACAAATCCTGCACCAGGCGCTCCAGGCGGCGTGCCTCCATGGAAACCACCTCGCCGGCTCGACGCGGGTCGGGTGCGGCCCCTTCCGCGATGGCCTCGGCAAAGCCGCGAATCGAGGTCAACGGGGTGCGGAGGTCGTGGGAGACAGAGAGCAGGAACTGGCGTTCCAAGCCCTTGGAACGAGCCAGGGCAGAGGCCATTGCGTTGATCGAACCGGCAAGGGAAAGGACCTCGGGGTAGGAGGGAGAGGCAGTGTCCATGCGCGCCGCCAGGTCTCCGTCGGCGATGCGGCGGGTGGTCGCCACGGCCTGATCGATGGGACGAACGACGCTGCCGGCGAACTTTGCGGCGGCCAGCGCCGAGACCAGGAGTATGGCACCGGAGACCGCGGCAAGATAGCCAATCCCCACCGCCGGCGGAGCCTCCGCACGGGCCAGGACAACCGCCAGGCGCACCATCCCCAGGGACCGGTCTTGGCGGAGAACGCGCAGTCGGCCGATCGGCTGCGCCGCATAGACAAGATTCCCACTCCCGCCGCTGAGTGGGGTGCCGGCCCAAAGCCTCCTCATGGTGCTGGGGTCTATGTGCACCGGAGAACGCGGCAGGGTCTGGCCAGCTCGGGTCACCACAACCAGGCGGGCATTGGCAAGCCTTGCAGCGGCTCTCACCAATGCCAGGACCTGTGGCCGGGGAATGGTGAGGGGATGCTGGCTGGCGGCGCTGTTGGCTGCGGCAAGGCGCTGTGCGACAGAGGCAAAGCTCCTTGCCTCGATCGCCAGGTCACGACGGGCGCTGGATGATTGGATATGTCTCACCACGACGAAGGTCCCAACCCCGGCGAGCAAAAGTGCCCCGGTCACTATCGCAACCACCGCTACGACCAGGCGCCGCCGCATCAGCCGAGGCGATAACCGATGCCCCACACGGTGCTCAGGCAAAGTGCCTTCCCGAGCTTCTTGCGCAGCTGGCGCACGTGGACATCGACCGTTCTCTCGTCCCCATACCAACCGGGCCCCCAGACGCCGTCCAGGAGTTGGCGGCGGGAGAGCGCAAGTCCCTCGTTGGTGGCGAAATACGCAAGCAGGTCGAACTCACGGGTGGCAAGGGCTACGGGGCTCCCGGCAACCCGTGCTTCCCTGCGGTCCAGATCCACCTCCAGATCACCAATCCTCAACGCTGCAGCCCGCTCCCTGGAGCTGGATCCCTCGGCCCGGCGCAGGATGGCCCGGACTCTGGCCACAAGTTCGCGGGGAGAAAAGGGCTTTGTCACATAGTCATCCGCCCCCAGCTCCAGACCCAGGACGCGGTCGGTCTCGTCGTCCCGGGCCGTCAGCATCACTACGGGCACGTCGCCCTGGGCACGCAGACGGCGACAGAGGTCAAAGCCGTCCTCCCTCCCCGGCAGCCCGATATCGACCAACACCAGCCGGGGGGATTCCTGACGTGCCAAATCAAGGGCCGATGCGGCATCCGATGCCCGCAGCACCGAAAAGCCCTCCCTTTTGAGGTAGAGGGCGACGAGCTCGGAGATGCTCGGGTCGTCCTCCACGACCAAAATCGGCCCACCCGCTGAACTCATGGCCAAAGCTTGGCACCTCTCCGCTCTCAAGGGCAGGCATTTGGGCTCCCTCGACCAATAAGTTGCAACTTCTGGCTCTCCGGTGCAAGCGTCGGCCCATCTCCTTCACCTATAACTCGGCCCATCTTTTGCACTACGAGTCAATGTGGCGTCCCAGTTCCGGCGGAAAATTAGCAACGGACGCAGGTTCCTGGTGATGATGCAACGCGGCGGATGTCATGGTTTCCTCGACGCTGGTGTCAGCCCGTTTGGGGGTGTCGGGGTGTAGTCGTCGGCGGAGGGGTTCTTGTGGCTGGCGGGCCGGGGCTGGGGTCATGGTGAGGTATCTCCAGCCCCGGCTGGCACGGTCGAACACGGCCCAGACCATGCCGAAACAGGACCTCCCCCCGGGCGGGTCGAAGATGGCCCAGTAGTCGGCCTTGACCTTGGCCTGGTGATCTATGGGGACCTTGGTCACAACGTTGCGCTCCCGGTGGATGACACACCTAGGTCGCAGTCTTTAAGGGAACACGAACTCGACCACCCCAACCAGGCCGACAGCGCCTTCGTGCCTACGGAAGTGGCTGCCGTCGAGGAAGAGATATTCGAGCGGCAGGTCGGAAAGGGCTCGGGCGAAGCAGGCGATGACAAGGCTCTCCAGGGTGTTGGTGCGACACACCCCGACACTGAGCAACCGGAGGGCGAACACCTCGTCGGTGCCTCGCAGCTTGGATCGGTGCATCTTGACCGGTCCGGATGTGGTCTTGGCCGTGGTCGGCCATGCCTCTTGCGGCTTTCGGACCGACGCGTTCGCTGTGGCTGTAACACACCCGGGCCAAGAACTCGGTGGCCTCCGCCTCGATCGCGGCCTGCATCGACAACCACACTTCAAGCCGGGTCACCTCCTCCAGTACCTCGCCCAGCTCCCCCTCAGAGCCGAACAGGTTATCTATCTCGGAGCGAAGCGCTCTATCGGCGATGCTTGTTGTGAAACGGGTGTGGTTTCCTTTCTCTGCTTACAAGGCTTCGAGAGGAACCTGGGCCCGTTGTCTATTTACACCGCGAACCGGACGCCACCAGCTGGCTTGGGTGCCTTGGTGTGCAATAGAGGCAGAATGTCGGGCTCCTTCTCAAGGGCATTCAAAAGCGGTGCTCACTTTCAGGACGCTGGGTCGAATCCCCACCTCATCTCCGAGCAGAGGAGATCAAGGGCTGCAAGCCCACGACGTGATCCATTGGCACTTGCTAAAGGCGAAGTTAGGGAAGGCCGTCTCCGGAAACGACCACTGAGCGGAGGAGCGAGGCCATATCAGCCGAACTAGGAAGTTGATTCTTGTGGGCGTATCAATGGGGGAGTATACATATGAGCAGCAACATGTGGCGGGTAACTACATGTAATGCAAGAGATCGGATAAACGGTGGTTGTGGCTAAAACATTGGGGTCCCGGAGGCGTCGCGCCGCGAGTCGCAGTGTGGTGGCGGGTCTCTGGGGTTTTGCCGGGTCGATCGTGGCCACCCCGCTTGCAACAGCAGCGAGCCCTCCGGTGAGTTCTGCAGCCGTGCCTGCGGTCTGCAACGCCACCACGGCGGCATCTGCCACGGTTGGGATGGCCTACTCATCGAGTAGCGGCTACTGGCTGGCACAGAGTTCTGGTTCGGTGCTGTCGTGCGGCCACGCGGTCTGGTACGGCCAGGCGAGCACTGCTCAGATGCATGGAACTGCATCGGGCATCGCCACCGCACCGAGTGGACATGGCTACTATGTGGTCTCCCGCTCGGGCGGGGTATTCAACTTTGGCGTCGCCTCCTGGCACGGCTCTCCCTATGCGGCCTCCCACGGCCCCCTCGGCTCCCCAGCGGTCGGAATTGCTACCACCGCCACCGGCTACTACGTGGTGACCGCAGCGGGCAATGTGTTCAACTACGGAGGTGCGGCTTGGCGCGGCTCTCCCTCAGCAGCGCGGCTTCACCTCGCG
>JAKAOS010000083.1 GCA_021823165.1 Actinomycetes bacterium | reverse complement strand
TTCTATGTCTGGTATGACGCGCTGGTCAACTACGTCACCGCCATCGGCTATGGAGAAGATGACGAGCGCTTCGCCAGGTGGTGGCCTGCGGCTCACCACCTGATAGGCAAGGACATAATCCGATTCCACTGTGTCTGGTGGCCCGCAATGTGCATGGCGGCGGGTATCGACCCCCCCCAGGAGGTCCTGGCGCATGGCTGGCTATTGGTCGGGGGGGAGAAGATGTCCAAGACCAAGCTGAACCAGATATCCCCCTTGGATCTGGCCGAGGATTTCGGCCCCGATGCCGTCCGCTACCACCTGCTGCGGGAGGTGACGCTGGGGGCGGACGGGGACTTCAGCTACGAGGCCATGGGCCTCCGCTACAACTCCGATCTGGCCAACAATCTGGGGAATCTGTTGTCGCGGGTTGCCAGCGTGGTCTCTACCAAGTGCGGCGGGATCGGCCCCGCTCCCACCGAGGCTTCACGGTTGGCAAAGGCCTGCCAGCCCATCGTCGGAGAGGCGGTTTCCGCATGGAATGCCTCTGCTCCTCACGAGGCATTGGAGGCGACCTGGCGCCTCATCAAGGAGGCGAACGCGGAGCTGGAAGCGACCGAGCCATGGAAGGCCGAGCCCGGCCCAGCCACCGACGCGGTGCTCGGGGACGCGCTCGAAGTGCTGCGGCTGGCGGCCCTGTTGGCCTCGCCCGCCATGCCCACGGCGGCGGCCGAGATATGGTCGCGCATCGGCCTGGGCGATGGCCTCGCCCCCGGCGAGGCAATGGCGGGCCTTTCCTGGGGGCTGTATCCGGGCGGCCTGGGTGTAACCAAGGGTCCACCCCTGTTCCCCAGGCGTGCGAAGTGACGGCCGGCGCCGCACCCCTGTGGGACAGCCACTGCCACCTCCAGGATCTGGACGACCCGGCCGCCGCCCTTTCCAAAGCGGCGCAGGCGGGTGTCGCCGGCGTAGTGACAATCGGGACCGACGTTGCCTCATCGGTGGCGGCTTTGGGCCTGGCGGGGCGTGACGGTGCCGGCCCGGTGGTTGCGGCGTCGGTGGGCCTACACCCTCACCATGCTTCGAGCACAGGGGACCAGGGCGTGGTTGGCTTGGCCGCTCTGCTTGCCGCACATGGCACTACTCCCGAGATAGTGGCGGTGGGGGAGTGCGGCTTGGACTACTTCTATGAGCACTCACCCAGAGATGATCAGCGGAAAGCCTTCGAAGAGCAGATCGAGTTGGCCCGGCTTTACTCCAAGACTCTGGTGATCCATACCCGTGACGCCTGGGAGGACACATTTTCCATCCTGGCCGCGGCGGATCTTCCCGACCGGGTCGTGCTCCACTGCTTCACCGGAGGGCCAGAGGAGGCCCAAAAGTGCCTTGAAATGGGCATGTGGGTTTCCTTCAGCGGCATCGTCACCTTTGCAAATGCCCATATGGTCCGGGAGGCAGTACGGATCTGTCCCCCGGACCGGGTCCTGGCTGAAACCGACTCTCCCTTTCTAACTCCCGTGCCACACCGCGGTAAGCCCAACGAGCCCGCCCACGTTGGGCTCGTTGTGGCCGCAGTTGCCACCGAGATGGGCATTGACCGCGATGTACTGGCGGCACAGATAGCCGACAACACCGAGAAGGCCTTTGGCCTGGGCCAGCTCCCCTGATCAACCCGGCCGGTCAAAAAATGCCAGGGCCAGATAAGCCCACCAGGGCTGCTGGCCTGGGCCAGGATCCGAGACACCCTGGCCCATAGGCCCACCTGGGTTGTCAGGCCCCGACCGGGACCGCTCCGTTGTTCGGTACCTCGGCCTCTTTTGTCTCGATAACTCCCTGGCGGGAAGCGCCGACCACGACCTTGCGGGCCTTGGCGCGTTCTCTGACGGGGACAACAAGATGCAGCACGCCGTCCTCGTAGTTCGCCGAGATGCCGTCGGTGTCCAAGCTCTCACCGAGGAACAGGCGCCGGGTGATCTCCCCTTGCGGCCGTTCCGAAACCAGCACCTCGATTCCTTCCTCTCCCGCCCAGCGCCGCTCCGCGCGCACCGTCAGCACGTTGCGCTCGACAGTCAGGTCGATTCCCTGGGGCGTTACGCCGGGAAGGTCTACAAAGACGTGGAACTCGTCGCCTTTTCTGTAGGCGTCAAGGGGAGCGATGCCCGCCCATGTCCTCGTGCCGACGTTGTCGCTCAGCCTGTCCAACTCCCTCAACGGATCGAACCTCAAAAGCATGTCCGGCTCCTTTCCAGTCCAGCCTCGGACTGTCCAGCTACTCAATGTAGTTGACAATCTAGCACTCACATTTATTCCGTCATGCGCCTATAGCTAAACCTATTTCCAGTAGCGCAGGGTCGGTTGGGACCGCATCTGCCCGAATGGCCCTTACGGTCGGGAGGGTGCCAGATTCCGGCGGAGCCGCCTCCGAATACCACGACTCGCCCTCGGCGCTCCGGGCTCGTCTGGAATCGGCGGGTCTGCGGCCCTCACGCGCCCGAGGGCAGAACTTCCTGGCAGATCCCGCGCTGGCTGACCGCATTGCCCGTCTCTCGGCACTCCGGGCCGGCTCGGCGGTGTTGGAGATCGGTGCGGGCCTGGGCGGGCTCACCGCAGCTCTGGCCCGCACGGGGAGCCATGTCGTGGCACTGGAGGTGGACAGGGGCCTCATCCCGCTACTCCGGGCCCGTGTCGAGCCGCTCGGCGTCCAGGTGATAGAGGCAGATGCCCTCGTGGCCGATCTGGGGGGCATCGTCGCCCAGGCCGATGACCGCCTGGGCGGTGTCCCATGGTCGGTGGTGGCGAACCTCCCCTACAACATCGCCACGCCTTTGGTCCTGCGCCTGCTGGAAGAGGTGCCCGCAGCCCACAGGATGTTGGTGATGCTCCAAGCCGAGGTGGCCGAGAGGATGGCGGCCTCGGTTGGTGACTCCGCCTATGGGGCCGTTTCGGTGAGGGTCTCCTACTTCGCAAAAGCCAAGGTGGTCACAAAGGTCCCCCCCCAGGTTTTTATTCCACGCCCGAGGGTGTCCTCGGCGTTGCTGCGCCTGGAACGCCACGAGGTCCTGGGATGTGCCGCAGAGGCCGAGCCATTCCCCGGCGCTCGGTATCCCCGCCTGGTGGAGCTGGTGCGAGCGGGATTCGGCCAGCGCCGGAAGACTCTGCGGCACTCGCTTTCAAACGTGGTTCCCCCCGGCGCCATGGAGGCATGTGGGATCAGCCCCGGGCAGAGGGCAGAGGAACTGAATCTGGAGCAGTGGTGCCGCCTGGCGGGATTTGGGGGAGCGGAATGAGCCAGACCGGAAGTGGGACCGCCGAGATTGTTCAGGCTCCGGCGAAGCTGACGGTGTCTCTCAGGGTCCTCGGCAGGCGACCAGGCGGATTGCACGAGATCGAGGCCGAGATGGTCTCGGTGTCCCTTGCCGACACGTTGGTCTTCAGCGAGGGGGACGGGATGGAACTCCACTCCAGCGACTTCGCCCCGGAACTTTTGCAGGACATTCCTCTGGGCGAGGCGAATCTTGTCTCAAAGGCACTGCGCGGGTGTGGGGAAAGAGCACATGTGCGCCTGCACAAGCGGATCCTCCCCGGGGCGGGGCTGGGCGGGGGATCCTCGGACGCGGCTGCAGTGCTGCGTTGGGCGGCATCCAGGGGGCAGGACAGCAAACAGCTTCGCCTTTTGGCCGCAAGGCTCGGATCCGATGTGCCGTTTTGCATATCGGGGGGAAGGGCCCTGGTGGGCGGGGTCGGCGAGAGGATCGTCCCGCTTGACTTTGTGCCTCGCCAATACGCGCTTGTGACTCCGCCTGTCGGTGTATCGACGGCCGCTGCCTATGCACGCTGGGACGAGTTGGGTGGGCCCACCAGCGCTTCGGGCAACGACCTGGAGCCGGCGGCGCTGTCGCTGGAGCCCGCCCTGGCGCTCTGGAAAGATGCCCTCGCCGAGGCGGTGGGCGGCTCTCCGCTCCTGGCGGGCAGCGGCTCAACGTGGTTTGTGGAAGTCAAGGGAGGCCCCGAGGACACCACCGCCGAGGCCGAGACAATCGGGGTGGTGCGAATCGGGGACCAAACGGCCCCCATCCAGCTTGTGAGAACGCTTCCGCCATTGCCGGGCGGCTTTTGAACCGACCAAGCGCCGGCCGAGATTGGCCGCGACGAACCCAACTACCCGCCAAGACGACCAACGGCTGCAACGACCAACGGCCGCGACGAACCCAACTACCCGCCAGGAACGGCTACTTGCCCGCTCTTCTTTGCCAACGAGTGGCTTTGAGCATCTTCTTGTGCTTCTTCTTACGCATGCGCTTACGGCGCTTCTTGATGAGAGACCCCATGGCGGCGCTGAGCGTAGCTGGAGCGAGGCGCTAGCGTGCAGTGTCGGATCCTTCGGGGGTCGTCCAAGTGGCAGGACAGCAGACTTTGAATCTGCGAATCGAGGTTCGAGTCCTCGCCCCCGAGCGAGGTGGCGCCGAGGGTGCCCCGTCGCTACCGTCGTTGCCGGTGAGCGACTTACCCATTCCCCTGCCGCCCGCCCGAGGCCCATACGACGCGGTGTTGGTGGTGTCCTTCGGCGGTCCGGAGCGCCCCGAAGACCTGATGCCATTTTTGGAGCGGGTGACAATGGGCAGGGCCAGCCCGGAGAAGCTGGAGGAGGTGGCTGCCCATTACCGCCACTTCGGGGGCATCAGCCCGATCAATGACCAGGTGCGGGAGTTGTTGGGCGCGCTGCAGGCGGAACTGGCGGCCCGCGGCGTCTCCGTCCCCCTCTACTGGGGCAACCGCAACTGGGACCCGCTGCTTGGAGACACCCTTTCCCAGATGTCTGAGGCCGGGGTGCGCCGTGCCGTTGCCATTGCGACCTCCGCCTTCAGCTCCTACTCGGGATGCCGGCAGTATTGGGGCGACATCGAGGCGGCGGTGGCGGCCGTAAGGGGCGCACCTTTGGTGGACAAGATTCCCCCTTTTTGGGACCAGGAGGCCTTTGTTGCCGCCGTTGCCGAGGGAGTCTCAGAAACGCTTGCTGGCATGCCGGAGGGGCTTGGGGCGAATTGCGAACTCGTTTTCAGCGCGCACTCCATCCCGCTGTTCATGGCCGAGGCAAGTGAATATCAAAGCCAGCTCCGACAAGCGGCGGCCGAGGTGACTGCCCGGGTGTCCAGGGGGCGGAAGATTCCCTGGTCGTTGGTGTTCCAGAGCCGGAGCGGCCCACCAAGCCAGCAATGGCTGGAGCCCGACATCTCCGACTACATAGCGACCGTGGCCTCCCGGCGCGGCGATGATGGCGCTCCCCGGGCCGTAGTCGTCGTGCCGATCGGATTTGTATCGGACCACATGGAGGTGCTGTACGACCTGGACATAGAGGCCGCCGCCGCAGCTGCCGATGCGGGCATCGCAATGGTGAGGGCACCAACGGTGGGCAGCCGTTCGGTGTTTGTCAGGGGACTGGTGGATCTCTTGGTGGCAGCGTTGGAGGGCCGTGCCGGCCCGGAGGGGATATTTGGCCCCCAGCAGCTTTGTGGGGTGGGTTGTTGCGGCCGTGGTGGGCGATAGCTGTGCAAGAAAATCTGCCTGGGTTGTTACATCGCCCCCGAGGCGAGGCATGATTATGGGCATGGACCGGACCCTCTCCGCAATGATCCTTGCAGCGGGCGAGGGAACCAGGATGCGTTCCTCGCTGGCCAAGCCACTTCACCGGATCTGTGGTCGTGCGATGCTGCTTTATGTGCTCGACTCGCTGCGTGCGCTGACTGTCGAGGAGATTGCAGTGGTCGTGGGGGCCGCCGACAATCCAGTGGTCAAAGAGGTTTCGGAGTTCTGGAACGGCCCGGCAAGACCCCACTTCGTGGAGCAGCGGTCCCGCCGGGGAACCGGAGATGCGGTAGCGGTCGGACTGACCGGCCTGGAATCAGACGAGGGCGACCTGGTCGTGCTCCCGGGTGACACGCCGTTGCTGAGGCCTTCTACGATCGCGGGGCTCCTGGAGGCGCACCGCCGGGAGGACGTGGCGGCCACCGTGCTGGTGGCAGAGATGGACAACCCGCTTGGGTATGGGAGGGTTATCCGTTCCAAAGACGGCTCTGTCTCCAAAGTCGTCGAGGAGGCTGACGCAACTCCTCAGCAACGGGCCCTGCGGGAGGTGAACACGTCGGTCTACTGCTTCCGCCGTTCGGTGTTGGCTCCGGCACTGCGCAGGCTCGTTCCCGACAACGCTCAGGGGGAGTACTACCTGACCGATGTCCTGGAGGTGCTCGCTGCAGCCGGCTACAAGGTGGCAGCACATCCCCTCTCGGATCCGGCCGAGGCCATGGGCGTAAATGACCGTAGCCAACTGGCGGCGGCCGAGACCCTGCTCCGGCGCCGGATCAACGAGCGGTGGATGCGCCGGGGGGTCACAATGGCCGACCCTGCCACCACCTACATCGACGCGGACGTGAGCCTGGAGGAGGACGTGGCATTGGCCCCAGGTGTTTCTCTGCTGGGAAGCACCAAGGTGTCGAGCGGCGCAGAGATCGGCCCCGAGGTCACCCTTGAGGACACCACGGTCGGGGAGGACGCGGTCGTGATCCGCTCGCAGGCCACTGCAGCCTTTGTGGGAGCGGGGGCAAAGGTTGGTCCATACGCGGTGTTGGAGCCCGGGGCGTCGGTGCCACCGGGCGGTGCGGTGGGGCCCTTCGAAACCCTCGGCTACGAAGCGGGCCGCCTGGGTGAGCCGGGCGGCCGGGGGGGCTGAGGGCGGGCCCCCAACCGTTGGGTAGGGTGGGATGCCGGCGGGAGGCGGGCGTCTCTTTTGTCCTGGAACGAACAAGGCGGATCGGATGGAACTGGTTACCACCAAGCGGCTCGAGTTGTATTCGGGCAGGTCGCATCCCGAACTCGCCGCCGAAGTAGCTCGGGAGCTGGGGGTGGAACTGGCGGACGCGGGCCTGCGGGAGTTCGCCGATGGCGAGATCCATTGCCGCTTCGCCGCCTCGGTGCGGGGCAGGGATGTCTTCATCCTCCAGACCCATGCCGGGCCGGTCAATGACTCGATCTTGGAACAGCTCATCATGATCGATGCCGCCAAGCGGGCCTCGGCAAAGCGGATCACCGCCGTCTGCCCCTACTACGGCTACTCCCGCCAGGACCGCAAGGCCAGCGGCCGGGAGCCGATAACGGCCAAGCTGGTCGCCGACATGCTTGCTGCGGCGGGAGCCGACCGCATCGTCGGGGTCGATCTCCACTCCGGCCAGATCCAGGGATTCTTCGATGGCCCGGTCGACCACCTGACGGCGCTGCCGGTTCTCATCGACTATCTCCGTCCCTACAGTTCCCCCGATTTGGTAATAGTTGCCCCCGATGCCGGGCGTACCAGGGTGGCCGAACGGGTGAGCCTGCGGCTGGGGGGCACATCGCTGGCGTTCGTTCACAAGCGCCGCCCGGCAGACAAGATGAACTCGGTGGAGGCGCTGGGCGTAGAGGGGGACGTGAAGGGCAGGCGCTGCGTTCTGGTGGACGACATGATCGACACCGCTGGGACCATCGTGGCCGCTGCCGACCTGCTGACAGAGAGGGGTGCCTCCGAGGTTTGGGCGATGGCCACTCACGGATTGTTTTCTGGCCCCGCTCCGGACCGGCTGAAGGCCTCGAACATCTCGCGCATCATCGTTACCAACACCCTTCCACTCACCGAGGAACGCCGCATTGAGAAGGTGGAGGTCCTCTCCATCGCCCCATTGTTGGCAAAGGCGATCGACGCCGTTTTCGAGGACAGTTCGGTATCGGAGATCTTCGACGGCGAGAACCAAGCCTGATCTTCGGTCGGGCCCCGGTTGGTGTGGTAGTAGAATGCGTTCTCTGTGCCGCCGACTCGGGCGGCGTTCGCCCGGAGGATGCGACGACTCATGACTGATACGACCCTCGCCGCCGAGAAGGGCCGGGAACAGGGGAGCCCAGCCTCCCGAAGACTGCGGTCTCAGGGCCGGATCCCCGGCGTGCTGTATGGACATGGCATGGAACCCGTCTCTTTGAGCGTGGACGGCAAGGAGCTGCGTGTAGCACTCAGTGGAGAGGCCGGCACCAAGGCCTTGCTGATGCTGGACGTGGAGGGGACCCAGCAGCTTGCCATTGCCCACGCCATCCAGCGCCACCCGGTCCGGGGCACGGTGTCCCACGTGGATTTCCTTGCCGTGAGCCGGCACGAGAAGCTCAATGTGGAGGTGCCCGTGGTCCTGGTGGGCCACGCCCAGGACGTGGAGCGCCAGGGTGGCCTTGTCGAACACGTGCTCACGAACCTTTCGATCCTGGCTCCGGCGGATTCCATACCTCCTGCAATCGAAGTCGACGTCTCGGCAATGTCCCTCGGCCAGTCCCTTCACCTGGGTGACCTGACCCTGCCACAGGGAGTGGAGACATCGGTGGCTGCCGATCTGGTTGTGGCCGTGGCCCATGCCGGCCGCCTGGAGGTCGAAGCAGAGCCGGAGTCCGGGGCGGCCGCCGGGGAAGCCTCTGGCGAGGCGGAAGCCGCAGATCAGGGCTGAGTGATGCCCAAGGGTCCGAACGGCCCTGGGGATCTGGATGAATCGCCGGTGCTGGTCGTGGGCCTGGGCAATCCCGGGGCCGAATACGAACGCACCCGCCACAACGCCGGGGCCAATGCCGTCGAGGTTCTCGCCCAACGCAACGGGGAGAAGCTGCGTCCCATAAAGGGGATGCGGTGCCTGGCCGCCGAGGTGAGGATGGCCAAGCGCCGCGTCACCCTTGCCTTTCCTCAGACCTACATGAACGACTCCGGCGTAGTCATGAGCTCCCTCATGCGCCGCGCCGGGGTCCCCGATCCCTCGGGGGTATTCGTCCTTCACGATGAGCTGGACCTCCCTCTGGGGGTGGTGCGGGTGAAGCTGGGAGGAGGCATTGCGGGTCACAACGGCCTGCGGTCGCTCCAGGCGCATCTGCACTCGCTGGCCTTTGTGAGGATCCGCATAGGCATCGGCCGTCCACCCGGGCGGATGCAGGGAGCGGCATATGTGTTGAAGGCTCCGAGGGGGGAGGAGGCCGAGGCCCAAGCCGCGGCGATCGAGACGGCAGCGGACGCCGTCGAGGTTGCAATCTCCCAAGGTGTTGCGGCCGCGATGAACCGCTTCAATGGCAGCTGAACCTGGGGGACCGCTTCGGGTCGTAATGGATTGCGATCCCGGGATAGACGATGCAGCGGCGATTTGTTGTCTCTGCAGGTCCTCCTCGGCGGATCTCGTGGCCCTAACGACCGTGGAGGGCAACACGACCGCTGCGTAGGGGGCTGTGAATGCCGCCAGGCTGCTCTCGTTGGCCGGAGGAGTCGTGCCCTCTCCGGCCGTAGGGGCGTCTAACGGTGCTCGTCGATTATCGGGGCCACCCGGCGGCGACGGCCTGGGTGGCCTTGGGCCACGCGGGCAGGCTTGGTAAAGGCCGTCCCTGGTGGGAAAGCTGGCCCGAGCTTTGCCCAGGCGGTGAGCCCCCGGCACTGCTGGGCACCGGGCCGCTCACCAATCTCGCTTTGGTGCTCTCCCAAATGGGGCTGTCTCCGGTGCCAGCAAGGCTGGTGGTGATGGGCGGCAGTTTCGCCTCTCCTGGCGCCGAAGCCAACTTTGCTGCAGATCCTGCGAGTGCCGCAGCGGTGATGGACAGCTGCTGGGAGCCGATCTTGGTTCCCCTCGATGTGACCCGGCCGCTGCGGGCCTCTTTGGAGTCGGTCCGGCGCATGGCGCAAGGCGAGGACGAACTGGTCTCCTTTTGCGGCAGGGCGCTTGGGAGCTATGCCGAGCAGTGGTGGCGCCGGAGGGCACCACCGGCGCCCCCCTTCATGACCTCATTGCGGCGGTGCTGTTGTTGCGAGGCGATCTCGCAAGGACGGTCCGCTGCGAAGTGGAGGTGTCCGAGCACTCGGGCGAGGCAGTCAAGCTCTGGCCCCGGCGTCGAGCCGTGGAGTCCAGGTTGTGACGGAGGTGGATGGGCCCTCAATCTTCGGCGAGTTGTCTGAGGTTTTCGACACCG
>JAKAOS010000082.1 GCA_021823165.1 Actinomycetes bacterium | reverse complement strand
CAGCCGGCGGCCATCGGCCTCTTCCAGTTCGGCCAGTTCCACCCTGGACCGGACATGGTCCTCCCCGTCACCCCGCGCCCGTAGGCGGGCCTCCTGGTCGGCCTTGGTGGGGGCAACGACCAGGATCACGACCGCCTCGGGGAAGGCCTTGCGCACCTGAGCCGCACCCTGGACGTCGATCTCGAGGACGACATCGGATCCCTCGGGCACCTCTGGGAGCGGCGTCCCGTAGTAGTGACCGAGAAATGAGGCCCACTCCAAAAAACCACCGGCCCGGATGCGGTCCTCGAAGGTTTCCCTGTCGACAAAGGTGTAGTCCTTGGAGCTTTCGCCTGGCCTTGGCTCCCGGGTGGTCCAGGACCGCGACAGCCAGAGCCGCTGGTCCCTTTCGACCAGCCGCCTGACCAAGGTGCCCTTGCCGACGCCGCCTGGACCAGAGACTACGAAAATCAGGAGCGGGAAGTACCCTTGATAAGCGCTTCTCGCTGATTGGTTCCCAGGCCCTGCAGCCGACGGGTCTCACTGATCCCGATCTGCTCCATGAGGCGACGGGCCTTTACTTTGCCCAGTCCGGGTAGCGACTCCAAGACGGAGACGACCTTCATCTTGCCGACCAGCTCATCAGATCCTGCCCGGCTCAACAGATCCGGCAGCGCGATGGAGCCGGACTTCAACTGTTCTTTGATCTGAGCCCTCTCTCGGCGCGCCTGTGCAGCCTTTTCCAAAGCGGCCTTGCGCTGATCGGGCGTCAATGTGGGAGGCAACGGCATGGTTCGCACCTTATCCCATCGAGAGGTGGATATCTTTCAATTATTATCCCTTGTGCGCCTATTTGGGGGGAATCTGAGCCCCAAGAGCCGCAAGGACGTCCATTTGGATCCCTGCGGCGGCCTCGGCGGGCGAGTCCGCGGCGGTCACGGCCCTGCCTATGACCAGCATCGCCGCTCCGGCCAAGAGCGCTGCTTTGGGCGTGGTGATCCTGGCCTGGTCACCTGGACCATCCCCGGGCATCCTGATGCCGGGCACCACACAGGCCAGGTCGGGCATCTCTTTGCGCAGCGCCTCGACCTCGCTCCCAGCGCACACGACCCCCGCACAGCCGCCCCCATGGGCCATTCGGGCCCTTTGGGTCACCTGGTCCGCGTCCTTGGTGGGACTGCTCGTGAGCACCGTGACGCCCAGCACCCCGGCCCGAAGCGGGAGTTGTCCACCTGGAAGATCGGGCTCACCAAAGCCCTCCACGCCGGCTTTGATCATGTCGGGTCCACCGGCTGCGTGAATGGTCACCCAGGTGGCGCCGCTCGCCGCCGCAGCAGCGGCGGCCCGGGCGACGGTGTTTGGGATGTCATGGAGCTTGAGGTCCAAAAAGACCGAGAATCCCGCCTCGCTAAGCATCGAGACACAGCGGGGGCCCTCGGACACAAAGAGCTCCAGGCCGACCTTTGCGATCCCGAAATACTCCCCGAGGCCGGTCGCCAGCGATAGGGCCGAGTCAAGGTCCGAGACATCCAGGGCGAGGGCCATTCTCTCGCGTGCCGTGGCTGCTGAAGCAGTGCTCACCTATGGGCCTCCCCCACCAGTTCCGCCACCGAGCCGACTCCCTCTCCCTCGCAGAAGCTCACCATGGCTTCCAGCACCTTTACCGCCGCTGCGGGGTCCAAGAAACTCGCCGTCCCGACCTGGATCGCCGAGGCTCCGGCCAGGATCAGCTCGAGTGCGCTATTCGCGTCCCAAACCCCACCCACGCCGATGATCGGCTCCCCGGGGGCCGACTCCCAGACGTCCCACACCGCACGCACGGCCACCGCATGCAATGGACGGCCAGATAGCCCCCCGCCAACCCCGCCGAGGTGCGGCCGGCGGCGAGTCACATCTATCGCCATCGCCAGCAGGGTATTTACCAACACCACCGCCTCCGCCCCGGCTCCGCGGGCCGCGGCGGCGATCTCGGCGATGTCGGAGACGTTGGGAGAAAGCTTGGCCCACACCGGCCGCTTGGCCCCGAGGCACGCCTCGACCACCTCCGCCGTGGCGGAGGGGGAATGGGCGAACATCTTCCTGCGGTCCTCCAGGTTGGGACAGCTCACGTTGGCCTCCACCGCCACCACCGAAGACGGGGCATCGCCAAGCATCGTGGCGGCCATGGCAAACTCCTCCACCGTCCTCCCCCAGATGCTCACCACCGTGGTGATTCCCCTCTCGCACAGGCCCGGCAAATCCCGCTCCAGCCACGCCTGCACCCCTGGGCCCTGGAGACCGACACTGTTGAGCATCCCCTCACCCGAAGGAACCAGGCGTGGGGCGGGATTTCCCGGCCAGGGGACGGCGGAAAGTGATTTGGTGACAAAGGCTCCAAGGGATGCCAGATCCATGTAGGGATCGAGCTCCAAAGAGCGCCCCGCCGTGCCCGAGGCGGTGCAAACGGGATTCGCAAGGCGAACCGATCCGACCGTGGTTGCAGTGGAGACCGCAGATGTGGCGGAGTGGGCCTTAGGGGCGCGCACGGCCACCCCGGCCCGCATGCACCTCTTGCAGGCTCCTGACCGACAGTGCATGGCCGCGCCAGGCCGCTATGCCCGCCGCTGCCGCCCGCGCAGCGGGGAGGGTGGTCAAACACGGGATCTGGGTCTGGGCCGCAGCGGTTCGTATGTGGGCGCCATCGGCCCGCGGACCACGGCCGCGGGGAGTGTTTATGACCATGTCGACCTGGCCGGAGGCTATGACTGCGGCGGCGTCCAGGTTCCCCTCGGTGCTCTCGTCGCCCACCTTTGCCACCACGGCTGCCACCTCCAGCCCCGCTTTGACAAGGCGCTCGGCGGTGCCAGAGGTGGCAACGAGATCAAAGCCCAACTGGGCAAGAAGCGACGCCACCTCCACCCCGGCTTCTTTGTCCCTGTCGGCCAGGGAGATGAGTACAGATCCAGAGTCGGGCAGCGGAGTGCCCGCAGCCATCTGGCTCTTGGCGAAGGCCAACTCGAAGCTGTCGTCGATCCCCATGACCTCCCCGGTGGAACGCATCTCGGGGCCCAGCAGGGCATCGGAGCCAGGAAAGCGGGAGAAGGGCAGCACGGCCTCTTTGACGCTCACGGTCTCGATGCCGCCCTGGTCCCAGGTGGAGGAGGGGTCATAGACGCCCTCGGAGGCCAGCATTGCCAGGCTGTGGCCCACCGAGAGGCGTGCCGCCATCTTGGCAAGCGGGACGCCCGTGGCCTTGGCGACAAAGGGGACCGTCCGGCTGGCCCTGGGGTTTGCCTCGATCACATAGACGACTCCGTCTTTGACCGCATACTGCACATTCAGCAGACCCACCACTTCCAGGGCATCGGCGATGGAGCGGGTATAGGAGACGATGGTTTCGACGATGCCTGGTGACAGCGTGGGGGGAGGAAGCACACAGGCGGAGTCTCCCGAGTGGACCCCGGCCTCCTCCACGTGTTCCATGACGCCGCCTATCAGGATCTCTCCCGAAGAATCCCTGAGCGCGTCCACATCCACTTCGACCGCGTCCTCCAAGAACCGGTCCACCAGCACCGGCCGCTCGGCGGCCAAGCCACCCTCCCCCGCAAGGGAGTCCTGCGCTCCCATGGCCTCCATCGCCTGGCGCAGGCCGTCGGAGTCATAGACGATCTCCATTGCGCGGCCGCCCAGGACGTAGCTGGGCCTCACCAGCACCGGGTAACCGATCTTGGAGGCCGCCTCTTCCGCCTCGGCGACGCTGCGGACGGTTGCGCCCAGGGGTTGGGGGATGCCGAGGCGAGTACACAACTCCGACCAGCGGTAGCGGTCCTCGGCGAGGTCTATCGAGGCCGGCTTGGTCCCCAGCACCAATGCCGGGTCCAGCCCAGAGGCCAGTTTGAGCGGGGTCTGGCCGCCGAGTGAGACAATCACACCCGCAATCGGGCCCGCCTTGGCCTCGGAATCCAGCACGCCAGCCACGTCCTCGGGGAACAGCGGCTCGAAGTAGAGACGGTCGGAGGTGTCGTAGTCGGTGGAGACCGTCTCGGGGTTGCAGTTGACCATCACCGTCTCGAAACCGGCCTCCCGCAGGGCAAAGCTCGCATGCACGCAGCAGTAGTCGAACTCGATGCCCTGGCCGATACGGTTGGGACCCGATCCCAGGATGACGACGCGGGGGCGAGTGGAGGGCGCCACCTCGTCCTCCTCCTCCCAGGTCGAGTAGTGGTAGGGGGTCTCTGCGTCGAACTCCGCAGCGCAGGTGTCGACGGTCTTGAAGGTGGGCATCACCCCGGCCTTTTCCCTCGAGTCCCGGGCCGCAGCGGCCGAGGTCCCAAACAGATAGGCCACCTGGGCGTCGGAAAATCCCATCTGCTTGATCCGCCGCCACTCGGCGCCGTCCAGTCGGTCTATGTCCCCAAGGCTTTTTGCCAGTCCCTCGATCCGGCGGCGTTCGGCCACAATGGCCTCGAGGTTGTCGACAAACCACGGGTCCACCCCCGAAAGTTCCGATACGGCCTCGGCACCAAAGCCACGCCGGAGAGCCTCGGCCATATGAAAGGGGCGCTCGGAGGTGGGCCGGGCCACGGCTTTTTCGAGTTCAGCATCGCTCAGCTCGGTCAATGCCGCCTCCCTGGGCCCGGCGCCCAGGCCAATCTGTCCGTTCTCCAAAGAGCGCATGGCCTTTTGCAATGACTCTGGGAAGGTCCTTCCTATGGCCATGACCTCGCCCACCGACTGCATCTTGGTGCCGAGCACCCCGGGGCTGGAGGGGAACTTCTCAAAGGCCCACCGTGGGACCTTGGTAACCACGTAGTCGATGGTCGGCTCGAAGCTGGCGGGGGTGCGTTTGGTTATGTCGTTGGGGATCTCGTCCAGGGTGTAGCCCACGGCCAGGCGGGCGGCGATCTTGGCAATGGGGAACCCCGTAGCCTTGGACGCCAGCGCGGACGAGCGCGAGACCCTCGGGTTCATCTCGATAACCACGCGGTGGCCGTCAGTCGGATTCACCGCAAACTGGATGTTGGACCCTCCGGTCTCGACCCCTATGCGACGAATGCATGCAAAGGCCTCGTCCCGCATCTCCTGGTACTCGATATCGGAGAGGGTTTGGGCGGGAGCGACGGTGATGGAGTCCCCGGTGTGGACCCCCATTGCGTCGAAGTTCTCGATCGAGCAGACGACGACCGCGTTGTCGGCGCGGTCGCGCATCACCTCCAGTTCATACTCCTTCCAGCCCGCAATCGAGCGTTCCACGAGTATCTCCCCAATCGGGCTGGCAGCCAGGGCGATTGGGGCCATTTTGGAAAAGTCCGCCTCCCCCAGGGCTATGCCGGTCCCCGCCCCGCCCAGGATGAAAGAGGGGCGGATCATGAGGGGAAAGCCGATCTCGGCGGCCAGCGCCCAGGCCTGGTCGAGGCTCTTTGCCCGGCCGGAGGGGGGGACGTCCAGCCCGATCTCCCGCATCGCCTCTTTGAAGCGCTCCCGGTCCTCGGCCGTGCGGATCGCATCGGGGGAGGCTCCGATCATCTCGATGCCCATTTCATCCAGGACACCGGAGTTGGCCAGTTCCATCGCCAGGTTCAAAGCGGTCTGGCCGCCGAGGGTCGCCAGGAGTGCATCGGGACGTTCCCGCTCGCAGATCGCCTCCAGCACCGGGGCCGAAAGCGGCTCTATGTAGGTCCGGTCGGCAAAGGCCGGGTCGGTCATGATCGTTGCGGGATTGGAGTTGGCCAGCACGACGCGGTAGCCCTCCTGGGCAAGCACCCGGCAGGCCTGGGTCCCGGAGTAGTCAAACTCACACGCCTGGCCGATGACGATCGGACCGGACCCAATCACCATGATCGTCTCGATGTCTCTCCGAGCGCCCATCAGCGAATCTCCCTCAAAGCCTTCCCAAACCGCCTCACCGGGCGGCGTCCATCAGTTGCGCAAAGCGCCCGAACACCCTCCGGCCGTCATGGGGACCCGGTCCGGCTTCGGGGTGGTATTGAACCGAAAACGCCCTCTCACTTGGATAGGAGAGGCCCTCGATCACCCCGTCGTTGAGGTTGCGGTGGCTTATCAGCCCGGCATCGAGTCCGTCCTCTGAGATTGCATAATTGTGGTTCTGGCTGGTCACCTGAACCGGGGGGCCAGAGATGCCATCTGCGAGGTCGACTACGGGATGGTTCCCGCCGTGATGGCCGAATGCCAGCTTGTAGAGGGATCCTCCCATGGCGGCCCCCAGCAGTTGGTGGCCGAGGCATATCCCAAGAATGGGAACCTCGCCCACCAGGGCCGAGATGGCGTCGACTGCCCATGTCAGTGCCCTTGGGTCCCCCGGGCCGTTGGATAACAGCACCCCGTCGGGGCGCCGTGCCAATATCTCTTCGGGCGGGGTGCGGGCAGGGTACACCTCCACGGTGGCATAGCTCCTCAACTGCTCCAGGATCGACGCCTTCACCCCGAAGTCGTAGACGGCAACCAGGCGATGCCCTCCCCGGAGCACATAGGGAGCCGTGGTGCTCACCCTTTCGACCAGGTCCATGCCATCGGTCCCCTTGGCCGAGGATGCCGCAGCCGCCAGGGCCGCCTCCCCCGCCTCGGAGGGACCCAGTGCTATGGGCAGCGAACCGTGGCTGCGCACGTATCGGGTGAGCCGGCGGGTATCGACGCCGGCGAGCAACCCGATGCCGTAAGAGGCCAGGTAGTCCAAAATGCCCTGGCGCGCCCTCCAGCTGCTCGGCTTTTGGGTCACCTCCCTGCAAACAACCGCCTCGACCCAGGGGCGGCGGCTTTCGGAGTCGGGGGCGCTGATCCCGTAGTTGCCGAGATGGGGGTAGGTGAATGCCACCACCTGGCCTGCGTAGGAGGGATCGGTTATCACCTCTTGGTAGCCGCTCATGACGGTGTTGAAAACCAGTTCCCCCGTGGCTATCCGGTCCGTGCCATACCAGGTGCCACAAAAGCGGGTGCCGTCGGCGCCGACCAGCATCCCTGCGCGCCCCTGGACTGCGGTGGCACTCACCTGGACGGCTCTCCGTCCACCACTACCGCCTCGCCAGCGTGCACCGTGTGTTTCACCTTCCCTTTCATGCTTCGCCCCGCAAAGGGGCTGTTGGTCGACTTGGTGACCCCCCTGGAGGGATCCGCTGTCCAACTAGCTTCCAGGTCCACCACGACAAGGTTCGCAGCCGATCCCTCTGCAATGGGGCCCCCGTGTCCCACCAGGCCGGCAATCCGTGCCGGACGCTGCGACATGAGGCGCCATACCGCTTCAATGCCCAGGTGACCCAGCTGGCCCCAGACCACCGAAAACGCCGTCTCCAGGCCGGTCATCCCGAAGGAAGCCTCGTCCAGGGGAGCCTGTTTGGTGTGTGCCGGATGAGGCGCATGGTCGGTTGCTATGGCATCGACGACTCCGTCTGCCACGGCCATCAGGAGTGCCTGGCGATCCTTTTCGCTGCGCAGTGGGGGGTTCACCTTGAACCGGGGATCGAAGCTGGATAGCTCGGCGTCGGTCAGAGAGAGGTGGTGTGGCGTCACCTCGGCGCTCACCGGGGCGCCCCGCTGCTTGGCCATGGCCAGGAGAGCCATGGAGCCGGCGGTGGAAAGATGCATGAGGTGAAGCCGCGCCCCGGCGCGGCTGGCCAGGGCTATGTCCCTCGCCGCCATGGTCTCCTCCGCCTCGGCCGGGATCCCGGCAAGCCCCAGCCGGGAGGACCAACCGCCCTCGTGCATCACTCCGCAAGCGGCAAGGGAGGCATCCTCGCAGTGCTGGGCGAGGGTGATCCCGACAGAGGATGCATACTCCAAGGCCCTGCGCATGAGTGCGGCATCCTGGACTCCGGAGCCATCATCGGTGCATATCCGCACCCCGGCCTCTGCCATCTCCCCAAAGGGGGAAAGGCGCTCCCCCTTGCGGCCCACCGTGATGGTCCCGGCCACCGCCACGTCGACCAGGGCATCTTTGCCAAGGGCCATCACGTCTCGGACCATGCTCGCAGAGTCGATGGGAGGGTTGGTATTCGGCATGGCAACCACTGCGCCGAATCCCCCGACCGCGGCGGCCCTGGAACCGCTCATGACCGTCTCGGCATCCTCGCCACCGGGCTCCCTCAGGTGAGTATGCAAATCGACCAGGGCGGGAATCACGTGGCAACCCGAGCCGTCCAGGACCCTGGCACCCAACCCGGCATCCAGATCCGGCCCGAGGGCGACCACCACCCCGTTGCATGTCACCACGTCGGCCCGGACCAAGCCCGTTTTGGTAAGGACCGTGGCTCCCTTTATGACCAAATCCTGGGGGTGGGAGAGATCAGACACCGGCGGACCTCTTTGCGCCGGGCACCGAGGAATGGAGCGACTCCTGGTCCGGCAAAAGCGAGCCCGGTCGCCTCGGCGATCCGGCCCTCAGGGCCTCTTTGGCTGCGGGGGTCCCCAGCAGCATGAACAGCACCGCCATGCGCACGGCAATGCCGTTTGAGACCTGTTCGGTGGCGACGCATCGCGGATCGTCGGCCACCTCCGAGGAGATCTCCACTCCCCTGTTCATCGGCCCGGGGTGCATCACCAGGCCATGTGCTGGAAGCCGGGCCATCCTGGATGCATCCATGCCGAAGCGGTGGGCATACTCCCTGAGGCTCGGCACCAGGTTTGCCGCCATGCGTTCTCGCTGGAGGCGCAGGAGGTAGACGGCATCCAGGGTGCCAAGCACCTCGTCGAGGTCACCGACCGTCTCTACTGGCCAACCCTCCATGTCGGAGGGAAGCAGGGTGGGCGGAGCCACCAGGATCACCTTTGCGCCCAGGGACACAAAGGCCACGATGTCGGACCGAGCCACCCTGGAGTGGACTATGTCGCCCACTATCGCAATCCGCATGCCCGACAGGTCCGTTCCGTTCCCACGGTGCCGGGCCAAAGTAAAGCAGTCCAACAGGGCCTGGGTGGGGTGCTCGTGCCAGCCGTCACCCGCGTTCAGCACCGCAGCGTCGGTCCACCTGGACACCTGGGCCGGCACGCCCGCACAGCGATGGCGCACCACCATGGCATCCACCCCCATGGCAGAAACCGTCTGCACCGTGTCCCGCAGGCTCTCCCCCTTGCTGAGCGAACTGGATGCCGCAGTGAAGACAAGGGTCTCTGCCGACAGGCGTTTGGCCGCGGTGTCAAAAGACAGCCGGGTCCGGGTCGAGTCCTCGAAAAACATGAGAGCGACACTGCGGCCGCGCAGTGCCGGAACCCTCGGTATGTCCCGGGAACTCACCTCTTCGAAGGACTCCGCCAGCCTGAGAATCTCCTCTATGCCTTCCCTCCCCAGGTCCGCAACGGACAACAGGTGCCGAGGGAACTCTCCGTGCTGGCTCACTCCGGGGCCGCCTCTCCCAGCCAGACGCCGTCGAGGGATGCAAGCACGATCTCCTCTTTGGAGGTGGGGAGGTTCTTGCCCACATAGTCGGGCCGTATCGGCAACTCCCGATGGCCCCTGTCGATCATCGTAGCCAGCTGCACCGCCCTGGGCCGACCCAAATCCGCAAGTGCCCCCAGGGCGGCACGCACCGTCCTGCCCGTGTAGAGGACGTCGTCCACCAGGACAACGGTGCTGCCCGAGACGTCCACGGGAATGGCCGTGGGGGCTTCGGGGACCACCGGCCTGAGGCTGTGATCGTCACGGTAGAGGGCGACATCGAGGCTGCCAAAAGCGATGGGCTGCCCACCGATCTCAGCGAGGATGCCAGAAATTCTCTGCGCAAAGGGGACGCCGCCGGTCTGGAGGCCCACCACCACGAGCCCGTCGTCAAAACCATGGTTCCGCTCGACGATCTCGTGTGCGATCCGGGTCAATGCCCGACTCACATCTGCCGCCGTAAGCACCTGGGTCTTGGGGACGAAGTCACCCCTACCAAGGCGCGCCACGCTGCGCTCGCCTTCGGCCACCGGCCTCCTTCCGTACGGGCCTCACGGGACCCGCTTCACGGTCGAGACGAGCTTAGTGTCAATCCGGGCCGCCGGGTGCCAAAGAAGGCTTCAGGCCCCGGGAACGGCCCCCAGGGTTC
>JAKAOS010000004.1 GCA_021823165.1 Actinomycetes bacterium | reverse complement strand
TCTCCTTGACGCCCCTCAACACCGCGACGAGCACGAGGATCGCTATCACGGCATCTGCTAGATCAAAGCCGCCCGAGAACGAGGAAACCGCAATCACCAGGACAGAACCTTAGCTACAGATGTATGTTTCGATGCTTCGGGCATCAAGTTGAGCCAAGTTGGCTCTGCCCCGTGGCCAAGCCTGGCCGGGGAGCTCTCGTGGCACCCAGAGGGCGGCAAATCATAGAGATTTGAGCCGCAGACAAGATAGTCATTACAGCTGCTGGTCCAACGAACTAGTGTGGGGGTGCCCCAGAGACCGCCCACTGCCCAAGGATGGATCATGCTGGTACTCACTCGACGCACCAATCAAAGCGTCGTAATCGGCGGCAACATCATTGTCCGCGTCCTGCAGGTGCAAAGAGATCAAGTGCGGTTAGGGATAGAGGCTCCCCGGGAGATCCAGGTTCACCGTGAAGAGGTGTTCCGGGCC
Organism: Actinomycetes bacterium; assembly: GCA_021823165.1. Lineage (GTDB taxonomy): Bacteria > Actinomycetota > Acidimicrobiia > Acidimicrobiales > JAKAOS01 > JAKAOS01. The sequence continues at coordinate 42,667 of JAKAOS010000004.1, read as the reverse complement.
CTCGAAGAGGCCAACCGGCAGGCCGCGAACATCCCTCCTCGGCTGGACCCCGTTCTCGGACCCGTTGCACGGACCGGCGCCGATCCAGAAGCGGAGGATGACGGCGAGAACGGTGCCTAGGCCCGGGGCCGTTGGGTGTCTCACCTGAAGGAGTCTCCGCTTCGAGCCGGGGAAGTTTCGGTATTGGACGAGAAGGAAACGCCTTGTCGATGAGGTTTTCATCCGGCAAGGAATGGGATGAGGTCGGCCAGCGACAGGGCCCGTCGGCCATCCCGACCCTCAACTCCCGACAAGGGGCACGCTCACCGCGTACTCCGCGCCGAGCTGGACGACCTGAGCCGCACGGCCGGAAAAAGGGTTGAGGACGATGGGCCCCAATAGGTTCACCGCAGGCGGGCCCACAGATCTGGGAACCGTGACAATCAGCAAAGTTGCAGCATCCTCGGGGCGCCCCAGGCCCAGGAGCGCCGCCGTGTCTTGGTCCAGCTCCACCAGGTAATCGGGGAAATACCGCCCCGGGGGGACCACCACAAAGCCCAGCCCGGCCTCGTCGAGGCTCCTCAGCTTCATAAAGGGCGCCAGGCCATCGAGTTCAACCAGCTCGAAGCGACGGGCGGCGGAAAAACCCACAAGGCCCCTCGGGAACTCCACCAGCAAGCCCACAGCCGCCTCTCCCGGGGATGCTTTGGCACTCATGAGAACGGCCCCCCGACACGATCCCGGGAAGCCGGGGCCTCCCATGGGTCCGCTCCGATGCGGCAGGGCTGGCCTTCATAAGACTGCTGGTTTCCCAAGTCTCCGAGTCGCCGGCCGTCTCCCCCCCAGTTGATGGGGCATGGGACAAAGCATGTGGGGGTGCCGGGCGTATGCCGAGATGCCCTGACAGCCCCGGCTGCATGGGCGGCCGGGGCCAAGGTCCCCCGGCTCTCCGCCAAGACAACTCCGGCCCTGTTGCCGACGGGGTGTATTCGGCATCGGATTTCGAACGGCACAGCTCCTTCATCGGCAGGCGCCGGTGCCAAATGAACCGTAAATTATCCCTAAAGCGGGACTAACCGGTCACGCCCTGTGCGTCCTCTCCTCCGTTACCACCGTTCAAATCCCACTCCCTGCGGGCGGCATCCAGCACCGCTCGCAGGGGAACCCCAAGTGCCAAAGCGGCTGCCGCTGCGTCGTCATGCTCGGGCTTTGCCCCATAGCGCGAGTGCTTGATGCCGATCTTGTGGCCACCGACCTCGACCCAGGAGATCTTCCTCGGTGCAGCCCACCTGGTAAGCGTCTGGGCCCTCACGCCGGGGCTGGCGGTCTGATGCCGGATCAACTCCACCAGTCCAGAGACCAAAGCAGGATCGCATAGGACATGCAGGACATGGGCCGGGCGCCCCTTCTTCATGACCGCATCACTGATCCAGGCGTCAAAGGCTCCCTCGGCCAGGGCCGCCGCGGCAGCTCCGGCCAAAACTTCCCCGGTCACGTCGTCCAGGTTCGTCTCCAACAGCACCACCGGCTGGCCGCCGGATAGCGAGGGGCCCTCCTCTACTGCGTCACCGATCACCACTTGGCACACGTTGGGCATTTCATCCAGGTCTCGACTGCCCGCTCCATAACCCGCGGCGATCCCCACCATGGCTGGCTGGGGGCCGCAGGACGCTGAGAGCCCCGCCAGCAACGCCGCTCCGGTGGGAGTCGTGAGTTCGTATGGCGTGGGGATGCCGTGGGTCGACATGCCCCTCAGCAACTCGACCACGGCGGGGGCGGGGTTGGGGAGAAGGCCGTGGCTGCAACGCACCGTTCCGGTGCCAAGGGCCACCGAGGAGCATGCAACATCACCCACTCCCAAATCCGCCAGGGCTGCACATACTCCCACCACGTCCACGATCGCATCGAGGGAACCGACCTCGTGGAAGTGGACCTTGGAGGGATCCTCTCGGTGGAGCCGCCCCTCGGCGTCGGCCAGGGCGGCAAAGACGGCAAGGGCACGCCGTTTAACCCCTTCTTCCAGCGAAGAGGCGCCCAGAAGTTCGGCGATGGAGGCGTGATTGCGGGGTATTCCGGGATCGGAGGTGCCCACCACGGCTCGGAGGGCGGCCAATCCCCCCCGCATGGTCTGCTCCGCCCCGAGGGTCCACCCCGGAACCGACAAACCCTCGAGCGCACCGCGGACCGCATCGATGGAGGCGCCGGCATCCAGCAGGGCTCCCAGCGCCATATCCCCCGAGATGCCTGCAAAGCAGTTGAACCAAGCGATCCGGGCCCTGGGGGCGGTGTTCAGCGAAGTGGCCTGGTTCACCGAAGCGCCCTGGCCACAGCACAGGCGGCTCCGAAGCCGTTGTCGATTCCCACAACGCTCAAGCCTGCGGCGCAGGAGGCCAACATCCCAAGGAGGGCCGTCACTCCTTCGAGTCCGGCGCCGTAGCCGACGCTGGTCGGAACCGCCACCACCGCCGCCGGGGTCAGCCCCCCAACGACCGAGGCAAGCGCTCCCTCCATACCTGCAACCACGATCACCGCGTCTGCCTCCATCAGGGCATCTTGGTGGGAAAAGAGCCGATGAATACCCGCGACCCCACAGTCGGCATACAGGTCCGGGGAATATCCGTAGGCCTCCAGGGTCACCAGGGCTTCGGTTGCCACAGGCAGATCGGCGGTGCCTGCGGTTATCACCACCACTCGCCCGTCTTTGGGATGGCCGGGGCGCCAAACCACGGTCTGTAAGTGTGGGGAACCGGAGGCGTATTCCTTGCCACCCGGTGAAAGCTCCAGGGCAGCCCCCACCTGATCAGGGGTGGCCCTGGTAAGCAATACCGGCCCCCCGGCGGGCTCGGAGAGCAACTCCGCCACCACGGCGGCCGCATGCTCTGGAGACTTCCCGGGTCCATAGACGGCCTCCGGCAGGCCCTGGCGCAGTACCCGGTGGTGGTCAACCTTGGCGATGCCGAGATCGGCAAAGGGGAGGCGCTTCAGCCTGCGAACGGCGTCATCAGCGCTCGTCTCTCCCGTTGTAACTTCAAAGAGCAAGCGGCGCAGAGTGGTTTCGTCCATGGCCTAACTATCCTGCCCGTAATGAAGCCTGCAGCCGACCCGCATCGAGCTCGCATCGCGTATCTCGGGCCGGCCGGCACCTTTACCGAGGAAGCCTTGGCCGGCGATGCGGAACTATCGACCATGGAACGCCTGCCGATGGCAAGCTTTGAAAAGGTACTGGCAGCGGCCGGCGAAAAGGGCACCTGGGGCTTCGCCCCGATCGAGAACTCCATCGAAGGCAGCGTCAACGCCACCCTTGACAACCTCATCTTCGGCCAGGATCTGCTCATCCAGAGAGAAGTCGTGCTCGATGTCCACCTGCAGCTGATGGGACCAGCGGGCAGTGCCTTTGAGGACATAACCGAAGTTCTCACCTACCCAGTCGCGGCGGCCCAATGCCGTGCCTTTTTGGCCCGGATGCTTCCGGGTGCAGTTTTGGTCCCGACCAACTCGACCGCCGAGGCGGCCCGGATCGTTGCATCCGGGGGGCGGGGAAGAGCTGCGATCGCTCCGGCCATGGCAGGACCTCTTTACGGGTTGGAGATCCTCTCGGCAAACATCGAGGACCATCTGGGCAACCAAACTCGATTCGTTGCCCTGGCAGTCGAAGGCATACCCGCCCCCACCGGCCACGATCGGACCACCGTGGTCTGCTTCCAGCGCTTCGACCGGCCGGGAAGCCTCTTGGCGATCCTGGAGCAGTTCGCCGCCCGGTCCATCAACCTCACCCGCCTGGAGTCCCGGCCCACAAAGCAGGGCCTCGGACAGTACTGCTTCGTTTTGGACCTGGACGGCCACGTCGAAGACGCCATGGTGGCGGACTGCCTTCGCAATCTCCACGTCGAACTCGAGGGGGTCAAGTTTCTCGGCTCCTATCCGGCAGCCGGGAAGGACGGCCCCAAGCGGCGCCGAGAAGCAGAGGCGGCGTGGGCCAAGGCTGCGGAATGGGTGGAGTCTTTGCAGTCCCAGGTCGAAACAAAGAACTGACGGCAGCCCGGCAACGCTCTACCGCTCCGAGTCCTGACAGCTACCGCGGACTCCAGCGCTGGCCCATAGCGCGGAGGGGGAGGGATTCGAACCCCCGGGGCTCTCGCCCAAAGCTTTTCAAGAGCTTCGCAATCGGCCTCTCTGCCACCCCTCCGCAGCGCAGGTTAGCCGGGCTCGAGGGAACCGGGCCTCGGCTGAAAGCGGCAACGAGCTGCAGCGGCCAAGGCCGGTCACCTACTCCTGGGCTCTTGTCGGGGCGGCGCTCCTCCCGGTTTCCGCCCCGACTATCAAACGAGGCCCCCTCCACCACGAAAGATAACGCCAGGCCCAGTTGACCAACACCGCCAGCCGATTCCTCATCCCGAGGAGGGTCACCAGGTGAAGGGCCAGCCAGGCAATCCAGGCCGGCGCCCCACGCAGATCGATCCCCCAGTTGAGCTGGGCCACGGCCGCATGCCGGCCGATCGTTGCCATGGTTCCCTTGTCCCGGTAGTGGAAGGCCTCGGTTTCCTTGCCCTCTATAAGCCGGAGAATCTGTTTGGCGGCATGTGCTCCCGCCTGGATCGCCGGCTGGGCAAGCTGGGGAGCAATCTCGCCACCGGGAGCCATCGGAGCCGCAGCTATGTCCCCAACGGCAAAGGCATCCGGCCTGCCGCCAAAACGAAGGTCGTCCGCCACCACGATCCGCCCCGCCCTGGTCAGCTCTGCGTCGATCTTGGCACCGAGGGGGGAGGCAGCCACCCCGGCACCCCACACAATCAAACACGCCTTGACCACCTCGCCCGAGCCGAGCTGCACCTCGCCGGGCCTGATCTCCTTCACCGACTCCCCGAGGCGCACCTCGACGCCCCTGCGGCTCAGTTCCTTCACCGTATACCGGCCGAGCGACTCGTCAAAGGCCCCGAGCAGGCCGTCCTGCCGCTCGACGAGGAGTACTCGGGCAAAGGAGGGCCGCAGATGGGGATAGTCGCGCTCCAAAGAGGCGTGCAGGAGTTCGGCCAGGGCACCGGCCATCTCGACGCCGGTTGCTCCACCTCCGACGACAACGAAGGTCAGGGCCCCGTCGGTTGGATTTGAGTCTGCCGCTTCCAGCTGGCTATACAACCTGGCCCTCACCTCGAGGGCATCCTCCAGGGTGTAGATGGCAAGGGAGTTCTCTTCGGCTCCGGAGACCCCGAAGTAGTTGGTAACCGCACCCGCCGCCAGGATCAGGAAGTCAAACGCGAGAGCCCTGCCATCTGACAGCAAGGCTTCTTTTCTCGACCAGTCGATGCCCACCACCTCCCCGGTGGTGAACTCCGCCCACGGCCTGTGCCGCACCAGTTGGCGGGCCGAAAAGGCAACGTCGCCCGCATCCAGGCCCGCCGTGGCGACCTGGTAGAGCAGCGGCTGAAAGGTGGTGTAGTTATGCCGGTCGACCAGGGTCACCTTGACCCCGGTGCCATCAAAACCCGCCAGGGCGGCAAGGCCTGCAAAGCCTGCACCGATGATCAGCACGCGTGTCGCGGCCGCCGGTGGGCGAGGAGAAGAGGTTAGGGCCGGGTCGGAGGAGTCAGTAGCACTCACACCCCGAGGCTACAGCCTGCCAGGACCCCAAATGGGCGTGGAAGATACGACGTGGGCTCGCTTGGCTATCCAAGTCGCACAATGTTCGCCGCGGTGACAGCCGGCCGGGCCAGCCTCCGCCTATGGCTGGGCTACGCCGCTGATTCGGGACACCCCCATCTGTTTGGATTGGATCTGGCCGGGATCGATATCGATGTGGGTGGCAGAGAACGCCTCATGGCCGGCCATTGCCAAGCAACTCCATGGCTGCCTCCACACCGCCCCGAGGGGTCTGGGCAATCTCGGCGAGCACCGTCTCGGTGGCCGCCAGGGTCGAGATGATCATCATCTCGTCGACATCGCCGAGGTGGCCGATCCTAAGGCATGACCCGGCCAGCCGTCCCAGCCCTCCCCCAAGGGTTAGTCCGAATCGGGACAGCAGCTCGGACCGCACGGCCACTTCATCTACGCCGGAGGGCAGCACGACTCCGGTCACCGATGAGCTGAATGACCCCGGGTCCCGGCATACGGTTGGTAGGCCCCACGCCGCAACTGCCACCCGAACGGCCTCGGCCAAGCGCCGGTGGCGGGCATACACCCGGTCCAGGCCCTCGGACTCGATCAAATCGAGAGCGGTAGCCAAGCCGGCTATCAGATTGGACGAGGGGGTGTAGGGGAACGACCCCGTGCTCGCCGCCTCCAGCATGGGCTCGAAATCCCAGTAGCTGCACGGCATCTGGGCCGTCTGGCGGGCCTGATGGGCCTTCCCCGACACCGCCAGCGCAACAAGGCCCGGCGGCAACATGAGGCCCTTTTGGGAAGCTGTGACGGTTATGTCGGCTCGCCAGGCGTCGTGGTAAACGGGCATCGCACCCAGCGACGAGACGGCGTCGACCAGGAGCAGGGCATCGTGACCGACGTCATCGATGGCCGCCCTGACGGCGGCTATGTCGCTGGTCACTCCCGTCGAGGTCTCGTTGTGGACGACCAGTACCGCCCTAATTGCCGCATCGCGGGTCAGCTGAGCCGCCAGGAGCGCCGGGTCGACGGGTGAACCCCACACGCCCTCGATCACTGCCACCTCCAGCCCCAGCTGGGCCGCCAGCCTCCCCCACTTGGCGGCAAAGAACCCGTTGTCGAAGACCAAGACCCGGTCGCCCGGGCTGCAGGTGTTGACCAGTGCCGCCTCCCAGCCCCCGGTGCCGGAACCGGGGTAGAGGGCGACTGGACGCGATGTCCCGAACAGGGGGGCCAGACCGGCCAGGACGCTGCGAGCGAGGTCAGAAAACTCCTCCCCTCGATGATCGAGCGTCGGCCGAGATATGCTCTGAAGCACCACGTCGGGCACATTTGTGGGTCCCGGAAGTTGGAGAAGAGCTCGCCCGGCCCTCCTGGACTCGACCCTCATCGCGTTCGATCGGTGCCGGACGCGTCGTCGGTGGCGGCGGGCAGGGGGTCCCGCAGGAAGCGCTGCTCGCCGTGGGCGTCGAGAGCTATGAGTGCCTGTTGGGGGTCGTTGCTCTCGATGGCGGCCAGCAACTCCTCGTGGCGGTGCACCCCCAGCTGGCGGTCGGCCTCGGATTCGCGCGAAAGGTTGACGCTCATAAGCAGTTGCATCTGGTTCATTAGCATCACATAGGTCATGGTCAGCCGGCGATTGCCGCCGAGATCGATCAGACCGACATGGAAGCCCCGGTTGGCCTCGACGTAGCCCGGGTGATCACCCGCCTCAACGGAGCGTTTCATGTCCTCGATGGCTCGCCGGAGCGGATCCAGGGAAGACCGATCCTTGATGGGCACTCCCAGCTCGATTGCAAAGCGGTCGAGGGCAGCCCGAAGTGAGTAGATGTCAGAAATGTCATCCTCGGTTAGGTCCACCACCCTCACCCCCCGTCGCGGTGAACGGACGAGGAGGCCCTGTTGCAATAGGACCTGGATGGCCTCGCGGACCGGCGGACGGCTAACCCCAAGGATCGAGCTGAGCCACTCTTCCCGGACCCGTTCGCCCGGCTTGATGGTTCCGGCGAGGAGCAGCTTCCTTATCTTGTCGGCGGCCAGGTCGACGAGGCTGGGCTGTTCGATCCGGACCGCCAGTTCGTCCTCCCTGACCCGTGCCGTCACGGCTGCACCCGTCTCACAACCGCGGCGACGGGGTTGCCATCGGGGGGGCCCATGTGCGAGTTCCGTTCCCCACCCGAGACGAACGACATCGGCTCACCCGTGACCCCCACCACCAGCGCCCCCCCTACCGCCTTGGCCACGTGATGGGATTCGTGGTCGTCAAGGACGGTGATGTGTCGGCCTCTCAGGTTGTCGGTCCCCGGTAGTACAAACTTGGCAAAGACCTGCACCACCCTGGCTTTTTGTTCCTCACTGGGACAGCAGGCGAACTCCAACCCGGCGCTGCGCAGGGCCTCCTTGATCCCTCCGGTGTCGGCCAGGTCCAGCGTGATTCCATGCCCGACCCTCAGCTCGCTGGCCGAGTCCGGGCTGTTGGCAAGGAGAAGTACCTCTCCCACTCTCTTCTCTCCCCCAGACGACGTTGCGGCTACCTCGGAGAAGAGGCTCCAGTCGGAGCGAATTTTATCGTCGGTTATGTCCCGCCGATCGATCTCACCGAGCGCGACCCCCACGCCCAGTGCTGACCCGTCGTTGGACCAGCACATCGAGCCCATGGGTCCTATGCCGAAATCCCGGGTAACCACCGTCTGACCCCTGGAAGTCGCGTCGGCCACGGCCGCGGCCGACAGGGCTGGCCCCTTGACCAGAACCATGTGCACTTCGCCAGGATCAGTCACCCCAGCACCCTTCATGGCCTGGCGCACGGCGGCGGCAACCTTGTCGACCTGGGCGCCGCGGCCAATGTCCTCGGGCAAGATGGGATCGGTATGGGACCGTCCGACTACCAGTCCGGCCCCCTCGAGCCAAGCCGGGCGGGAATCGACCTCGGCCTGGGTGATGACCGTCACGTGAGGCGAGAGGACCCCCGGCGTCCCACCCGATACCGCGATGGTCACCTCCTCGCCGATCCGGTCCATGCTTACGCCCCGGGCCTCCGCCAGGGCCCGGCGCAGCGACAGGTCGGCGAATACGCGCGCATAGTCGTTATGAAGGCCCGACCCCTCGGACTTGGCAATCAAGGCCACTACTCGGTCAGGGTCGACCCCTCCGCTGGCAAACAGCTCGGTGAGACCCGAGGTATCCCCCGGATTGAGCATCGCTACAACATGCATGTCGGCTTTCAAGTAGGTCACTGATCCCCCTCTTGTTTCGACTCACCGGCTGCTTGGTTACCGGCCTTGACAACACTTGTTACAGCCATGGAACTTGTTACAGCCATGGAGGGCTCTGGTAGCCGCCGCCGTGCTCCTCGAGTGCGACGGCCAGTGAAAAGAGCAGGGATTCCCTGCCGGGAGCGCAGACGATCTGAACCGATACCGGCAGCCCCGCATGGTCCAGACCACAGGGCACGCTGAGAGCGGGAAAACCAAGTGCGCTTACCGCGCGGCAATAGGTCATCAGATCGAATCCGCTGACGGTCTCTCCGCCCACAACTGCGGTTCCGTCCATGTCGCACGCATCGACCGGGGCCACCGGGCAAATCAGCAGTGGTGTCCGCTCCAACAGGGCCCCCATCTGCTGGCGCCGGAGGCCCAGTTCTGCCCACAGCGGGGCAGGGTCGGCGCCCGAAGACGGTGCAGCCGAAAGCAGGCGGTGCGAATGCTCCTCGATCATCTCCCCGCCGTCTCCGATCGCCGCCTTGAGATCAACCAGCGCGTCGGTGGAGCGCAGCCGGTTGAACAGATCGTGAAGTCCGTCGAGCGCTCCGGGCATCTCTACGGTCGGCACTCCGAGGGAGGCCAGCAGCTTCACCACCGAAAACAGCGCCGCAGTCACCTGTGGATCTGGCTCCTGGGAGTCCAGCGTCCAGACCCAGCCGACCGGGCCGGGCAGCTGCAGAGCACCGAAGGCCGGGGCAGGGGAGGAGGGAATTCCTATAGGCCGTGCCAGAAGCGACCACACGATAGCCAAGTCCCGAGCGGTGCGCGCAAGGGGACCTGGTACCTGCAGACGACTCTGCACCGACCGGTCCGCTCCGGGCGGGCCGAATAGACCGTCCATGTTGCCGCCCGGGCCCGGCAACTGCCCGGCACCTTCCAAAGAATCCACGGCGGGGCGCAGCCCGAGCACCCCGCAGCACTGTGCCGGCCAGCGGACGGAACCGCCGTAGTCGGTTCCCAAGCCCACAGCCGATGCGCCAGCGCTGAGCAGCGCCGCCTCCCCGCCGGAGGACCCTCCGGGGCTGTGGCTTCCCCAGGGGCTCCGCGTCGCCCCGAAGGCGGCATTATCCGTCGTCACCCCGAATGCGAACTCCGGGCAGTTGGTCTTGGCGATCACGACGGCCCCGGCCCGTCTCAGAATGGCAACGGATGCCGCGTCGCGAACTGCCGCGTTGCCGACGAAGCGCGCCGAGCCGAGCGTCACCGGATAACCAGCAACAGCGATGACATCTTTTACCGTGATGGGAACCCCGAACAGCGGGCCGGGCTGGCTTTTCGCACGGAGCTGGCCGTCGAGGGCGCGTGCTTCGACGATGGCTGACTCAGCGGCCACGGCGGTGGTTGCGTTGAGCCAGGGATCGATGTCAGCCAGGCGTTCCTGGTGAGCTGTAACGATCTCCTCGACCGACAAGGCCCCCCGGACCGCCTCGTCACGCAGCCGCCAAGCCGGCCAGCCAACAGGTTCTGTCGGCGGGAGCAGCACGGGCTTGGCGGCAGGGCGGTTCGAAGTCGGGGTCCCGGTCACGCTGCATGCACCCGGCGCCGGATGCCAGTCTCAATCGAACCGACGAAGAAGTAGAGGACCAAGGACATCACGAGGATGACGGCGATGGACGCCCAAAGGTTTGAAAAATTACTGGATATCACGTCGTAAGCCATGGCATGGCCGATTCCATGCCCGGTAATCAGCCACTCTGCAAGTACGGACCCGAGGATCGCGCCGGGCATGGAGATCTTGGCCGCGGCGAACAGCGCCGGCATGGCAAAGGGCATCCGGACCTTTACCAGTGTGGTGAGCCGTCTTCCACCTAGGCATTCGATGAGATCGGTGGCCGCAGCTGGGGCGGACCGCAGGCCCTCGACGATGGTCACCAGCGACGGGACGAAGGTGACCATGGCGGCAATGAGGGTAACGCCGAGTAAACCCCGCCCGAAAACGAGTCCGATCAGCGGAGTCATGGCGATAAGTGGCACCGACCGCATCACGATGACAAAAGGCATGACGGCCGCAGCCAGGGTTGGGGCCACAATCAGGATTCCCGCCGCCAGGACCGCCGCAACGGTCCCGGCCAACCATCCCAGCCCCGCGTCCGAAGCGGTCCGAATGAGGCCATGGATCAACTCGCTTCGATGGGTCGCGGAGCCGGGACCACTGACGCAGTACTGCCACACGTCCAAGGGGGACTTCACGAAATAGGAGGACAGCCCACTGGAGCGGACGAGGATCTCCCACATCACCAGGCCGAACAGCACCACGGCCACCACCCGGGCCGCGCCGATGGCCACCCCGGCCAGGCCCCGCCGGAGCGGGGTGGGGTGGATGGCCGAGTCGAGCGCCGGCTCCACGCCGGCCGATACCCGCCGGGCGATCGCCATGGTGGCCGCAAAAGCCAGGCCGCACACCACTGTCGACACGGCGGCGATAGACCACGTCCGGCTGACGGCCAGCTGCTGCTGCGCCTGGAGCATTATCACTCCCAAACCCTTGGCACCGCCCAGGTAATCCCCGATCATCGTGCCGAGAATGGCAGCGGGCGCAGAGATACTCATGCCGCTCGCAAGCATGGGCAAACTGGCGCGGGCCCGAACCTTGACTAGCTGTTTCCACCGGCCGCCGCCCATGACCGTCACCATCTCCAAAGTCGCCCTCGGCGCGGCCCGCAGCCCCGTTACGGCTGCAACCAGGGTGACGAACAATACCGAGAGCGCCGACATGGCAATCTTCGCCCCGGTCGGCCCGTAGACAACGACGAGAAGCGGCCCAACCGCGATGGTCGGGACGCAGTAGGTGGCGACCCCCAAGGTAATGAGCGCGCTCTCGGTGGCCGGAACGATGAGCGATACGGCAGCCAGGAGCAGCGCCGCTCCGTTACCGATAAGCCAGCCCTTCCACGAGATGTTGAGGGTGACCACCAGATCGGTGTAGAAGAAGTGGTTGGCCCAGGCGGTGCCAGCCACCGAGGTCGGCGTCGGCACTACGAACCGCCCGGAAAAAACGGTCACGGCCAGCAACTCCCAGACCACTAGGAGCACCGCTGCCAGCCCGACCGAGCGGGCGTGACGGCGCAGTTGCCTGGACACCGGAATCCGGGCCGATACACCCAGAGCCTGGATCACCCGGGACCGTTCTCTCCCAGGCCCCCGATCGAACTGAACAGCACCGTGCTCAGATGGTCGCAGGCCTGATGAAAGTCCAATGAGGAGAGCAGCTCAACGCCGCGCGGGCGCCCGAAAGGCACATGAAAGTCCTCGACGATGCGGCCCGGGCGAGGACTCAACACGACCACCCGGTCGGCTAGGAACACGGCCTCTGAAATGGAGTGGGTGACCAGCAGGGTCGTGGTTGCCTGCTTCATCCAGATCCGCTGCAGCTCCACGTTCATCCGTTGCCGCGTCATCTCATCGAGGGCCCCGAAAGGCTCGTCGAGGAGCAACAGAACCGGCTCGAGGACCAGGGCCCGGGCGATGGCCACCCGCTGGCGCATGCCACCCGAAAGTTGCCCCGGCCGGGCCTTTTCGAAACCCCTAAGGCCGACCAGATCGATCAAGCCGTCCACCAGCGCGTCGTCCGCCGGTCTGCCGGCCACCTCGAAGGGCAGCCGGATATTGGACTCCACGCTACGCCACGGGAGAAGGGCCGGGTCCTGGAAGGCCACGCCCATCTGGTGCCGGCCTCTCACGGCCAGGGGGGAATCGCCGTGCACGGAGATGCGCCCGCTGGTCGGATTCTCGAGGCCGGCGATCATCCGAAGCACGGTGGACTTGCCGCAACCAGATGGCCCGAGGAGTGCCACAAAAGACCCCTCCCCGGTCTCTAGCGACAACGACCGCAGGGCCTCCACCCGTTCATGGCGGTGCCCAAAGGTCTTGGTTACCCCGGAAAGGGAGAGACCGGCTCCGACCGGGGAACGGCCCTCGGGCAACACCTTTGGGGTTGCCACCTTCACGCCGGGACGCTCCCACCTTTGTAAACCTCTGCCAACACGGAGTTGGTGAACATCGATGACCGAGCCTTGACCCCGCCCAGGGCCAGGGAGGCGATGGTGCTGGCAATCTTCTGCTCGGTCATCCAGAACAGTCCGTGGGCTGCGGTATCGGCGTCGTGGATGAAGGCATTCTGCGCGGCGGCATCCAGTTTCTGCTGGGCCAGACTGAGACCGAGGCCCTTTCCGAACTTGTTTACCGCCAGTTCGGCCGCCTTGTTCGGGTCCTTGATGACGTCGCTCCAGCCAAGCGATTCAGCCTTCATGACAGCAGCGAGAAGCTTGGCTTTGTTTGGGTCCGCCACGTCGCTGGCCCTTGCTATGTAAAGGTCCTCCATCAAGGGATAATGAAAGTCGCTGAGGAGCATCGCGTAGGTGTCGACCCCCTTCAGCTTGAGGATGGTCGGCTCGTTAGGGGCAAAGGCCATGAGCCCATCGATCTCACCCGACGCCAGGGAGGTCACGTCGAAGCCGACGGTGACGACGTTGATCTTGGACACGTCAAGACCGTTTGCCTTGACGAAGGACTGCCAGATGGGCTGGTTTGTGTCGCTTATCCCGATCTTTTTGCCGTACATGTCCGTGGGCACCTTCAGGGGCGCAGAGGCACGCGACGCAATACAGGTGGGGTTGGTCTGAAAGGTTGCGCCGATGATCTTGAGAGGCGCTCCGTTGAGGATCGCCGACACGGCCTCCGCGGTGTGGGTGACGCCGATTAGGGCCTTGCCCGATGCCACGACGGGCTCTGGGGCCAGGCTGGGCCCACCCGGAATGAGCTGCACCGACAGTCCGTCGGCTTTGTAGTAGCCGTTGACGCTGGCGAAGAAGCTACCCGCGAACTGCACATTGAGCAGGTAGCAGTACTGGATGGCGACCGAAGTTAAAGACGCCCCGCCAGTGGCGGTCGAACCGCCCGATCCCGTCGACGACGCCTTGGTCGAAGACGATCCGCACGCAGCCAGCAGGGAGGCACCCACCCCGGCCATCCCGACTGCCGCCACTCCCTGCAGGCCGCGGCCGAGGAAGGAACGCCTGGAAAACGGACGGGAGCCATAGGCCGGGGCCGGATGATCGATGGTCACATGCCTCTCCTTCGGTTATTTTTTGTCTACAGAAGAGTAAAGACAGGTTGTTTCGGCCTTGTAACGAAAGGTTTCTGCGGCGTGAACAGCATCGAGCCACCCCCCGGCCAGGTCACGGCTGCCCGCTACGGCAAGGACGCTTTTTCGGTGATGGCCTGGAGCAGATCCGGGCCCGGTTCTCTCCTCGACGCTCGCTTCTCCATTGCGGTGGAGGGGGACTTCATGGCTTCATTCACCGAGGGTGACAACTCTTCGGTGCTCCCAAGCGACACCCTCCGGTTGCACGCTCTTGCCGAGTGCGCAACCTGGAAGGGAACGTCGATCGAACAGGTGGCGGCCGGCACCGCCGAGCGGGTGCTTCAGGCCAATCCGGCATTCGATCGGGCCGTGGTCGAGGTGGAGGTGTCCAACTGGAAAGCCATCGGGACCCGATCGTGGGCTGACCGCGGGCCCGCCAGTTCGGCACGGGCTGACCTCCGAAGCGGTCGGCCCGTGCTCTTAGGGGGATCCATCTGCGACCTGGGCCTGTTCAGTACCGCGGGAAGTGCCTTCGCCGGGTTCTACCGGGACCCGCTCACGACCCAGTCAGAGGCGAGTGACCGGCCGCTGGCGGGAAGATTGGACGCACGCTGGCTTCTCCGGTCGCTGCCAGCGACGGACCAGGCAGTGGCCGATCTGGTCACCGAGGCGCTCACCTCCTCGTTCGCAGACCGAAGCTCACGGTCGGTCCAGCAGCTAATCCACGACATGGCAAGGTCGGTCCTGGCCGACCTGGAGTGGCTGCAGAGTCTGGATCTGTCGTTCCGTTCCGCTCCGCTCCGCACGACGCCAGCATCTTTGCTCAGCGACGGGACCAGCGTCGTGGAAACCTGGCCTGGTCCCTACGGGCTTACAGAGGTGTCGATGACCAACAGCCGCGACCAATAATCGCCGGGGTGGGTCGGCCTCCTGGGAGTCCTCGGCGCAAGTTTTGCCGTCCTTTCCCCCGGGCGGTCTTTGACGGCACCGGGGAAAGCCAGCCCTGGTTGGCCGGCGTCACTACAGGAGTTTTTAACCAGTGCCCACCAAGTCCCCACGGCGGGCCTGGGTGTGGGAAACGATGCCTTTACGGCTCGCCGTTCGTGCGGCACCGGCCGTGAGCGCAGTGCAGCACCGAGGAGGTGGTGGGCATCATCGCATCTCCGGTGGGTGGCGAAAAGAGGTTAGGGCCGGCTCAGAGGAGCCGGTGACACTCACACCCCGAGGCTGCAGCCTGCCAGGACCCCAAATGGGCGTGGAAGATACGCCGTGGGCTCCATCGGCATTCCTTTGCGTTTCGGCTGAGAAACCTGGTCTCACAAAGTTGGCCCAGGAACGACCACGGCGCAGCGGACACAGCCGAGGCCGCAGTGCCGAGGTTGCTGGGTCGCATCACCAATCTCTTGCCAAAACGTTTCCTTGGGGCCACTGTTCCATAATCATCTCCACATGTTCATTATGCGCCCACGGAATCTCGACTACGGAATGCCCTCTATTGGTTTGGAGGGGGTGTCCTTGGATTCTTGGGAAAGAAATTCAAGTCCTTTTCCTTCTCTAGTCACATGGAGGTGATCTACTGACCACTCCATCACAGGGCAACCCGGCCACCACCACCTGGCCGAGCACCGGAAGAAGTTCGTTTTTGCAGTTTGGAGCGTATTTCGTCGCGTTGCTGGCTGAACAGAGCTACCGTAGGGATGCCGACTGCGATTGCCAGGCCAATGGCAAAAGCAAGTATGGTGAAAGCAGTAACTGTCATTTTGATTTCGAAGTGAGATTCTCTTGTTCTCACTTCTTCCCTCCTTGAGTAGCAAGATAGCCAGCCATATTTACATAGCGATTAGCCTCCAATAGTTCTTCGGCTAGCCTGGAGCGACCACTTGGTAATTCGGCTACATGAAACCAAGAGAGACACACATAGCTCATGACATTGGAGGACATCCCGTGAACGAACGGCCCGAGGACGTAACAGTGCTGAACGTCTTCACCGACGCCAATGGCCAATACGGCAACCCCCTCGGAGTACTGCTCGGCACTTCTGGGCTTCCCAACGACAGCTGCCAGCGCATCGCCACGGAACTCGGCTTTTCGGAGACCGTCTTCATCGACGACCCGGCAAGTGCCACCCTGCGCATCTTCACCCCCGCCGTTGAGTTGCCCTTTGCCGGCCACCCGCTGGTGGGCACGGCCTGGCTGCTCAAACGCCTCGGATTCGACCCGCCCTTTCTCGCACCCCCTGCGGGGGCGGTCCCCTTCGAAACAGACGGTGCGCACTGTTCGATAACCGCCGAAGTGGAATGGTGCCCGGCCTGGACCTTCCGTGAAGTGACGAGCGTGGCCGAACTGGAAGGCGAACACCCCGGGGAGGCCGAAGGAGCAGAGGTCGTCTGGGCTTGGATGGACAGGGAGGAGGGAATCGTAAGGGTGCGCGTCTTTGCCTCTGCGGTCGGAGTCTGCGAAGACGAGGCCACTGGATCCGCAGCCCTCCCCCTCGCCATGAGGCTCGGGAGGCAGATAACCATCCTGCAGGGCAGAGGGTCTGTCCTTTCTGCCGGCCCCGTCTCCTCCACAGCCGCCAAAGTCGGGGGACTGGTCTCCATTGGGGCAAGCATTCCCCTGCCGTCGGTCTGAGCTCGGTTGATAGAGCCACTTGCAATAAGCATGTGGCGCTTGCGTTGGGTGTAGGCTTGTCGCATGAGGCGAACCCGGGCGGGGAGGGGTCCCAGCGCGTGGGGGACGGCTGTGGTGATGGCCGCTTTGTTGGCAGCTTGCGGGGGAAGTAGCACGGCGCTCCCATCGCATCCCGGAGCAGATGTCGCATACGCGGGTTCGCTGCAGCTGCTGAACGAAAAGACCATTGGCCCGGCGTTTTCCAAAAGGACCGGCTTTCCCTACCAGGGCAGGGGCGGAGGCTCCATAGGCCTCTCCAAGGAGATCGCCGCAAAGGAACTGACCCCAAACGTCTTCGAAAGCATCGGTGCCGCACCGATCAAGTCCCTGGAGCCCCGCTTTACGACCTGGTACATACAGCTGGCATCGAGTCCGGTAGTGGTCGCCTACAACCCCCACAGCAAGTTCGCACCCGTGCTGCAAAGGGTCGCCCGGGGACAAGCCCCGCTATCGGAGCTGTTCTCCACCATGGCCGCCCCAGGCTTTCGACTCGGGCGCACCAATCCAGCCACCGACCCCCAGGGCCAGGCCTTTGCCGAGATGGTCAGCCTCGCCACCTCTCAGCTCCATCTGCCCAAGGACACCCCATCCAAGATCCTGGGCGGGGTTGCCAACTCGCCTCAAATATTCAGCGAGACGGCTTTGGATGCACGCCTCCAAGCGGGGCAACTCGACGCCGCCAGCGCCTTTGCCAGCCAGGCCATCCAACTCGGCCTTCCCTATGTGCCACTCCCTGGCGGAATGAACTTCGGGAACCCTTCCCTCAAGGCGCTCTACGCGCATGCCTCCCTGGCTCTCCCGGGGGCAAAGACGGTCCACGGAGTGCCGCTCGTGGTAGACGTGACGATCCTCGGGCACAAGCCGACAGGCGCCGCTTCGGCCTTCGTCTCCTATCTCCTCTCCCCCACGGCCCGCCATGCCATGCAAAATGCCGGCTATGAGCTCCTCAAGCCTGCCGCATTCGGCAATACCGCCTCCATCCCAAAGGAGATCCGCTCGGCTTTGGCCCGAGCCGACAGCCAGAGGCCCTGACAAAAGCCGTCATGTGCTCGTAGAACCTTCCCGGCGCTCCGAGACTGCCTGGCGCACCTCCTGGGCCGGATCGGCGGCCAGTTCCCGCAGCACCCTCCACGGTGTCGCGGGATTTGATGCGACTGCGCAACGGACCGCCACCTCGGAATCGCCGGAAAGGCGGCCGAGGGTTTCGGCAAGAGCCTGGGTGTTGCGGGCAACCCGCAGTCGCACCGGAGTCTCTCCCGACGCGGCCAGGGTGTCCAGCACTTCGGGAGGGGTGGTCTCGTTTTTCGCCACCGCCGCCCTCACCGACTCCACCGAGTCCCTCCCAAGCAAAGCCAGCACCGCAGGCGGGGTTGCTGGGTTGGTGGCAACCTTCCAACGCACCGCCGTGTCCGAATCCCCTCCCAGCTGGGCCAGGGCCGCACCGGGCGCGCTGGGGTTGGAGGCCACCCGCCAGCGCAATGGGCCGTCATGGGATCTTGCCAGATCGACCAGCACCCCTGGAGGAGCGGAGGGATTCTCCGCCACGGCCTCTCGCACCAGCGACTCACGATCCTGTGACAGCTGCGCGAGCAACTCGGGAGGAGAAAAGCAGTAGAGAGCAACCCCGAGTCGCACCCGGGGGTTGGGGTCGCCAGCCATGAGGACCAGGTCTAAAGAGGGCGCCCAGATCTCACGGAGGGGCGGTTGTCTTTCCATCGCCGCTCTCCCGTATGGACACGACGTACTCGTGACGAAATTCGCATAAAGGGTACCATCTGTGCCATAAGGTCCGATCGCTGGCGCTGCCCTGCCGTGGTCATGCCACGACAACCACGACGAGATCGCATTGGCCGGCTCCCGACTGGGTCCATGCCCCGAGCCATGGGCTCGACGTAAGGGCAGCTGGAGACCACCCGCCACAAACCGCCACCTATGCCGGGTCCGCTTTTGGGCATCGAGGGTGGCAGGACCGGCGGGATTGAGCACTGGGCCTTTGCGCCGCTTACGGGGCAACAAGCCCTGGAGCCGTTGAAGTGGACCTCCGTAGAGAGTTCGAGAACCCTTGCCCGGCCTTGAGAAGGTGGCTTCTCGCAGGTCGCGGGGGTCTACCGACAGGACCGGAGGCCGCTGGAGCCGTCCGTAGTGGACTCGCTGGGTCGCATGGTGCGTGCAGTTGGGATGACTCAAACCTTTCTGAGCCCGGCACAGGTAGATGAGCTGGTGGCTCTCTACCGGGAGGGCGCGACGCTGGTGGAGTTGGGCGAGCGGTTCAGCGTTCACCGGCGCACAGCGGCGGCGAATCTGGTCCGCCGTTCGATCCCGATGCGTAGGCGCAGTCTGGATGAGTGCGACCTCGCCGAAGCCGTCGAGCTGTACGCCGGCGGGTTGAGTCTGATGGAGGTCGGCCTGCGGTTCGGGGTCAGTCAGCAGGCGGTTAGGCGTGCTCTGGCAAACTCGGCTTCCAGCTTGGCCACCCGCCTGGTCAAGGCCCCGAAGTTGAGGTGCTCCTCTGCTGAACTGGTCGCTGTCACTTCCCAGAATCTTTCACCAGTACTTCGTAAACCGCTTCGATATCTCGATCTCCTCTTCCAACTCGCGTATTCGCTTGCGGAGACGGGCTTCTTCTGTGGCGGTCTCCACCTCTGCAGACGGAGCGCTCTTCTCCCACTCCCGCACCCAGGCCCCCAGCGAGCTATCAGAGATCCCCAACTCCTGAGCAATCGCCTTTATTGGTCAACCCGAAGACCTGTACAACGCCACCGCATCCCGCTTGAACTCATCGGCGTACCGGCGAGTCGTCGCTCCTTTGTGCATGCCTACATCCTCTCCCAGCCGAACTGGTTCAAGGTGTCCGGTCTACAGGGGGAGGTACACCTTGGCCATTCATCGAGTGTCTTTCTTTCTGCAATCGGCGCTGTTCGTCGTCGCTGCTAGAAGGTTGCGCGCGGTGGGGGTGCGTATGTTCACGCTGATCCCGGACCTCTAGCGGTACTGCTGGCGTCGTCATCCTTCTTGCGAGGGGGCGCGGACTGCGATCCTTCGTCGCCTGCGTAAGAAAGCTCCCATCGTGGCTTCCTGCGCGTACCCCGGTTGACGATGACGCCGTGGCGGCGCAGCTTCGTCAGGAGGTTCGTGATCTTGGTTGCCTTCTGCTGCTCGGTGAGCGCTGGCCGGAGCAGGGCCTCCACGTCGCCGCGGTCTGCGTGTCCCTGCGCGCGGAGGAAGTCAGTCAGCAGGGCGGCGTAGTGGGCGTCGGCCTGGGGCCGGGTGCGAATATGGTCGGCCATCGCCCCGGTCGCTGCTGCGACGCGAGGCGTGATCCGGCGGTGACGAGGACAACGAGCTGCGCGTCGAGCACAACCGGCCTTTCGAGATGCTCCTCGATCCGCAGGTCAACGCCAACGCCCTGACCTGGGCCGCAGACGCACACAAGGCCCGAACCTCGACCAACATTTCCGTTGGCAAGGGTTCGAGCCTTGTGCGTGCGGTGGGCCGCCGGGGTCTCGAACCCCGCACCTTGGGATTAAAAGTCCCCTGCTCTACCCGATGAGCTAGCGGCCCGCGACGCCATTGCGTGCGCCTGTCGCCACAGGCTAGCTCTGGTGGCCCGGTGCGCCGACCTCGGGGCGTCGGGCACCCACTGGCTAGTTTGAGCCACGGCATGGCCCGCCGCCACAAGGGTTTGGCGGTGACCACAAGATCTGACCGCTACAAGGAGGCCGGGGAACGATGGCCGAGTTGGCTGAGGCCTCAACAGGCAACACCGGGATACGCACCCGCCTCTACCGCAGCGGGGATCTGGTAGAGGAGGGCTTTGCACTGGCAGCGGTCTCCGACTACCTGACGGAGCCCGACGTCGTCGTCTGGGTCGACCTACGCAATCCAGACCAGGGATCCCTCGAAGCCCTCGGCGAGGAACTCGGCATGCATGAACTGGCAGTGGAGGACGCAGGGGAGCGCCGGGAGCGGCCGAAGCTCGATACCTATCCCACCCATGCGTTCCTCAATGCCTACGCGGTCCGCTTTACAGGGGCAGACGAACTGGACTCGAGTGAGGTTTCGGCCTTTCTCCTCCCCAATGCCCTGGTCACGGTGCGCAAAAACGACTGGTTCGACATCAGCCAGGTAGTGGCCCGCTGGGATTCCGCAGCACCTGCAGAGCGGACCAAGGTCTCCTACTTCCTTTATGCACTCCTGGACGACCTCGTCGATGGGCACTTCGAGGCGGTCGAGGACCTGGACGAGGCCATCGAATCCCTCGAGGATCTGCTCTTCCAGCCGGCCAATACCACCATGGAGGTGCAAAAACGCAGCTTTGCACTCCGCAAGTCCCTCGTCACCCTGAGGCGGCTGGTCCTGCCGATGCGAGAAGTTATCAATACCCTGATGAGGCGAGACTTGGGCCTGGTGGATGCCGACATGGCCCCCTACTACCAAGACATCTACGACCACGTGCTGCGGGCAACCGAATGGACCGAGAGCCTGCGGGATCTGGTGACCACGGTGTTGGAAACCAACATCACCATCCAGGGGAACCGCCTCAACACCATCAGCAAGAAAGTGACAGGGTGGGCCGCCATCATCGCCGTGCCCACCTTCGTCACCGGCTTCTTCGGCATGAACGTTCCCTATCCAGGCTTCGCCAAGCAGGTGGGCCTGGAGGCGGCAATCTCCATCATGGCGATCACCTCGGCTGCCCTCTTCATGCTCTTCAAGGTGCTCGACTGGATCTAGGGCGCGGCACCGACCGCGTCACAGGCGCCTGGAAAGATAGCACTATGCAACATTTGCCCCTAGTGCCCAATGTCCAGCGGATGGGAGGGATCGGGTGAGGATCCTGCACTTTGCCGACCTGCATATGGACGCCCCTTTCCGCTCCTTGGGCCCCCAAGTGGGCAGCACCCTCCGCCAGGGGCTCAAAAAGACCTTGGAGCGGATCTGTGATGCCGCCGTCGAACACGGGGTGGATGCCCTCACCTGCGGAGGCGACCTCTACGAAGACAAGTTCTTGACCCCCGACACCGTCGCATTCGTGCAACGATGTTTTAGCCGCATCGCTCCCATAAAGGTGTTTTTGGCACCGGGGAACCACGACTGGCTCGGTCCCGCCAGCCTCTACAACCGGGCCGGCTTCAGCCCCAACGTCAGCGTGTTCTCCGAAGCCCGCCTCGAGGCCGTAACCCTGGAGGAGGGACTGACACTCTGGGGTGCGGCCCACCAAAAGCCGGCCGGCACCCAAGGCTTTCTCTCGGGCTTCGAAGGCGCTCGTGCCGGGCGGAATCTTGCCCTCTTCCACGGTTCGGAACAGGGGGATTTCTCCTTCCAAGAGAACGGCAAGGAAGCCCACGCTCCGTTCCGCTCGGCGGACGTGGTTCGCTGCGGCCTGGACCATGCCCTTGTGGGTCACTTCCATCGTCCCCGCTACGCCGAGTTCTATACATACCCGGGCAATCCATCCTCCCTGAGCTTCGGTGAGGACGGCCAGCGGGGAGCGGTGCTCATCGATGTGGCAGACGACGGATCGGTAGAGCGGCGCCATTTGGAGGTGGGTGGTCTTCCCTTCATCGACGCCAAGGTCGACCTGACCGGAGCATCGGACTTTCGGGAGATCCTTTCAAGGGCCGAAGAGGCACTCGGGGGCCTGGAAGGACTCGTGCGGCTCGACGTCTCGGGGGAACTGGCAGCGGAGGTGGATTTCGCGCCGAGCGAGATACGGGCCCTGGGCTCCCATATGAAAGGGATCCTCGCAGTTGTCCTGAGGGTCGACAACGTCAGGCCCGGCTACGACCTGGAGAGTGCCAAGGACGACAGGAGCGTGCGGGGGAGTTTCGTGAGGGCGGTACTTGCCCGAGGCGACCTGGATGAACTCCAGCGGCGCAGGGTCTTGACCATCGGCTTGCGAGCCCTGGATGGGCATAGAGACCTGGAGGTCCCCTGATGCGGATTCGTTCTGTCAAGGCAATCGGATTTGGCCCACTGCAGAACCAGGTCATTCATTTCTCCGACGGCATGACGATCTTTGCTGGCGGCAACGAGTCGGCCAAGTCCTCCTGGCACGCCGCGATCCTTGCGGCAATCTGCGGGCAGCGGAGAGGGGCGGGACGGACTTTGGCTCAAAAAGAGTTCGAACGCTCCCACCGGCCGTGGCTCCCAGGAGATTGGGCAACCACCGCCGAGATCCTGCTCGACGACGGCCGGAACATCCAGCTGAGGCAGGACTTTTCCGACAAGGCCGGCTGCAAGGCGCTTGATCTGGACCTGGCGAGGGATTTGACCGACGAGATCATAAACGACGGAGCGCCCGACGCATCGAGGTGGTTGGGCATGACCAGGACCTCCTTTGTTGCCACTGCCTGTGTTCGCCAGGGCGAGATCCTTGCGGTGAAAGACCCCGGCTCAGGTCTGCGGGAGTTGCTGCAGCGCAGTTCCGGAGAAAAGGGGCCGGCTGCTGCGGGGGCGATTTCGCTCATAAAGGAGTTTAAGGACCGGGCGGTGGGCTCGGACCGGGCCGGAAGCGACAAGCCCTTGGCGAGGGCAAAGGCTGCAGAGAAGGCCGCCCGGGACCACCTCGTTGCGGCAGAGGCCGACAACGAGACTTACCTCGCCCAGCTCCAAGCCGCCCGGGAGGCCCGGGTCCGGTGCGAGGCCGAGGAAGCCAACCTGGCGGTGCTGCGCGCAGCCGTCATGGCGGAACGGGCCAGGTTGGCAAGGGAGCGGGCGGAGGAAGCAAGAATCCTTTCCGCCACCATCGAGGCCCTTCCCGACGACGATGGCGCAGAACTCTCTCGCCGGCTGCAAGGGGTGGAACAGGTCCTCGGGTCCTGGAGGAACCAGAGCACATCTGCACCCGAGATCCTGGATGGCCAATCAGCCGAGGAGATCGAGGCGGAACTTGCCGCCTTAGCAGCCCACCCAGACGGCGACACCGAGCCAGATGTCGATGTCACGGCGGCTGCCTCGGAGCTGAGCGAGACCCGCATGCGGCTGGAAACGTGGACCCAACAGGAACCCCCTCGGCCCGATCCCCCAATCTCGGTCAGTCCCGCCGAACTCCGGAACCTCGCAACCCTATTAGCTGAGGCAGATCCCTCCAAGGTGACCCAGCTGGAGGCCGAGGTGGACAAGGCCCGGAATCACCTGGCCACCTCCCGCCGCCGCTTGGCCACTGCAGCAGTAGCGGTGCTTGTCGCCCTGGGCCTATCCATCCTCGCAGCAGTCATGTTCGATGCGACCAGGACAACCGTGGGCATCATTGCGGCAGTCCTGGCCGCCGCTTCGTGGACAACCGCCGGATGGACCGCTTTGCGGGCTGGCACCTCTGGCGCATCGGATGCGGCTGCCAGGGCCGAGACACGCCTGGAGGCGGCCATCCAGCGATGGCGGCTGGGAGAGGAGGCCGCAAGGCGGTGTGCAGATCTCGGCCTCCAAGCCAGCGCCGAAGCCCTTTTGGGACTGGCCGATGCGGCAACCAACCAGGAGTCTCACAAAAGGCATTACGACAACTGGAAAGCCGAGCGACAAAGGCTGGAGGATCGGGCTGCACACGCCCGAGCCGGGTTGCGCGAAGCACTGGCAAAAAGGGGAGCCCTACCCAACGAGGAGATCCCGGTGGAGGACGCCCTCTCTTGCTACCTCAGATCCTGTGAGGCCAACGCGGCCACCGCAATGGAGGCCGCCAAGGCCGAACCCCTGCGCAGGGCGCTTGAGAACCGCCGCAAGGTCGAAGAGGCGACCCGCCGGCAACAGATTCGCGTGGAGGAGGCGGCCAGGGCAGTGTTGGACCTCGCAGGCATCCAGGCCGATGGGGGGGATCTAGTCGCTCTCGCCAACGACGCCGCAGACTCCCTGGAGCAACTCCGCAGCGACTACCAACAAAGAGCCAAAGCCCTGGGGCAGAGAGATGATGCCCGGGCACGGCTCGAGACGCTCGTCCGCAATACCACCGTGGAAGGGCTTGCCGACATCGCCGACCGCCTGGAGACAGACGCGGCCGATGCCAAACAAGCCACTTCTGACATCGGCAACGATCCGAGTTGGGAGGGGGAAGCCGGGGGCCTTATGGAAATGGAGGCTCGACTGGCAAACCTGGATGCACGCGTCGCCGATCTGAGGGTGGAGAGGGATCATGCTCAGGGGGCTTTGGAGGGACACATGGCCCATCTGTCCGATGTCGCCGAGGCAGAGGAAAGACTGGCGTCGGCAACCGAGTCACTGAAGGGCATCGAGGCGCTGAAAGAGGCTCTCGATACGACCAGGGACCTCCTGGGCCAGGCCGAGGCCGACCTCAACCGCCAGCTGGCACCCGAGCTGTCCGAGTCGGCATCGGAGCGGATCGGCTCTTTGACCAAGGGGCGCTACCAGAAGGTGATAGTCGACCCAGCCACCCTCCAGGCAACGGTGCTTTTCGAAGATGGCTCCGATCGCCTGGCAGAGCAGCTCTCCTATGGCACCGCGGAGCAGATCTATCTCCTGCTACGGCTGGCTTTGGTGGAGTATCTGAGCAAGGGTCGGGACACCTGCCCCGTCATTCTCGACGACGTGACCGTGCATGCCGACGAGGAGCGCTCAAAAGGGATTCTCTCGCTGCTCCATCGAATCTCGGCGGAACGCCAGGTCATCCTCTTCTCCCAAGAAGAGACGGTCAAGCGCTGGGCGGAAGAGCACCTGGATTCCACCAGGGACAGCCTGGTGCTGCTCCCACAGGTTCCGCTCGCCGGCAGGCTCACGGCATGAAAGCTCAAAGGCCCAAGCGCTTGTTGGCCCGGGACCTTTGGGGCTAGGCCTTTTCCAACCAAACCCGGGCCATACGGTCGTCGAGTTCGACCACATGGCTCTCACCGTTTCCTTCCGAGAAGCTCACCTGGACCGCAAGAACCTCGCGGGCTATGAGGTCGGAGCTGCCAGACAGGTCCTCCACGCCTTGCATCCACAACCTGATCCGGTCGGAGACCGCAAAGCCGCTCTGGCGGCGCAATTCCTGCAGTTGGCGAACCAGGTCCCGCAGTCGGCCCCGTAGTGCAAGTTCTGCATCGACCTCCAGCTCGAGTGCGACTGCAACGGTGGCATCACGCGATGCCGCAAAGCCCTCTTTGGGGTTGACCCTGACCTCAATCTCCTCCGGTGCCACCTCGACCTTCCCTGCCGAAAGCTCCAGGCTGAGCGACCCGCCAGAGGCCAGGGTCTCAGCCGCCACCGCCTGGTCAAGGCTGTTCAAAGCCCCGCGGACCTCCTTGACCGCTTCGCCCAGGCGGGGCCCGAGGATGCGGAAGTTGGGCAGGAGTTCATAGGAGAGCACGTCCCCCATCGCCTCGGTCGACACCACCTCGTCGACGTTCAACTCCTCGGCGATCACCTCCGAAAGCAAACCTGGCGCATCCGGCGGAAGCACCACAAGGGCACGGCGGAGGGGTTGGCGAACCTTGACCCCGGCCTGGGACCGGGCGGATCGCCCCAGGGAAACCAACTTGCGGGCAAGTTCCATCTCGGATTCCAAGGCGGGATCTGAGCGCTGGGGGATTCGTGCCGGCCAATCGGCCAGATGGACCGAGTCCCCCTCGGCTGCCAGGGTCAACTGCCGCCACATCCTTTCGGCCACAAAGGGGCAGAAGGGGGCCAACAGCAAAGAAACCGTGACAAGGGCCTCGTGCAGCTGAGCATGCGCCGCCAGCGAATCGGTCTCGTCGGCATCGGGGTCGGTTCGCCAAAACCTTCTCCGGCTGCGGCGCACATACCAGTTGGACAGGTCGTCGATCAAAGACCCAATCGCCGTGGCGGCCTGGAGGGGTTGGTAGTCCTCCATGGCCGAGCTGACGGCCTCGATTGTCCCAGCGACACGGGAACCCAGCCAGCGGTCCAGCACCGATCGGGAAGATAGCTCTGGGATGCGAGGGTCGCTCGGGTCGAATCCGTTCAAAGAGGCATAGGTGGAGAAAAACGACCAGGTGTTCCACAGGGTCACCAGCGTTTCCGAGGTCGAAAGATCAATGGCCTCGAGGCTGGTGCGGGTCGACGTCCAGGGCGATCCCTGGCTGAACATCCACCACCGCAAGGCGTCTGCCCCCCGGGAATCGAGTATCGACCAGGGGTCGATGACGTTGCCGAGGCTCTTGGACATCTTGCGGCCCTCGGAGTCCACGATGTGGCCAAGGCCCATCACGGTGCGATAAGGGGCGGCACCGTGCACCAGGACGTTCACTGCCAAAAGGGAGTAGAACCAGCCCCTGGTCTGGTCAATTGCCTCTGCGATGAAGTCGGCTGGAAAACGGAAGCTCTCAGCGGAATGGGTGGAGTAGGGGTAGCCCCACTGCGCCGCCGGCATCGATCCCGAGTCGAACCACGCGTCGATCACCGCCTCCACCCGGCTGGCCTCGCCGCCGCAGGTCGGGCAGGCAAAGCGGATTGCATCGATCCCCGGCCGGTGCGGATCGGTGCCCCCCAAATCCCGGCCCACCAGCCGGGAGAGCTCCGCCATCGACTCCACACAGACGCTGTGGCCCTCCTCGCAGAGCCAGATGGGCAAGGGGGTGCCCCAGAAACGGTCCCGGGAGAGTGCCCAGTCCACGTTGTTGGCGAGCCACTCCCCGAAACGGCCATGCTTGAGGTGTTCCGGGCGCCAGGTGATGGTCTCGTTTGCACTCAGCAGATCCTCTTTGCGACCTGCCGTCGCCACATACCAAGAGGGCTTCCCCCAATACAGAAGTGGGGTGCTGCATCGCCAGCAATGGGGGTAGGAGTGGACATAGGGCTCCGCCCGGATCAGGAGCCCTTGGGACTCCAGGTATCCGACGATCTCGGCGTCCACCTCCCTGGCCGCCTTGGCAGCCAGCCACCCCGCCTCTGCACCGAAGCGCCCGTCGGCTCCGATGGGATTCAGTGTCGGGAGGTTCTCCCTGCGCCCAAGCGCCCAGTCGTCGGCCCCGAATGCCGGAGCTATGTGCACGAGCCCGGTTCCCTCTGCCTCGGTCACAAAGCCCGCCTCCACCACCCTCCAGCCGTCTTTGCCCTCCGGTGGTTCCAACAGGTCGAAAGGGCGCCGGTAGCGGAGGCCCACGAGTTCAGAGCCGCGCATTCGAGCCGTGGCCGCCGCCGCATCGGGCCCGAAGAGCGCCTCGGCCGCCTCGGCCCCGACGATGGTGCCATCTACCACCACATACTCCAGGTCTTTCCCAACAGCCACGGCCGTGTTGGAGACCAGAGTCCATGGGGTGGTCGTCCACACCGCAAGGTGTGTCGCAGCGCCGGGGGCGGCTCCCTCCAGGGGAAAGCGGACAAAGGCCGCCAGGTCCGAGACCTCCCGATAGACGTCGGGTTGGCCGAGTTCGTGGCTGGACAGAGCGGTGCCACACCGAGGGCAGTAGGGGACGACCTTGTAGTCCTCGAACAGCAGGCCCTTGTCCCAGAGTTGACGAAGGTGCCACCAAACCGAATCGACATAGCCGGGATCCAAGGTCCAATAGGCCCCGGCCAGATCCACCCAGTAGCCGATGCGCCGCGTCAGGGCTTCCCATTCCTCCACGAACTCATATACAGACGCCCGACAACGATCGACGAACTGCTGAACGCCATAGCGCTCTATCTCGCCCTTGCCCCCAAGGCCGAGTTCCCGCTCGACCTGCACCTCTACCGGCAGCCCGTGGGTGTCCCAGCCGGCTCGGCGCAACACGCGGCGGCCTCGCATCGTCCAGAATCGGCAAACGAGGTCCTTGTAGGCGCGTGCCCACACGTGGTGCAGGCCCGGCCTTCCATTGGCGGTCGGGGGACCTTCGTAGAAGACGAAGTCCTCCCCGCCCTCCCTTCCGGCTACGGAGCGCCGGAAGACGTCGTTTTGCTCCCAAAACTCCAAGACCTCCGCCTCTGTGGAGAGAAGATCCATCTGCGGAGGCACTGCTTCGAACAACCTCGCTCCTTGCATTCCGGCCAAACGCACCGTTCAGCTGCCAAGAGTGCGCCTTGAGGGGCGAGACTAGCTTGGCAAACCTCCGCTGCTCGGATGAGAGCGGCTCAGTGCACCTTTAAAAGGTCGATCACAAACACCAGGGTCTCATTGGGTGCAATCGCCGGAGGTGATCCCTGGGACCCATAGCCGAGGGAGGGAGGTATCACTACTTCCCTTCGCCCGCCCACCTTCATGCCCACGATGGCGTCTTTGAATCCGGGGATGACACCGTTCAGGGGAAAGGTGGCCGGGGTCCCGCGGCTCCAGGAGGAGTCAAAGATTTTCCCCGAGGTGTAGCTCGTGCCGGTATAGTTGACCGTCACCGTGCTGGAGGCCGTAGCGGTTGCGCCCGTCCCAGTCACCAGGTTGCGGATCTGGAGGGTGCTCGGAGCAGGTTGGTGGCCAATGCCGATGACCGGGGCGACCTTTGTGTCCGCGGCGTGAGCCACCGCTGGGAACTGGGCCGTAGAAGGCGCCGAGGCCGAGTTCTTCGTCCCGGTAACACCCCCGCCACTTGTCGCAGTGGATTTGGTGGACGTCGTGGTCTTTGTTTGGGACGCCGCTTGGCCACAGCCGGCCAGGAGAGCGGCCATGGGGACTAAAGCGGCAAATGCAAAATTGGCCCTTTTCACGTTTGCAACGCTAGTTGGCCGATGCGGTCGCCCCCGAATCCGCGTCTGTCATGGCTGCTGGGGTCACCCAGCAATGCCTGTGCCGGCATTGCGGGCGGCGCCGGAAAGAAAGTGCTTCCCGAGGGCCTCCTGCTGTCCCTGGTAGGAGGAGTTGGACTCGGACCCATACAAGCGCTCCGGCTCCTCCAACATCCGTTCGAAGGTGAGCTTGCAGACCTTCTGGCCATCTTCTATGGAAAAGGGCACCTCGTGGGCGCGCACCTCGAGAGCCGCTCGGGAGCCATTGGTCTCCCCCGAACGCTCGTATCCGAATGCCGGATCAAAAAATCCTGCATAATGGGTCCGGAGCTCACCGCTGGTGGGGTCGTAGGCGGTCATCTCCGCAGCCAGTCCGGGGGGCACTATTACCGACTCCTTCGACATGAGGAGATAGAAGCGCTGCGGGGTGAGGATGATCCTCCCCCCCTGTTCCACCCGAACTTCCTCCCAGTACTCCGAGGGGTCCAGGGGTCCCGGGCGGGTGAGGTCGAGCAACGGGGCATTGTCCCGGGCTCGGTAGCCGGCACGGGCACCGGGGGTGGCCGAAAGCCCAAGGCCCATGAAAAGGCCGTTGGACAGCTCCAACTCGGGGGCCGGTAGGGGGCGGCCGTCGGCGACCAGTAATGGCTCTTTGGCATGAGTCTTGGCGATCTCCTCGTCGCTCAACTCGCTTTTGCCAATCGCCAGCCTCAGTTGGCTCAAGGTGAGCCCTTCTGAGACCCGGACGGCGAAGGAGAGCGGGACCACCTCCAGATACAGCGGGCCACGATATCCCGCCCGAACCTCGTCGAAGCGGCGGCCCCTGTCGGTGATGACCCTCGTAAAGATGTCCAGGCGTCCCGTGGAACTCTTGGGATTCGCCTTGCCCCGGACGGTGGGCGGCAGGTCGAGGCACTCTTTGAGCGGGATGAGATAGGGCCGGTTCGTCTCCAGCACCGCACCCCTGCCCGTGAGGCTCAGCTCGTCGATCAGGTGCTCCCCCATGCGTTCAATGACGGTGTGGCGATCGGGGAGGAAGCTCGAGCGCATCCTGTAGGCGACCGATCCCAGGCGAAGGTCCAGGCTGGCGGGCTGGAGATTGTCCCGGGGGATGCGATCGGCACCCTGGGTGCCGATCACCCCTGCCACTATCGCCGCTTCGAGCATCTGGCCCGGCAGGACACCTTCGGCGTTGGTCGGGAGGGCAAAGGAGGCCACGCCGCATGCTATGCCGCCGGCGCCCGAGCTCATCCGACCTCCGCAGCGAAGCTGCAGTGTCTAACCTCGATCCATGCCGGAGGTCGCACGCACCGCCCAGGGAAGGGTATCTGGGGTGCGAGACGAACTGGGGGTACTTGCCTTCAAGGGGATCCCCTACGCCCGTCCCCCCCTGGGGGACCTCAGATTCCGCCCGGCGGCCCCTCCCGAGGCGTGGCACGGCATACGGGACGGCTCCCGATTCGGTCCCATCTGCCCCCAGCCCATTACGCCACTGGAGCACTTCTTGGGGATCGCGGGTGAACAGATGAGCGAGGATTGCTGCCACCTGAACATTTGGACTCCCTCTCTCGAGGGCTCGCGATCGGTCATGGTCTGGTTCCACGGCGGCCTTTTCCTGAACGGCTCGGGATCGGTCGCCCTCTACGACGGGGCCAGGTTGGCGGCAAAACAAGACGTCGTGGTGGTCACGTGCAACTACAGGTTGGGGGCTCTGGGCTATACGGATCTGTCGTCTTTCGGGGGAAGCGACTACGACGGTTCGGGAAACGCCGGCCTGTCCGACCAGATCGCAGTGCTGCGCTGGGTATCTGAGAACATCGGCCACTTCGGGGGAGATCCGGGGAGCGTCTGTGCCTTCGGGGAGTCCGCAGGAGCGATAAGCATCGCCTCGATGTTCGGATCCAAGGCGGCAAAGGGCCTGTTTGCCAGGGCAATCCTGCAGTCGGCCGCCCCTGTTGGGACTCGGTCCTCCAGGCAGGCGGCTGGCCATGCTGCAGAGCTGGCTGGCTCGGCCGGCCTGGAAAACACAGACGTTATGGCGCTCACCAAGCTCTCGGTCACCCAGCTCTTGGATGCCCAAACCCAGCTGCTCGCCAAAGCCTTCCCCGCATTCCCCTTCGGACCGGTGATCGACCAGGCCCTCATCCAGAGCGACCCGGAAGCCGCCTTGGGCCTGGGCGCCTTTTCCGGTGGCGAGCTGATGGTCGGCGCCAATGCCCAGGAGGCGAGATTGTTCAACCTCGTCTATCCCGAACTCATGCAACTTGCCGAGGGAGAAAACCCTGCGATCAAGGCCGAGGGGCTATTCGGGGTCGCTGGGGATTGCCCATGGGAGTCCTACCGGACAACGATGGAGAACGCCACCGACAAAGAGAGGTGGGAGAGTTGTTTGACAGACGGCCTGTTCCACCTCCCGGCGCAGCGGCTCCTGGATGCCCATGCCTCGGTCGGCGGGAGGTGCTTCGGTTACCTCTTCAGCTGGCCGTCGCCGGCATTTGGGGGAGCTCTCGGCGCCTACCACGGCCTGGAGGTGCCGTTTCCCTTCGGAAACCTGCATTGCCCCGCGGCATCGGCTATGACCGGTGCCTCTCCCGATGCAACCGCTCTGGCCGAGCACATGAGCAGGGCATGGGGCAGCTTCGCCAAGAGCGGGGCTCCGCTGGGCCCCGACGGGGTCTCCTGGCCCCCCTGGGACCCCCCGGAACGCTTAGCGATGGAAATCTCGGGCGGCTGGTCGCTGACCCCGGACCCATTTGGGACCGCCCGGCAACGATGGGGGCATGGCTGAAGGCGAACTGGCACCACATACTCCACTTTTCGCCCATGCGTGCCGAGTAATTTATCAACGGGTGCCGCAGAGCACCCATGGAGACGAGGAACAGACCATGTCGAGCCAGCCAGAGCAGCGGCAACCCTTTGGAGTTGTCGTAGTCGACGACGACCCCATGGCGCGGCGGATCGCCAAAATCTGCCTGTCCTTCGACGAGGCGTTCAACGTTGTTGGGGAGGCCGCCTCGGGCGAGGAGGCAATTCTCGTCGCGTCCCTCACGCAGCCGGACCTGGTGCTTTTGGACCTGGAAATGCCTGGCATGGACGGCCTGACGGCAATCCCTGAAATCAGGGCCGCAGCGCCAAAAGCCAAGATCGCCGTGCTCTCCTCCTTCCCCGACCCCTACACCCTGAGCGACGCCTTGCGCAAAGGGGCCGACACCTACCTCGACAAGGCCATGGAGTTGTCCACTTTGGCCGAGGTCCTGCGAGCCCTGGCCGAGCCTCAGGCAAGCTGACCGAGCCCGCCCGAGACCCAATCCCGCTTCGGGCTCTTGGCAGCCGCCCTCGGTTGTGCCATGACGCCGGGGAGCCAACCAGTGCTTTTGTCACCAGGCCACACGCGGTGGCCGGGCTTCTGGGCGCAGACCAGGCGAGGCCGAAGCGTTTGGGGAATGGGACCTACCCAGGCTCACATCCGCTCGGTTTGGCTGGGCACAGATGGACCGGGGCGTGAGCGGGCATCGGGTCTTTTGGACATATCTGCCCGCCTCGCAAGACCGGGGTCCTCCCAGTAGGGGCGGAGGCGGACCCGGGCGGGGGGAAGGTGGCCATAGAGGAGCAGGGCCGTGCCGGGCCGCATCCGCCGGAGGGAGTCGGGGGGTGCCAGCTGATGCCGCTCGGGAGCGGTGGTGGCAGACCTCTGCCCGCCGGGAGTCCTGGTCCAGGAAACCGAACGGGTCTCCTTGTGCCCCGCGAGAGCGCTTGCATATTCGAGTGTGGGCGGGTCGGAGATACCCGACAGGACGAGTTTCGCCCGGTGGTTGTTGACAACGGTCGCCGCCCGTTCCCCATAACGGGCACGGAGCTGGGACAGATCCTGCCACACGCTGATCAACTGGATCCCATGCCCAGCCGCCGTTGAGGCCAATGAGTCGAGATCGGAAAGCGGCGCTATGTTCGCCGCCTCGTCCAGCACCACGAGCAGCGGAGGGGAGAGCGGGCGGGCCTGGCTGAGAGAGAGGGCGTAGGCACTACGCAAAACCTCAGATATCAGGGTCGCAAAGACGGGCCTGAGCCTCCTCTGGTCGTGGGACGGGGCACAGACGTAAAGGGTGGCCGGCGAGCCGTTCAGGAACTTTTCGATATCAATCTGGCCGCTGCTGGGAGCCCAGGGCTCGGCAAAGGGTTCGAGCACGGCCTCTGCAGTTGCAAAAACCGAGCTGAGCTGGCGTTCCTCTCGGAAGAGGACGGCTCGAAGGGCCTGGAGAGCCTCTTGGTGGCCACCGTACTCCAGGGCGGAAAGCGCCTCGGCGTGCATTCGGCGGTCCACCCAGTTGACGACGTCTGCCATATTCGCCGACCTGATGGTGGCAGCCAAGAACATCGGGGCGAGCAACTTGGCCGCACTGGCATACCAAAAGTCGGCATCTGTGATCCCAGAACCTTCAGATTTGGCTGCCATGCATAGCGAGGTGGCAATGCGGCGGGCGCCCGCCCAGGTTCTTGCGCACTGCAGCGGCGACCATTCGGCATTGGTCATACTCGTCGAGCCGGTCGGGTCGAATACCCAGGCAGGTCCGTGGGCCGAGCGCCATCCAAGGGTCTGGGCCAAAAGATCGGCCTTCACGCTTGTGGCAAGAATGGGGCCCTTCCACTCGAGAATCGCCGGGATCGCAAGCCCCGATGTCTTGCGGCTCTGGGACGGACCGAATACCACCAGGGACTGGAGCGGCTCTGCCGAGAGCAGTCCGGCCCTGATCTTTCCCAGCACCACCCTCTCCCCCCTGCCGCCGCGTCCCAGCAGCGGCCGCAGTTCCGTGGGGCGGGCCCAACCGGACCTCGGTGATCCCGGCGCCCCCGGGGCAGTACTGCGGCGTTCTTTGAACCAAAACCAGCAAGCCAGCACCGCTGCCGCAAGCGGCACCAGCAGCCCATAACGCCCCGACCCCGGCCAGGCTTGGCTGTGAAAGCTGACCGGATGCAAAAGGGCCGTCGCTTGGTGAATGATCATGGCCATCCCCTCATGGCCTGGTCGGTATCGACCAGGGCGGCTTCCTTGGTCCCCAGCCGGTGGCGGACCAAAAAGGAGCGGGTCCCGAGCTTCCAGAGCGCCACACCGGATCCGAGGGAGGGCAGCAGAGCCGCCTCGTTGACCCCTATCCCCAGCAGCGAGCGGGAGGCCTCCGCCTCACCGGGGGATTGAGCAAAGACGACTCGGGTCTCGGAGTCCGACAGCAAGCCCTTCGCCCAGGCGTTCTGCACCGAGGCGGGTTGGCCGACCGAGGCCAGGTCGGACATCCTGTGCACCACCGCGATGTTGGAAACGCCATAGGCGCGGGCAAGCTTCCAGCTGACCTGCGCCCAGCGGGCAACGGCCGGCTCCGACAACACCGCCCACGCCTCGTCCAGGACCACATAGCGCTTCATGGGTGCCATGTGGCGCTGGCGAGCCCCCATCCAGGCCAAAAGGGCCCCCATGACCAGGCCCAAATGCTCCGTGCCATGCAGGGCCGAGAGGTCTAGGACCACCAGTCGGGCCCCCAGATCCAGGCTTTTGCCCGCCGGGGCCTCGAGAACCCGACCAATCTCCCCTGAAGCCAGCATCCGGATCTGCAGGGCCAGTTCCCGACCGTCTCTGGCCAGACCGGCCGGATCCGTGCCCGCACCCTCGGCGTCCTCGGCCAAGGGTGAAAGAAGGGCCGCGCTCAGCGCAGAAAGGCCTGGGTTTCTCCCCCGTGCCGTTCTTCCAACGGCAATTTCCAATGCGGCCCGCTCCGTCGGGCGCAGGTCGCGCTTCATGGCGGCCTCTGCCAGATGAGCCACCGCCGAGACGGCAAGCGGAATCTCCTCTGCCCCACCCGAAGCTGGCTCCAACAGATTGATCGAAGCGCTCTCATCCGATCCCAGGCGCACACACCGGCACCCGGCTGCGTCCGCCAAGGCCGAGTACTCGCCCTTGGGGTCGATCACCCACGCACCGCGGCCGAGGGAGGCCTGGCGCCACAGGAAGGACTTGATGAGAGAGGACTTGCCCCGGCCGATCTGGCCCGCCACCACCACGTTGGGATTGGATAACAACCCCGCCGCATAGAGAGCGAAGGGGTCGAAGCCGAAGCTGGCACCGAACAGGTCTCGGCCGATGTAGGTGGATCGGACCGCCAGTGGGGAACTGCCGGCCAGGGGGTGCAGTGCCGCCAGCCGGGCCGTGGTCGCCCGGTGCGGGCGGGATCCTCCCAACACAGCTACAGGCCCCTGGCGCAGGGAAGTGCATAGCCAAGCGCTCGAGCACACTGGCCGTAGATTCGGCGGAGATCTACTCCCACTTGGCGAGCGGCCCCCTCGATGCTCCTCGCGGCCACCTCCAGGCCGGCCCGGTCGTCTGCCGTCACCGTCACATAAGCCGCAAAGCGGTATTCGGAATGGCCCGCCGCCAGTTCGCGGGCCTTTTCCCCGGCCTCGAAGGCCTCCCTGCGCCGCCGCTCGCTTGTGAGAAACCCACCCCTGGAGGCGAGTCGGGCCTCGGCAACCTCTGCAGTTCGGGCCCTCTCGGCCTGGCGGGCCGCACGGCTTGGCTTTATCGGCTCCAGCACTACCGACATCGACCGGCGGACATCCGCGCACAACAGCGGTGCCAAGAAGTCCGGCCCCACCTCGGTCCGGGGCCACTCGGCCACGAAGTACTGCGCGTGCCAGGTCCCATCGGCCTGACAGGCATTCCAATGCTCTCTGATCGCGGTGGGCCAAGGGCTCCCCCCTCCCCCTCCATCGGGGGAAAGGTCCTCACCCGGCTCCTTTCGCAGCCGGTGGGAGGTGTCAAAGGATCTCCTGAGCATCTGCGCCACCGCTGGACCCGACAGAGACCCCAGCACCATGATCCCCGCTCGTTGCAGTTCGGTGCCGAGACGACCCGCCTCATCGGCCAGGTCTCGGGCGGCCCTCTCGGTGCCGCCGCGCCCCGATGCCACAGAAACGGCCAAGAACACCTCCTGGGTCCATCCCACTTGCTCCTCCTCGGCAAGCAGGGTTAGGTAGGAGGAGAGGGCGGGGCCCTGGACCGCCCCTTCGGGCTCGAATCGCCAGAGTGACGCCGGCATCGCTCGTTGTATCCACTGCAGACGTGCCATTTTGCTTCCCTCCCCAGCAGCGGAGGCGAGCGTCGCGGCCCAGGCATCGGCCAGCCGGGACCGATCGGCCCGCTCTCCCAGCAGCGCAGGCGACGAGGCCAGGGCAATCACGGCGGTCAGTCGTCCCCCTGAAGAATCCCAGACCATGCCCAGGCGGCGGCCACCAAAGCAGACCTCAGACACCGAAAGCCCGGCCAGCGCTCCGGTGGCCCTGCCGGGCATGGGCCCTTTAGACAAGCGGCC
This sequence comes from Actinomycetes bacterium, assembly GCA_021823165.1. Lineage (GTDB taxonomy): Bacteria > Actinomycetota > Acidimicrobiia > Acidimicrobiales > JAKAOS01 > JAKAOS01. Next base: position 6,134 of record JAKAOS010000004.1, on the reverse strand, counting down.
GCCCTCAAAGACAGTGGCGGCACACAAGGCCCCTGCGGGCCGCCGGGGAGACAGAATCCGCTTGAGTTGCCAAGCGATCGCCACAGAGCACCACTCCCCCGCGCTGCGGCCGGAAAAGGACCACTTGGGAAGCGCCAGGGACATCATCGCGATGGCAACCGCCACGAACAGCCCGACACCCTGAGGGAGGGACCTGGCCGCCAGGACTGCACAGGACATGCCGAGGAGCACGGCCAGCAACTGCTGGGCGCTCCAGCCCGCCACCATGCCCCTGGTGTCCCTGGGTCCGAAGCGGTAGCGCCTGTCAGCCACCCTCGCCCTCCCACTCGGTTTCGCTCCAGCCTTCGGGGAGAGCTTCGTCGTCTCCGGTGGGGAACAACTCCCCCGGCGACGGCCAACCGGGGGTCGGGCCGCCGGGGGTCGGGCCGCCGGGGGTAGGTGGTGGATAACCGCCATGGCCCGGGCCTTCGCCGGCAGCCCCATCCGCCTGTTGGGAGTCCGGTCGGCTGCCGTTGTTTTCGGCATGGGCGGCGGCAGAAGCCCATGCCTGCTTGAAGGATTCGGGGGCCTCCTCCCCTTCTGCCATGGGAGGTTCGTATGCCGGTGTGGTCAGGTCCTCCACGCCTACCAGGTCACCCCGGTCCAACCAGAACCTCTTGTCAGCGACCCTGGTCGCCATGGTCCTGGCTACGCCTTCCAGGCCGGCCGCTCCCTCGAGCATCGGGATCATCCTCAGGATTGCAAAAGGGGCGAGAGCCGCCATCGCCATGAGGGCCACACCGCCCCCCACCTGGCCGGCTCGGGCCCCAGACGCCGACGAGGTCAGCGCAAAGGACCCCGCCGAAAGCGCCGCCACAATGGCAAGCTTGGAGACGATGAGTGCAGCCAGGACCTCGACGAGACGGCGGGCCCATACCGCGGTGACCGGCCACACGAGGCCCGCCAGGGCGAGCGGCATGAACAGCGTCACCGCCGAGATGGCACCCGAGCGGCACAGCATCTCCAACCACAAAAGGACAACCGCCACCACGCTGAGGATGCCGAGCAGCAGAGCGACATAAGGAGGGAGCGCCCCGGAAAGCCCACTTGCCATAAGGACATGCGAAAGGTTGTGTGGATCGAAGCCCGCCTGGGCGCTGACGAAGTTGCTGGCGGTGTCTACGACGTTGCTCAGGGCCTGCGCCACCGCCTGGAGCACAAGCGTCCCCAGCGCGGCAAGAGGAAGCTGCACCCCCACGGCACGGAGCACCCCGGCACCGTCCTGGCGCCAGACGGCCTGGCCAATGGAGACCAAGAGCAGGGGGAGCACCGCCGAGACCGCGACCTCTTTCATGGTGGCCAACCGGGCGGTGAACCACCCGGCATTGAGCTGGGGACCGCTGCTCGCAGCCAGGAGAGCGGACAACTGGTGCATCAGCCATCCAAGCGCGGTGGCCAAAGCCCCCACCAGGGCGGTGGTCACCACCCTCACCACCTCGGAGGCGACGGGGGCAGTCAGGGCGTGCGCCGTCATGCCGGCCGGACCACGCCCGTCATGCCGAACGCCCGGCGGCGAAAAAGAAGTTGATCAGAGCGGGGGCGGCACCGATCGCCAGGGCAGCCATCGCAGATACCAGCACCGCCTTCCGCCCGGCATATGAGTGCTGATAGTTCTGCGAATGCGACCCCAGGGCCCATGTTGCGGCCCCAACCAGTATCCCGACCAGGCAGAACAAAAGAGCCCAGGCGGCGATCCCATTCACGAGATTTTGCAGCACGGCCGACCCGGGCAGATCACCGATCGCCGGGGCCATCGAAACGGCCATCATCATGGCTCCTCACTCCCACCCTCGGTCACTTCGTGAGTCATCAAGCGTCCTCCTTGCCGACCAGCCATCTCCCGTTGCAGACAACACCCTAGTCGATCTCTGCACTTTGATGCTATCTCATTTGTTTCTATAATCTGTCGCCATGAAGAAGCCACTGATTCTCCTTGCCCTGGCCGTCGTCATCGCGACCGCTTTATGGGGAGGTGCTTCGCTGTTGGGTGTGCTGTGGATCCTGGATGCCACCGCTATCCCGGTGCCGGGCGGCCAGCAGTATCCGGGCCGGGTTGGAAGCGTCCCCTCCCCATCTCCGATCCCCTCGGCATATGCCGCCCTCTACAGGTCTGCGGCGGCCACCTGCCCAGGACTGCGCTGGCAGGTGCTCGGCGCGATTGGGACCATCGAGTCCTCCAATGGCCAGTCGGGGATGGCCGGTGTGCACAGCGGGTCCAACTTCGCTGGGGCGGAGGGCCCGATGCAGTTCGAACCCGCCACCTTTGCCCAATACGCCAACCCGGTTCCCAGCGGAGGACAGTCCCCTCCCTCCCCCTACAACCCCCCAGATGCCATCTACGCGGCGGCCCGGGACCTGTGCGCAAACGGTGCCGGCCGGACGGCATCCCTGGCAGATGCCATATTTGCCTACGACCACTCCCGGACCTACGTCAGAGATGTCCTGGGTGTAACCGCGTCGCTTTTGGCCCATCGATAACCCAACGGGCGCGCTGTGCCTCATTGGTCGCCATCGGGAGGATGAGCCGGGCGTAGGCTGTTTGTCGTGACCCTACGCTCTTGGTGGCACTGCGCTTTGCGGCAGGAGTGTGCCGCGGCCCTTGCCGGCTTGCTCTTGGACCCCGACCATCGGCACATTCGAGGAGGCCAGCGGTGATCACCTTCCCAACTTTGCCCTGGCCGGACTGGGCCATAGCCGGGGCGGCGGTGGCACTGGCGGTGCTATTGGCGATCTGGCTGGGCCGTTGGAGTGCGCGCCGTGGCCAGCGACAACGGCTGGTGAACATCGCAGAACGCCTCAGCTTCGCTCAGACCGAAGCGGAGAGGATCGTCGCCACCTGGAGACCGGGGGCGGAGGACGGGACCGCCGGTGAGGGAAGCGGTGGCGGTGATGGCGATGGCACCAAAGGGCGTGACCTCAAAGAACTGCGCGGGGAGGCGCTGGTAGGCCGGATCGAACATCTGGCCGGAGCGGCGGTGGCTGCGGTGGGGCGCAGCCTTTGCGAGGCGACGAGATTTCGCCGTTCCCTCGACGCTTTGCGCCAGGGGGTCGTCATCCACGATGAAAACGGCGACGACATCTACCGCAACACCGTCGCCGAGCGACTTCTGGGCGGCCACCACTCGGACCTGGTGGCGGCTCGTGCGATCGGGGAGATCCTGGGCACCACCCAGCCAACCGAGCGGACCCTGGAACTCTACGGACCACCGAGGCGGACCCTGGTCATTCGTTCGGCCCCCCTGGATGACGGCCGGGACTCCCTCGGGGTGGTGGCGGTATTCGAAGACATCTCCGAGCGGCGGCGGGTCGATTCGATAAGGCGTGACTTCGTGGCGAACGTGAGCCACGAACTGAAGACCCCCATTGCGGGTTTGGCACTCCTGGCCGAAACCCTCGCCTCAGAGGATGACCCGGCCGTCACCCAGCGCCTGGCCCGGCGCATGCATTTCGAGGCCGAGCGCGCAGCCAGGGTGATAAGCGACCTTTTGGATCTCTCCCGGATCGAAGCCGAGGAATCACCGGGGCGGGAGGCGGTCGCAGCCTCATCCATCCTTGGTGAGGTGCTGGACCGGATCCGCTCTGTGGCCGAGGCGGCACACATCACCGTCGAACACATCGAGGGCCCGGAGAACTTCGAGGTGGTAGTCGACCGCCCCCAGTTCGTCTCGGCAATGAACAACCTGTTGGAAAACGCGGTCAAGTACTCCGAGCCCGGCGGGAAGGTCGTGCTCAGGGCCAGCCGGGAGGGACCCTGGGCGCACTTCAGCGTGAAAGACGAAGGCATAGGCATCCCCGCCCGGGATCTGGACCGGATATTCGAGCGCTTCTACCGCGTCGACCAGGCGCGCAGCAGACAGACTGGCGGGACCGGGCTTGGCCTGGCTATCGTGCGACACGTGGCGGCCAATCATGGCGGGACCGTAGAGGTGGAGTCGCGCGAGGGCGAGGGATCCACCTTCACCATCCGGATCCCCTGTCAAGCACCGAGTTTCACCCCGGTAGCTACGGCCTCCTCTGCGGAGCAATGAGCAAGTCCCGGCCGTCGGTCTTGGTGGCCGAAGACGAGGAGTCAATAGCCGACGCCCTATCCGTCGGCCTGCGCCGGGAGGGCTTCGATGTCGAAGTGGCCGCCGACGGGCCCACGGCATTGGAGCGTTTCGACGCAGTCCGGCCCGACATCGTACTTCTCGACGTCATGCTGCCACAGATCTCGGGACTCGACGTCTGCCGCCAGATCCGGGCCCGTTCGTCGGTGCCCATCATCATGGTCACCGCTCGCGGCACCGAGATCGACACCGTCGTGGGCCTCGAGGTGGGGGCAGACGACTACGTCGCCAAGCCCTACCGCCTGAGGGAGCTGGTGGCCCGGATGCGAGCGGTCATGCGGCGTTCCCAGAACGGGGAACAGCCAGCCGCCCCGCCCCAGGGCCTACTGGAGGTGGCAGGAGTGCGGCTCGATCCCGCACGGCACGAGGTGATGGTGCGCGGCACCGAGGTGCGCCTACCCCTAAAGGAGTTTGAGCTGTTGGAACTGCTCCTCACCAACGCCGGCCGGGTTCTTACACGGGAGACGCTCATAGACCGGATCTGGGGTCCCCACTACGTGGGGGACACCAAGACCCTTGATGTCCACGTCAAGCGGCTGCGAGCCCGGATCGAGGAAGACCCCTCCAAGCCCACGCTGATAAGCACCATCCGGGGCCTCGGCTACCGATTCGAGACCGCCCGCAGCTGAAATCCGGCCGGACTCGGTGGCTCGGGGCGGCCAGCCGAGACGCTTCAGGGAGCCCAGGTGTCTCCGGCAACGGCGCTCCAGCGACCCCTGTGGAGCCTCACTTCCAAATCCAGGCCGAAGCACCTGGACAACGGATCGGGGCGGAGAGCTTCGTGGATGGGGCCGGAGAAGACGGCGCGGCCCGCATTCAGCAACAGGGCATGGGAGAACCCCGGTGGGATGTCTTCGAGGTGATGGGTCACCATGATGACGGCCATTTCGGGATAGCTATGGGCAAAGCTCCCCAGGCGGGCCACGAGGGTCTCTCTGGCATGGAGGTCCAAAGCGGTTCCCGGTTCGTCCAGCACCAGGATCTCCGGGGCCCGGACCAGGGCCCGGGAAAGCAAGACCTGCTGGCGTTGGCCTTCTGAGAGGGTGAGCCAGCGCTGGTCCTCCCGGCCCTCCAGGTTGGCCTCGGCAAGCAACCCGCGGGCACGTAGGCCGGCAGCCTCATCGGGACGCTCCCACCACGATGCATACGAAGCCGTCGCCCCGCTCGTCACCACCTCCAGAGCAGTCATATCCGAATAAAGGCGCCTGGCCACGGCCGGCCCCGCGTAGCCGAGGCGGCCCCGCAACTGCCGGAGATCGACACGGCCGAGGCGGCCACCAAGTATCTCCACGATCCCGGCGCTGGGTCTCTGGCTGGCCGATGCCAGCTCCACAAGGGTCGTCTTCCCCGCCCCGTTGGGGCCCAGCACCACCCACCGCTCACCGCGGCGGACCCGCCAGTCGATGGGACCCAGCACGAGGCGGGAGGAACGGCGCACCTCGGCCGCTTCCATGCTCAACGCGTCATCAAGAACCTGTCTGGGAGAACTCAAAGCCCCAGCCTCTCCATAGCCACCTTGTGAAAAAACAACGCCCTTGGCAAAGAGGGAACAAGGGACCCTCCCCGGCAGTCACGGGCCGGTTGGGATGCCACGGGTTCGCCACGCAAGGCCGCCAGGCTTGCTGGTTTCCCGGCGGGCATGGCGATTTGGCAGAGTCCGGGGGATCGCGCAGCGGATGGCTTCGCGGGCCGGCTCACCAAGTCCGGATGGATCACACGACCATGGCTTGGGACCGGGGGCTCAGCCACTCCCAACGCCTGTGCCCCAAAGGATCCTTCGGTGCCACCAAGAGCCGGATACGAGTTTTTGTAAACACAACCTGTGGTCGGCGTACTTTGCAATGCCAGTCCCACTTCCTCCATGATCACCTCTCCAGATACCCAGGTCACGACGGCTCCCCCGCACGGCTTGACCCACCTATCGCCATACCCTGCATCCTCTTGGTACGGGGCCGGCGCCCCGAGGCGGCCCTTTACTTTCAGATCGGA
>JAKAOS010000081.1 GCA_021823165.1 Actinomycetes bacterium | reverse complement strand
GTATGAACAGCCCCGGCACCCAGCGGGAGATCTGGTCGGGGATCACCTTCATGAAGTCGGTCACCGCTATGACGGGCCCCTCGGCCTCTGCAAGTGCCCGGGTCACATAGGGAACCTTGGCCGCCTCCGTCGGGTGGAGCCGGTTCCAACGTTCGGTGTGCAGGGCATCCTCCCGCAGAGATTTGTAGGAGGTGGCCGACCATGCATCTGCGGAGACCGACCACTCCTCTGCCAGTATGCGGCGGGCCTCCATGACCGCGCGCCAGGCCGTGCCCGAAAAGACGAGGGTCGCCCGCCTCGGGTTCGGTTTGGACCGGCTGCCCCGCCCGCTGGACGGCTTTTCGATCTCGGCTGGGCCGGCGAAACGGTAGATGCCTCTGAGTAGGCCCTCCTTTGCCTTCTCCCCGTCTTCTCCTTCGGGCAGGGCGGGCATGACGTAGTTCTCGTTGTAGAGGGTTATGTAGTAGTAACAGTTTTCCTGCGCCTCGCCATACATCCGCTTTATGCCATCGTCGATGATGGTGGCTACCTCATAGGCGAATGCCGGGTCGTATGCCCGGACCGAAGGGATGGTGGAGGCGAGCACGTGGCTGTGGCCATCGCAGTGCTGGAGTCCCTCCCCCGTGAGAGTGGTTCGCCCGGCGGTCGCCCCGAGCAAAAAGCCCCTCGCCCCGATGTCTCCCGCAGCCCATGCCAGGTCTCCAAAGCGCTGGAAGCCGAACATGGAGTAGTAGGCGAAAAATGGGATCATCGGCTCGCCCCAGTTGGCATACGAACTGCCTGCGGCGGTGAAGCTCGCCATGGATCCCGCCTCGGTGATCCCCTCCTCCAGGATTTGGCCGTCCTCGGCCTCGCTGTAGGAGAGGAGGAGTCCCGCGTCCACCGGCTCGTAGAGCTGGCCCACCGAGGAGTAGATCTTGACCTCTTTGAACAGCGCATCCAGGCCAAAGGTGCGAGCCTCGTCGGGCACGATTGGCACGATGCGTGCCCCGATGCCCGGGTCCCTAACCAAGTTGCGCAACATGCGGGCATACGCCATGGTCGTCGAGACGGCTTGCCTCCCCGATCCCCCCATGAACTCGGCGAAGGTGGCGGCCTCGGGGCTGGGTAACAGCTTGGTGTGAAGAACTCGGGATGGCAAACAGCCCGCCAGCAGCCGGCGACGGGTAAGGAGGTATTCGTAGGCCTCGGAGCCCTTTTCGGGGCGGTAGTAGGGGGGGAGGGGGCCCTCCAGAGCCGAGTCTGGTATTTCCTCTTGCAGCACCAGGCGGTCCCTCAGGGTCATGAGCTGTGCCTTGGTCATCTTTTTCACCTGATGGGTGGCGTTGCGGGCCTCGATTTCCGGACCGAGGGTCCACCCCTTTACGGTCTTGGCCAAAATGACGGTCGGCGAGCCCTCGTGCTCGACGGCCGCCTTGTAGGCCGCGTAGAGCTTCCGGTAGTCGTGCCCGCCCCGGGGGAGGGTGCGCAGCTCGTCGTCGGAGAGGTGCTCGACCATCTTCCGCAGCCGGGGATCGGGCCCGAAGAAGTGCTCCCGGATGTAGGAGCCCTGTTCGACGGCGTATTTCTGGAACTCCCCGTCCAAGGTTGTGTTCATCTTGTTGAGAAGAGCGCCATCGACGTCCCGAGCCAGCAACTCGTCCCAGCGTGATCCCCAGATGACCTTGATCACGTTCCACCCGGCGCCGCGGAAGACGGCCTCGAGTTCCTGGATGATCTTGCCGTTGCCGCGCACCGGACCGTCGAGTCGCTGGAGGTTGCAGTTGACAACGAAGATCAGGTTGTCCAGGCGTTCACGGGTGGCCATGCTGAGTGCCCCGAGGGTCTCGGGCTCGTCCACCTCGCCGTCACCGAGGAAAGCCCACACCCTGGACCCCGAGGTGTCGGCGATGCGGCGGTGGTGGAGGTAGCGGTTGAAGCGGGCCTGGTAGATCGCAGTGAGGGGACCGAGGCCCATCGATACGGTCGGGTACTCCCAGAACTCGGGCATCAGCCGTGGGTGGGGGTAGGAGGAGAGTCCTCCGGGGTGCACCTCCTGGCGGAAGCGGTCCAGTTGGGCCTCTTCGAGCCTGCCTTCCAAAAAGGCCCGTGCATAGATGCCGGGGGAGGCATGTCCCTGGATATAGACCTGGTCGCCGGCCCCGCCGTCTCCCTTTCCCCTGAAAAAGTGGTTGAAGCCGACCTCGTAGAGGCTTGCGGAACTGGCATAGGTCGCCAAATGCCCGCCGATGCCGTCGGCAGCCATGTTGGCCCGGGTGACCATTACCGCAGCGTTCCAACGGATGTAGGCGCGTATGCGGCGCTCCATGTGCTCATCGCCGGGAAACCAGGGCTCCTGGCCGGGGGGGATGGTGTTCACATAGGGAGTGGAGACCGCGGCCGGGAAGCCCACCTGGGCCGCCCTGGCTCTCTCTAAAAGCCTCATCAGCAGGTACCTGGCCCGGTTGCGGCCCTCGGTCTCGACCACGGCGTCGAAGGAGTCGAGCCACTCGGCCGTCTCTCCGGGGTCGATGTCGGGAAGCTGATGGGAAAAACCGTCGAATATCACACCTACATGCTCGCGCTATTCGACCCCCGCTGTCAGTCCCAGAACCCACCAGCCCGACGCGGCCGCGCAACTGCCCTTGGGCGGGCATGCTCGTAGTCATGAACAACCCAGAGCCTTCCAACGCAGCGGGAGACAGATCCGGGCCTGAGGAGCCGACCCGAGTATGGACCGACGGCGCGTGTTTGGGAAACCCGGGTCCGGGTGGTTGGGCGTGGGCGACGCCGGAGGGGAAAAGTGCTTCGGGAGCAGAGGAGAGGACGACCAACCAGCGCATGGAACTGCGCGCGGCACTGGAGGCGATCACCTCCCTGGAGGGCCCCCTGGCGGTGTTCAGCGATTCGACCTATGTCGTGAACTGTTTCCGGGACGGCTGGTGGAAGGGGTGGCAGCGCCGGGGATGGCGTAACGCCAAGGGGGATCCCGTTGCCAACCAGGACCTTTGGCGACCGCTGGTCGAAGCCGCCACGCGTCGGCGTGTCAGCTTCAGTTGGGTGAAGGGTCATGCCGGGGACCCAATGAATGAACTGGTGGACAGCCTCGCAGTTGAGCAGGCCAGTGCTGCGATGGCCATGAAGCGCCGCTGAGCCGGCGGTTTTTCATCCCGGGCGGAGATAGTTTTTCCCTCCCGCCCCTGCTGCCGTGCGGGTAACCGCCAGGCTCGCTAGCGTGGTGGTGCCCAGCCGGGTATCTCTTGTCGGACGGTGATCTTGGACCCCATCCATGCAAACCTGGCCTCGGGCCTGATTGCGGCTACGCCTTCGGTGGCAAGCCGCCTGATCACCCTGAACGGCCAGCAATCGACTTTGCTCTGGGCCCAGCTGGGCGTGCTGCTGCTTGCGGCGAGGCTCCTCGGCACCCTGGCGAGGCGCCTTGGCCTGTCGGGCGTGGTGGGAGAACTCATGGCCGGCCTGATTTTGGGGCCGTCGGTGTTGGGCAACGTGTTCCCCGCGGGCTTTGACCGACTGCTTCCCTCTCACGCCCTGGTCTCCTCGGCCATGCTTGCCGGCATATCCACCATCTCGTTGGGTTTTTTGCTCCTCGCAATCGGCTTCGAAGCCGACCTTGGCCTGATCGGCAAGCTCGGCCGTGCGGCGACCTCGGTGACCCTCGGTTCGATGATCGTTCCGGTTGGCATTGCCTATGTCGTGGCGGCTCTGTTGCCAAAGGCCCTCTACGGTGCCCACGCCGGTCCAGCGGGGTATTTGTTCGTGGCTTTGGCGGTGGGCATCTCATCTTTGCCAGTTATCGCCAAGATCGTCTCGGAGCTGGGCATGACGAGACGCGACTTCGGCCAGTTGCTCCTCGCCTCGGGGAGCGCCAACGATGCGGTTGGCTTTTTGGTCCTGGCCCTTGCCATGGCGATGGCGACCTCCTCGGGCAGTGGCGGGGGAGCGTTTTGGAACCTCGCAGAGCCGGTGCTTGGCCTGTTGGGCCTGGGGGCACTGTTCATCTTCGGTGGCCAGCGGCTGGTTGACCTCCTGCTGCGGCGGGCGCGCCAGGCCGATCCGAAGGCCGCCGGCCCGGATTCGTCGAGTTCTTTGGCCGCATGCGTGGTGCTGGGGTTCCTGGCGGCCGCCGCCGCCCAGGCCCTGGGTATCGAGGGAGCGCTTGGCACCTTTGTCGCCGGGATTGCCCTGGGGCGTTCCCGCTTCAGGGAAGCGGGAACCCTTGCTCGAGTGGAGGCGATGAGCTCAGCCGTCTTTGCCCCCCTCTACTTCGCCACCGCCGGGCTGAGGGTGGATGTGGCCACCTTTGCCCGGGGCCCGTTACTCGTGGCGTTTGTGGTGATAGTCGTCATCGCTCTGGTCTCGAAGTTCGCCGGCTCGTATCTGGGCGCCATTGTGGGTGGATTGGGATGGCGGCAGGCCACGGCCCTTGGAATAGGCCTCAACGGCCGCGGGGCTCTCCAGGTGGTCATAGCCAGCGCCGCTTTGTCGGTTGGGGCTCTCAGCACCGCCGGCTACAGCCTCATGTTGCTAATGGCGATTGTGACCTCCCTCCTGGTGCCCTCGGGCCTGCGGAGGGTGGCGACCGGCTGGGCCGGCACCGAGCAGGAGCGCAAGCGCCTGCGGCACGAGGGTCAGCTGGAGACGAATGTGGCTGTGAAGGGGGAGCGAATGTTGCTGCCGAGCCTGGGGCACGCCAACTCCATTGTCGCAGCCGAGATGCTGGATCTCGCCTGGCCCGAGGAACTTGGTGTGACGGTGCTGGCCGTGGCCGCCGAGGGAGACAAGGGTCCCGGCCTGAGGCCCGTCGAGTCGGTGCTCGGCGGCAGGGAACTGGAGGTGAAGAAGGTCCGGGGCCCCCGGGTGCTGGAGGAGATCCTTGCCGAGGCCCGGCTCGGTTATGGGGTGATAGCGGTCGGGGCTGCGGATAATCCCACCAGCGGGCATTTGCTTTCCCCGGTGGTGGACGACCTTCTCACCAAGTCCCCTATCCCGTTGCTCGTGGCTCGACGTCCCCGCCAGGCTGGCGACGGACTCCCCGCAGCCTTTGCCAGGGCCATCGTCCCCGTTTCAGGCGCGCCTGAGTCGAGGGCGGGCCAGGAGGTCGCCTTTCGCCTGAGCGCCCGGATCGGTACTGAACTGGAACTCCTGCATATCGTGACTCGCCCGGCGGGCTCCTCTTCGACCCGTGACGTGGGACAGGTGGCAAGCCATGTGCTCTCGGAGGCCAAAAGGCTTGCGGGGGAACTCGGGGTGAATGCAGAGACCAAGATCATCCAAGGCCGCAGCCCCGGCGAGGAGATCGTCGCCGCTGCAGAGGCGGAGCATGTGGACCTTGTGATCCTTGGGGCGTCGGCGAGGGTGGTGGAGGGAAAGCCGTTCCTTGGCCACACTGTCGAGCACGTGCTAACACATTCCCCCACCACGGTGGTGGTGGCGGTCCTACCCAGCCCTCAGGTGGTGGCGGCGGTCCGCCATGGCCCGGGGTCGGCCGTGGCTCAGTCGGGGTCCCTGGAGGCGGCTGCACGCGGGAGCGAGGCAAGCCAGGAGGCCTCCTGAACCAGGAGGAGGATGCGCCGGGGTAACGGTTTTTTTGGAGCCGGGGCCGACTGGGGAGGGGATTTGTCCAGCCGGGCCGGGCTGGTGAAATGAACCAAAAGAGCTCTCGGTGGCATGGGTCTCTGGGTCTCTGGGCCTGGGTCTCTGGGAAGAGGAGGCGGGCGCCGCTGAGTGAGGCGGGGTCCATCCACGGCCGGGGCATCTATGCCAGCAGCGGCTCAGCTTTGGTTGCAGGATGAGGCTCAGGTGGGCTCGGCCGGAGGGCCTGCGGGCGTCGCGTCTGGCTGGGACGGGTTGCTTTCCCCTGCGGCCTTGGCGGCCCGGGCTCTCTTCCTGTTCAGCTGGCGAAGCTGGAGGATGCGGGCGGCTCCGACGGCCATGGTGAGCCCCGCCCCGCCGAGTGCCGCAAAGAGCAGGGCAATGGCGACTGGAAGGGTGCCGCTGGCACCGAAGAAGTGGATGGTCACCCGTTCCAGGTTTTCCAGGATGAAAACGGCCAGCACCCCGAGCACGACGACCCCGGCGCCCAGTGAGACCCATACCGAAGCGGTCCTGGTCCTTGGCACGCCGCTTATGCCCGCTGGTGATCCTGGTTGCCGCCCCCGAGAAGGGCTGTTCTGTGCAACGGGGACCAGGGGGCTGGCGGAGTGTTCCTGGCGGCCTTCTGTAGCGCTCATCGTCTCTCCTCCGGCCTTGGCGGCCTTGGCATTCCTTGCGTCATCTCCTACCGTTGCGAATGGAGTGATCAATAGTGATCACGCCACTCTTCTCCTTGCGGAGTTTTGATTCTTGCCCCACCGCGCATGGCCAAACTGCTTGGTCTTATCTACACTCGCCGGTCCAAAGGCTTCTTGGATCGACCCTGGGTCTATACCACCGTTTCAGTGGCCTGGGTATCCACAGGGGCGCTGGACCCAAGTGGTCCAAGAGCCAACTGGTCCAGGACCGGCTATTTCTTCCTCCCGCCTGCCACGGAGGTTTAGTGCCGCGTTGCTGTCCCTGTCCAGCACCTCGCCCGTAACAGAGCATAAGAGCGTCTTGGACAGCCTGGTAGGTGCCACAAGACAACACCTGGACCAGACGGCCACTCGACCTCGAACTTCGCTGCGGTTACCTCCCAAACGGAGGGAACCTGGCAAAGTCCGCCATCGGCATCTGTCTGGTAGTACTCGAACAGGGGGGATACCGATTCAACCTCTTCGCGATGGGCCTCGAAGTCCTCGATCTCCACCCGCCTGGTCAACCAAGAGCCATCCTCGGAGGACAGGTGGACTCCACCTGTCAGGGATGCCACCTTTTCCGCCTGTCTGGTTGTCCTCATCTGGACGATCACCGGCCTTGTGGTCCTCCTGAGGTAGCTGCACTAAGGGCTGACATTGCCCTGTTCTCCGCTGTAGGCCTGCCATACAGACGAGCACAGAAGGAGGTGAGGATCTCACCCATCTCCCTCACCAGGTCGATTCACTCGGTTGGGTCCATGACAATCGACTTCCTCGCATGGACCTGTAGGGCGGCCTCTACCTACTCGGTGGCGAATCTTGCAAAGCGGTCCCTGTGCTCAACGATGATCTGAGACACCGAAGGGTCTTTCAGGAGGGCCAAGAACTTCCCTCGATGACCATTCAGGTCCGAGCCGATTTCGGTAACTACGCCTCGACAGGGGTTGTTATCAACGCAGACACAATGGCCCGGCGTCGGCGTGGCTGCTCATGTTTCATGTGAAGGCGGCGCTGACCTTGCAGGCTCAGACCCCGAACTGCCCGCCTGGCTGGTTCGGGGTTGGCCACGGCCACCACGACAAGTACCTACCCGGCTCGCTTCGACTCGTCGACGTAAACCCAAGTCGTCACAGCCAGCCCCAATGGGGCGGACCTGGCGCCACGAGGCGAAGAAAGTCGGCCAAAGCCGCCCGGGGAGATTGCCTTTGGTTGCGACTCGGCTGGCTGAGCCGGGGATTCTCGCCTGGGGCCACTAGGCTCCGCGGCGACGAGGGAGGTGGTCCTGACGGGCTCTGAGTACGACGTAGTGGTGCTGGGCGGCGGCCCGGGCGGCTATGCCGCGGCTCTTTATGGTGCCTCGGCGGGGCTGTCTGTTGCGGTGGTAGAGCGGGAAAAGGTGGGAGGAACCTGTCTTCACCGGGGTTGTGTGCCCGCCAAGGAGCTGCTGGAGACTGCGGCGCTCTACAAGGCCGTGTCGGGCGCCAAGGATTTCGGGATAGATGCCGGTCCGCCGAGCTTGGACCTTTCGGTCAGCCAGACCCGTAAGAAGAAGGTGATCGACCAGCTCTGGAAGGGCCTATCCGGCCTGATGAAGTCCAGGGGCATCACCACCTATCAGGCTACCGGCACCCTGTCAGAACCGGGCCTGGTGAGCCTCGATGACGGCGGCGAGGTGCGTGGCCGCAGCGTGATTTTGGCAATGGGCTCGGTGCCAAGGACGCTTGGCGGGCTCGAGGTGGATGGCAAGAAGGTCCTGACATCGGACGAGGTGTTGGAACTGAAAGAGGTTCCCGAGCGGGCGGTGGTCATCGGCGGCGGTGCCATTGGCTGTGAGTTCGCGTCCCTGTTGGCGGACATGGGATCCAAGGTGACCCTGTTGGAAGCCCTGCCGCAGCTCCTCTTGGGCTGTGACACAGACGTCGTGGATGTGCTGTCCCGCTCCCTGCGCCGCAAGGGCGTGACGGTTCGTACCAATGCTGCGGTCGTGGGCCAGCGCAGGGATGATTCCTCGGTTGTCCTGGACCTGAGCGATGGCGAGTCTGTCGAAGCCGAGGCGGTTGTCGTTGCAATCGGCCGCCGTCCGCTATCGGACACCCTGGCCTCCGGTGGTTCCGGGGTGAAGCTGGACGAGCGGGGCTTTGTCGTGGTGGATCCAAACATGCGCACCTCGGTGCCCGGCGTCTGGGCCGTGGGGGATCTGGTCGCCACGCCGCAGCTGGCGCATGTGGGATTTGCCGAGGCGATGGTTGCCATCAGGGACATCTTGGGAGAGGATCCTCTCCCGGTCGACTACAACGCCGTCCCTTGGTGTATCTACACCCACCCCGAGGTGGCCTTTGTCGGCTACACCGAGGCAAAGGCCAAAGAGGCCGGCTTTGATGTGATCGTGAAAAAGGATCCCTTCGGCGGCAACAGCCGCGCCCGAATCCTGGGGGAGACCGACGGAGTGGTGAAGGTGATCGCAGAAAAGGGGCCGGACGGCTCCGCGGGGCGCATCCTCGGGGTCCACATGGTAGGGCCGTGGGTGACAGAGCAGCTGGGCCAGGCCTACCTCTCGGTGAACTGGGAGGCCACTCCGGCGGACCTCGCTCCGCTGGTGCAGCCGCACCCTACGCTTTCGGAGGCCTTCGGCGAGACTGCTCTTGCCTTGACAGGGAGGGGACTGCACGTTGGCTGACATAACCATGCCGCAGCTGGGGGAAACCGTAACCGAGGGGACGGTCACCCGGTGGCACAAAAAGGTGGGGGAACAGGTCGCACAGGACGAGGTGCTCTTCGAGGTGTCGACCGACAAGGTGGACTCAGAGGTGCCCTCTCCGGTCTCTGGCTTTATCAGTGAAATCCTGGTGCAAGAGGGCGAGACCGTCGACGTAGGGGTGAAGCTGGCCACCGTGGGCGATGAGGCCCCGACGGCCGGCTCAACAACACCGGAACAGGCCAGCCCCCCCGTCTCCAAGCCCGAAGCGGCCCTCCAGGCCGAGCCGGCCCCCGTCTCCAAGCCCGAAGCGGCCGTCCAGGCCGAGCCGGCCCCTGCCGTTCAGCCAGAGGCGGTTCCTGCCCCGGCGTTCTCCGGCGGCTCTCCGGCCGCTGCCAACGGTTCTTCGGTGGTCCTTTCTCCAGTGGTGCGGCGACTCCTGAGCGAACACGGCATTGAGCCTTCGGAAATAACCGGTAGTGGGGCGGGAGGCCGGATCACAAGGGGGGACGTGCTCTCCTTTGTGGACCAGCGTCGCCGGTCGGGCATTTCACGGCCCGCTACTCCCGCGGCTTTGGCACCTGACACCGCATCTTCGCCGGCACCCACCGCCCCGCCGGCTGTGACACCCTCTTCCCGGGCCGTGGCCTACTCGGCGGCATCACCTGGGGAGCGGGACGAGGTGCTGCCCTTCAACAACATCCGCCGCCGCACTGCGGAGCACATGGTGCGTTCCAAGGCCACCTCTGCCCACACTCTTGTGGCCATGGAGGTTGACTTTGAAAACGTCGAGGTAACCCGCGCCAAGTTTCGGGACTCCTTCAAGGCGGAGGAGGGCTTCAGCCTTACCTATATCCCCTTTGTGGCCAGGGCCCTTGCCCAGGCCATTCCCGAGTTTCCCCACGTGAATGCAAGCGTCGGGGAGGACTCCCTCATAGTTCACAAAGACATCCACCTGGGAATCGCGGTCAACCTGGACAGCGAGGGACTCATCGTGCCGGTCATCCACGATCTTGGTTCCAAGCGGATCCGTGCGATAGCAAGGGAGATCGCAGACCTGGCCCGCCGGGCCCGCTCCCGGCGCCTCGGGGCGGATGAGATCGCCGGGGGCACCTTCACCATCACCAACCCCGGACCCTTCGGGAGCTACCTCACCTTCCCGATCATCAACCAGCCCCAGGTCGCGATCCTCTCCACCGACGGTGTGCGCAAGCGCCCGGTGGTGGTGACCCTGCCGGACGGTTCCGACGGCATCGCCGTCCACCCCGTGGGCAACCTGGTGCTGTCGTGGGACCACCGGGCGGTCGATGGGGCC
>JAKAOS010000080.1 GCA_021823165.1 Actinomycetes bacterium | reverse complement strand
TTCCGATCTTCACGAGATGGCCCTTGAAAAGCGTTTGCTCCTCTTCCAGCTCGTAGTTCGCACCGGTCTTATCCGAGTTGCTCATCTCTCCTCGGCCGCCACCTGGCCACCCTGGCGGGCGGCCTTGTTTGCCAGGGCGGCCCCGACCAGTTCCCTGAAGAGCGGGTGGGGACGCTGGGGACGGCTCTTGAACTCCGGATGCGCCTGCGTCCCTACCCAGAACGGGTGCCCCGGCAACTCGACGAACTCCACCAGGCGGTCATCGGCCGAGGTGCCCGAGGCAACCAGCCCGGCCTTTTCCAGCCGATGCCTGAAACGGGGGTTCACCTCGAAACGGTGGCGGTGGCGCTCTCGGACCAACAACTCGCCGTAGGCGGCGGCGACCTGGGTTCCCTCCCGCAGGATCGCAGCCTGGGCTCCCAGGCGCATGGTGCCGCCGTAGTCCACCACCCGGCGTTGTTCGTCCATCAGGTCGATCACCGGAAATGGCGTGTTGGGGTCGAACTCCGCGGAGTTCGCGCCCTTCATGCCCGCCAGGGATCGGGCCACATCTATGACCATTACCTGTAGTCCCAAACAGAGCCCCAGACAGGGGATCGCGTTCTCCCTGGTGTAGGTGGCGGCGGCAATCTTGCCTTCGATGCCGCGTTCCCCAAATCCCCCGGGTATGACGATTCCGTCCATGTCTGCCAGCATCTCGCCGGCCAAAAGCCCCGTCACCTCCTCGGCCTGCACCCAGACGGTTTCTATCCGGACCCGGTGGTGAAAGCCAGCGTGCCTCAGCGCCTCCACGACCGAGAGATAGGCGTCGGGGAGATTTACGTATTTGCCGATGAGGCCGATCCGCACGGTCTCCGAAGCACCCGACGCCCGCTCGATCATCTTGGACCATGCCTGGATGCCCGGGGGTTCACCGGCGTCGAGGCCGAGCAACTCGCAGACAAAGTCGTCTAGTCCCTCGGCGTGCAAAACGAGTGGGATCTCATAGATGTTGTCGACGTCGATGGCGGAGACGACGCCACGGGGTGGGACGTCACAGGTAAGGGCGATCTTGCGCTTGATACCGGGCGAAAGCGGCGAGGAGGAGCGGCAGACGATGGCGTCGGGCATGATGCCCCGGCTCCGCAGCTCCTCCACTGAGTGCTGGGTCGGCTTGGTCTTCTGCTCTCCCGAGTTGCCCAGGAAAGGGACGAGGGTGAGGTGGATATAACAGACGTTCTGCCGGCCGAGATCGGAACGGAACTGCCTGATCGCGTAGAGGAAGGGGAGGATTTCGATGTCGCCCACCGTGCCGCCCACCTCGGTGATGACCACATCGACGTCGTCGGCCCCCAGGCGGGTTATGCGGTGTTTGATCTCGTCGGTGACATGGGGGATCACCTGAACGGTGCGCCCGAGGAACTCCCCCTTGCGCTCCTTGGTGATGATTGCCGAGTAGATGGACCCCGCCGTCGCGTTGGAGTCGCTCGTGAGGGCTTCATCTGTGAAGCGCTCGTAGTGGCCCAGGTCCAGGTCGGTCTCCGCACCGTCGTCGGTCACGAACACCTCGCCGTGCTCGAATGGGTTCATGGTGCCGGGATCGACGTTCAGATACGGGTCCAGCTTCTGCATCACCACCCGGAGCCCCCGAGCCCGCAAAAGCATGCCCAGACCCGAAGCGGTGAGTCCTTTGCCCAAAGAGCTCGAGACTCCGCCGGTCACGAAAATGTGCTTAGCCACACAACCCCTTTCGGTCTGACAGGTTAATCGTGTTCCGGCACGGCATGGGATGAGCCCTGGGGGCTTGGCAGGCTGAAGTGGCTCCTGGCAATCACCACGTCGGGCTCTTTGGCCAAGGCGGTGCTCAATACGACATCGAGTTGATTGTGAAGTGCCTTGTAGCGCAGCGGAATGGGCGCCATGACGGGAATAAGCACCATCACCCGGTCGTGGTCGGCTTTCGCCGCCCTGACAAAGCGGATGATGGGCCGCACCAGTGAATGATACTCGGTGCGCAGCACCGACAGTCGGATCCCCGGTGCCCAGCGCGCCCAGTTCCGTTCCAGCTCCTTGGCCCGCTCGGCGTCCTCGGGGAATGCGACGTTGAAAGCCAGCACCTCGCAGCCCAGAGAGATCGCATCCGAAAGCGCATTCGCGGTCAGCTCCGAGATCCCTGTTATCGGCACCAAGACGATGGTGGAGTGCCTGGTTGGGACCTCGGGAAGCTCGCCGAGGCGAAGCGCCTTGCCGAGCCGGTCGTAGTAGCGGTGAATGGCCTTGAAGGATGCGACCAGAATGGGCACCGCCACCAGTACCACCCAGGCTCCACCGGTGAACTTGGAGATCAAAAAGACCAGTGTTGCCAACGCGGTCAAGGTCGATCCCACGCCGTTGATTACTGCGCGCCGGCGCCAACCTGGCCCACGCTGGGCTCGCCAGTGCAGCACCATTCCCGCCTGGGCGAGGGTAAAGCCGGTGAACACGCCGATCGCGAATAGCGGGATGAGCGCGTTGGTATTGGCATTGGATGCAATCAGCAGGGCCGCTGCGGCTGCGGTCAGGGTCCAGATTCCCTCGGTGTAGACGAGGCGGTCGCCGCGGATGGCAAAGGCGTGGGGAAGGTAGTTGTCCCTGGCCAAAAGGCTTGCCAGCACCGGCAGGCTGCCAAAGGAGGTGTTTGCCGCAAGGCCCAGCACCGCGGTTATGGAGAGCGAGACGGCGTAGTAGAGCCAACTCCTTCCCACCGAGGCCGCCATTATCTGGCTGAGCACGGTATCGGAGCTCCTGGGGCCCAGGCCAAGGCGGCTGTCCAGGATCGCAAGCCCGACCAGCATCACCCCCAAGAGGATGCCAAGGACGGCCTCTGCCCTCTTGGCGCGGATCTGGCGGGGCTCCCGGAAAAGCGGGACCCCGTTGGCGATCGCCTCCACACCCGTCAGTGCCGAGCACCCCGAAGAGAATGCCTTCAACAACAAAAGCAGCCCCACCGCCTTTGTGGAGGATCCAAGGAGCGACTTTCCCGGTTGGGAGATGTGAGGCGCCAGGGGGTGGATGAGGCCGATGGCAATGATCAAAAGCAGCCCGCCTATGAACACCGCCGTGGGGAGCAAAAAGGCCCGGGCGGACTCGCCCAGTCCCCTCAGGTTCATGATCGTTATGACCACCAGCATCGCCAGCGCCATAGGCAGCGTTGCGGGTATGAGGACAGGGAAGGCCGAGGTGATGGCCGCCACCCCCGCCGCAATGGAAACCGCGACGGTGAGGAGGTAGTCCACCACCAATGAAGCTGCGGCCACAAGGGCCACTTGGGGACCGAGATTGGCCTTGGATACGGCATAGGCGCCGCCGCCCAGGGGGTAGCCGTCGATGACCTGGCGGTAGGAGACGACCAGGATCGAAAGCAGCACGACGATCGCGATCGTGATCGGGAGCATGAAATGAAGTGCGCCCAACCCGGCTGTGGCGAGCACCAGGACGATCGCCTCGGGGCCGTAGGCGACCGATGTCAATGCATCGAGGGAGAGTGCCGGGAGGGCGGCAATTGTGCCGATGCGTTCGCCTTCGGCCTCCTCCTGGCGCAGTGGGCGCCCCACAACTTTTCGCCACAACGACATCGGAGCTGGCTTGGGTGCCGGTCGAGCGGAGCGCTCAGAGCCCAAGGCTGGCACCCTGTGTCTCACCAGAGCCCTGCCACCTGCCCGTGGCGGCGAGCAGTTCTTTGGCATGGGCCCGGGCCGCCTCGCTGTCGGGGTGGCCCGACAGCATCCTTGCCAGCTCCACCAGGCGCTCCTTTGGATCCAGCACCCTGGCCACAGAGACGGTCCGCCCGTCTTCCTCTGCCTTTTGGATCGCAATGTGATTGTGGGCAAATGCCGCCACCTGAGCCAGGTGGGTAACCACCAGGACCTGGGATTGCTCCGAGCAGTCGGCCAACGCCCTTCCCACCGCCAGAGCGGCCGCTCCCCCGATCCCGGCATCCACCTCGTCGAAGACGGCGGTGGGCGGGCCTCCGGTCAAAACCAACCGGAGTGCCAGCATGGTGCGGGATAGCTCTCCGCCCGATGCCACCTTGGAAAGTGAAAGGACCGGCTCGCCCGGATTCG
The DNA here is from genome assembly GCA_021823165.1 of Actinomycetes bacterium. Taxonomy (GTDB): domain Bacteria; phylum Actinomycetota; class Acidimicrobiia; order Acidimicrobiales; family JAKAOS01; genus JAKAOS01. The sequence continues at coordinate 6,278 of JAKAOS010000080.1, read as the reverse complement.
CTCCCAACATAAAGCCGACCGGCTCTGCCGTTGGGGAATCACCGAGGGAGATCTCGAAACGGGCCTTTGCCATGCCCAGGGTGGCGAGCCGTTGTTGCACCTTGGTTGCAAGCGGCCCAGCTGCCGCCCTGCGTGCCTCGCCGACCAGGCGCTGTTGCGCCTCGTAGTCGCGCTTTGCAGCCTCCGCTTCCGCCTCGGCACCGGCCACCTTTGCCTCCAGGCCGGACAGCTCATCGGCCCGGGAGCGAAGAGACTCCCTGAACTGGATGACCTCGGCCAGGGTCTCGCCATACTTCCTACGCAGGTCTGCCAGAAGCCGGAGCCTCTGGTTCACCTCCTCGAGCCGCCCGGGGTCGTCCTCTGATCGTTCGAGTTCCGCCCGGAGTTCGGATCCGAGTTCTGTGGCCTCGGCCGCCAGTGCCGTGGCGCGTTCCGCAATTGCCGCCAGGCCGGGGTGGTGTGACAGGTCGTTGGCTACGGACCCAAGCACATCGGCCGCCCCCTCGGAAAAGCCAGGGTCTCCCGAGAGCCGGGAGAGCGATGCGGCAATGGCCTCCCGGTGTTCGCTTAGAGCGCCCAGCCAATCACGTTCGGCTTCGAGCGCCTCGGTTTCGCCGGGATCCTCGAGTCCGGCGGAGTCAAGCTCTTGGAGCTGATGCGCGATCAGGGCGGCCTCGCGCTCCAGGGACCGTCGATCGCCCCCCAGTTCGGCAATGACCGCCGCAGCGGCCGCCATGGCCCTGCGAGCCTCCATCATGGGCCCGAGATCTAGGTGTGCGAAGGCATCCAGGGCATCCCGCTGTGCGGTGGGGTTCAACAGGGCCTGGCTTCCGTGCTGGCCATGGATCTCCACCAGTGCCCCCCCGGCCTGGGCCAGCATCGAGGCGGTAACCATCCGTCCCGAAATCGAGGCCCGGGAACGCCCGGCGGCCGATATCGACCGGGATATCACCATCTCGGTCTCCGCCCCTAAATCCAGATCCCCAACCAGGTTCGATATCGGTCCACCGAAGCGGGCCTGAACGGTCGCCTCCTCCGCCCCGGGACGAACCAGAGTCGAGTCCGCCCGGGATCCACAGACCAACCCGAGAGCCCCGACGATGAGGGTCTTGCCCGCCCCGGTCTCACCGGTGATGGCAGTCATTCCCTTGTTGAGACAAAGGCGCAGGGCAGCCACAACGCCCAGGTTTTCGACCGATAGCTCCTCTATCACCTCAGTTCTCCGCCAAATGGAACTTCGCCCGGATCACCGACCGGAAGTGGCTGCCCTTGCCGAAGCGGACAAGGGTCGCCTTCTTTTGGCTCGCCCGGACCACCACGGAATCCCCGGGGTTGGCGGTGGCCACCTGGCGACCATCGAGGACCACCGCCGCCTGGCGCCGCTCGACGAGGCGGAGGATGAGTTCCTCCTCCGGGGGCAGCACCAGGGAGCGGTCCAAAAGCATGTGCGGTGAGATCGGCGTCACCAATAAAACGTCGATGGCCGGTGAGACGATGGGGCCACCGGCGGAGAAGCTGTATGCGGTGGAGCCGGTGGGGGTGGCGACGATCATGCCGTCCCCGACGAAGGTGGTGAAGGCTTCGCCCCCGATTGAGGTTTCCACCCTCACGGTGTGGCCCGCCGAGCAGCGCTCCATCACCACGTCGTTCAGCACCGAGGAGGAGAGGACGACCGGGTCGCCCCCTGCGGGTCGCAGGATCGCCTCCAGTGCCAGGCGCCGTTCGAGTTGGAAGCTGCCTTCCATGAAGCGCTGGATCCCACTGTGGAGATCCTCGGGCATGATCTCTGTCAAATATCCAAGCGTCCCCAGGTTGACCCCGAGAACCGGGGTATCGCTGGGCATGGCGAGTTCCACCGTCCGCAGCATGGTTCCGTCGCCTCCCAGGCTGACCGCCAGGTCGGCTCCTGGGACCTGTTGATCCTCGAGGTCGTCCCAGAGCACGGCCTCATGCCCCAAAGAGGCAAGCCAGGCACCGCACTTTTTGGCAAGCTCCCCGGCATCGGGACGAAAGGCGTGGGTCGTAAAGGCGAAGCGCATCAGGCCCTCGTCCGCCTGGGGCCACCAAGGGCCAAGGCCTGGGCCAAGGTCCCCTCTATCTCCTGGTCGAGATCCGCGGTGCCATGCGGTCTCAGGTGGCACAAAAACTCTGCGTTGCCTTTGGCACCGAGCAGGGGCGACGCCATGACCCTGGTTGCGCCAAGCCCAACTGCGCCAAAGGCCTCTAGGACGCCCATGATCGACTCCCGCCACAACTCGGGATCGTCGATGATTCCCCCACCCGCGCTGACGGCCGCCCGACCCGACTCGAACTGGGGCTTGATGAGCGCAATCACCTCTCCTTCGTTCCCAACGGCTGACCGAATATTCCCCGCCAGGATGCGAAGGGATATGAACGACACATCTACGACCGCCAGGTCGAACGGGGCGCCGAGTCCAACCACATCTGCATGACGGAAGTTGTAGTTTGGCACGGAGGTTACCCTCGGATCTCTCTCCAGCCGCTCATGGAGCTGACCCCTGCCAACGTCCACCGCGACCACGGTGTCGGCTCCGGCCTGCAACAGGCAGTCCGTGAATCCTCCGGTGCTGGCTCCGATGTCTATGCAGCGCTTGTTCTTGCAACACACGCCGAAGCCAGCCAGCGCCGCCTGCAGCTTCTGGCCGCCCCGGGACACATAGGCCGCCTGGGCGGTGGCCACCGTGACCGGCTCCGATGCCGAGACGAGCCTGGCTGGCTTGTCCGCAACGGCCCCCCCCACCAACACCGTGCCCGACTCGATTGCCTCTTTGGCATGTTCCCGGCTGGGAGAAAGACCCCGGCGGACAAGTTCGACGTCGAGGCGTCTCCTGGGTGCCAATGCTGGAGTCAGCCCTGGCCGGCCCGGGGCTCCTCGGTCCCCGCCGCCGGCTTGGATTGCTCGGTGCCGGCTGCGCCCTTGGTGCGCGACCGGGTCGAGGAACGGCGAGAGGCGCTCGTTGGCGCCTTGGGTGTGGCTGGCTTGGAGGCAGCTTGGCGCCCCTTGGGCTCGGTTGAGCTGCGGGGCTTTGCGCGGGGGCGCCTCTGGGCCTTGGTCTCAGAAGCCGAGGTTGTTCCCTCCTGAGCCTCCCCCGCACCAGCTTTGTCCCGGTCGGCTTTGTCCTGGGCAGCTTGGTCCTGGGCAGCTTGGTCCTGGGCAGCTTTGTCCCGGTCGGCTTTGTCCTGGGCAGCTTGGTCCTGGGCGGCTTGGTCCTGTTGGCCCGGCGATGCCCTCTCGGCCGATTCGGAGATGGTTGCCCCAAGGCTCATTGCAAGAGCCCCCAGGCGCTGCAGAACCTCCCCGACCTCCTCTGCCCCGCTGAAGCCGAACGATCGCAACTGATCGTTGAGTTCCCCCCCAAATCGCTTGGCGGCCGCCTCACCGCTCCTTTTGGACTCCTGGAAGAGGCTCTCCACTTTGGACTGCACCGAGGAGTCCCTGGAGCGATCGGGGCTGATCACGTCGTGCAGGGCCTCTTCCATTTTGGAAGCAATCCCCGCAGCACCTTCGAGGTAGCGGCGGAATACATCGCCTGGTCCCATGAGTCAACGTTATCTTCTTGTAGGCACCGGGGCGATGCGTATTGGGTATTTGGCCAACACCGGTGGGGATCAGAGAAGCTTGTCGGACACCGCCAGGATGTCTGGTTCATCGAGGTGGATGGGAATATCGCCCCCCTGGAAGTCGGACCCGCCCGCAGCCAGGACTCCGCTTCGGACCAGGGCGAATGGCACCCCGAGGCTGGCTGCGAGCCGGCCGTCGGTTGATATCCGGTCCCCTATCACCATTTCCACCTCGGGGAAGGTGGCGTGCAGCAACTCGACGATGGGTCGGTGTGGCTTGCCTGCAATGGTGGCAACGGCCCCGGCCGCCCGTTCGACCGCGGCAATGAGTGCACCTCCGCCCGGCAACAATCCACCGGCTATGGGATAGGTGGGATCCTCGTTGGTGCCGATAAGGCGGGCACCGTCCAATACCGCCCGCATCGCGGCCGTCAACCGGGCAAAGTCGAAGTTCTGGTGCCAGCCGACGATGACGGCCTCCGCCCCTGCCGTGACCTTGGTCGGGTCGGCGTCCACCACTTCGGCGCCGACGTCGAGACATGCCTCTGACACGCCCGGCCCGGCACAGACAACGACCCGCTCCCCGGCCTTGACCATGGACGCGGCGGCCTGTGCGGAGCTGATCACGTCCCCCGAGCCCACCTCGATCCCGAAGGCGGCGAGCTTTGCTGCATTTTCGGCCCGGGTCGGTGCGGAGTTGTTGGTGAGGAACACCACCCTGCGCCCCGAGTCCCGTAGCCGCTGTATCGCCTTGGCCGAGCCCGGAATCGGCTCCTGGCCCTTCCATATGACTCCGTCCAGATCCACAACCAAAACCATGCCAAGATGCTGGCACGGATTTGGCTCCGGCGCATCCCCGGGCCCCAGGGCACCGCTGCACGGCGAAGCAGCTTCGCATGGTAGGTAAGAAGGGTGCCTGCCTTAGAACCCTTCCGTGCACTGCGCTATGACCCCGCCAAGGTGGACCCCTCAACGGTGGTGGCCCCTCCCTACGACGTCGTCGGGCCCGCCGAGCGTGCTGCGCTTGCCTCCTCCAGCCCATATAACTCCATTTGGGTCGAGCTGCCCCAGCCCACAGGGGACGAGGACCGCTACGGCACGGCGGCGAAGCTTTTCAGGACCTGGCAGGAGGAGGGCGTCTTGGTGCGTGACGCCTCCCCCACCCTCTACCGCTACCGCATGACCTACACCGGCCGTAGCGGCGACAGGCGGCACACCACGGGCGTCGTTGGCGCACTCGGTGTCGAGACCCCAGGCGAGGGTGACGTGCTTCCCCACGAGCAGACCCTTCCCAAGGCCAAAAGCGACCGGTTGGACCTGCTCCGGGCCACCAAGGTCAACACATCGCCAATCTGGGGGCTGTCTCTTGCCAAGGGCCTCACCGAGCTTTTGGAGATCGATGGGCCTCCGGTGTTTTCCGCAACATCAGAGGGAGTTACCCACGAGCTCTGGGTCCTTCCTCCCGAACAGGTGGCACAGGTGTCCGCCCTTGTTGCCACCGCCCCGGTCGTCATAGCCGATGGGCACCACCGCTGGGAGACGGCGCTGAACTACTCGGCCGAAACTGGCTCCAAAGACCACGCAGGTGCCGGGGCCGCCATGGCCTTTGTGGTTGAGTTGGTCGAAGAGGAACTGGAGGTTGGGCCCATCCACCGGTTGATCTCGGGCATCGAGCCCGGCGGTCTACTTGAGGCTCTCGGTGGAGCCTTCGAACTCGAGCCCATTGCCTCGGGCAGGGTAGAGGTGAATGAGGCGCTGGTGGACCAGGCGGTCTCCGCTTCGGCTCCAATCTTTGTGGATGCAAGCGGGGCGTGGCTGATGCGGGCGCTGCCTGCGACCGAAAAGGCGGCATCTGAGGACCTTGACTCCGCCCGGCTGGCCGTAGCGCTCAAGGATCACCCCGAGGCCAAGGTGCGTTTTGCCAACAGCGCGGCCGAGGTCGATGCGGCCCTCGGAGCCGGCGATGCCACAGCGGCGGTGCTTCTGCGCCCCGTTACGGTGAGCCAGATCGCAGACGTGGCCCACGCTCGCCGGCGCATGCCCCCCAAGACCACCTTCTTCCGCCCCAAGCCCCGAACCGGGATGCTTTTCAGGCCGCTCGAGGGCTGATCCAGGCGGGCCAATACGGCCAACGACGCCTCAGATAGACCCCAGGCGCCAGGTACTGCCCGTGGCACCAGAGCCACCCCGCCTATGGGCCAAGGGCTTCAGATGTAAAAGCAGAAATGAAAGGGCCGTGGCAGATGCCACGGCCCTTTCGGTTGCCAACGGCTTTCCGAGCCGCTTGGCAGTAGCCCTTAGGCCACCGTTACAGAGGAGTCCAGGTAGACGTCCTGAATGGCGTTGAGGATCTCGACGCCTTCCTTCATGGGCCGCTGGAATGCCTTGCGGCCGACGATCAGGCCGCAGCCACCGGCCCTTTTGTTGATGACCGCGGTGCGCACCGCCTGGGCGAGGTCACCGGTGCCCTTGGACTCACCACCGGAGTTGATGAGGCCGATGCGACCGTTGTAGCAGTTGATGACCTGCCAACGAGTGAGGTCGATGGGGTTGTCCGTGGTGAGGTCGGAGTAGACCAGGGGGTCGGTCTTGCCGAAGTTCAAAGCGGTGTAGCCGCCGTTGTTCTCGGGCATCTTCTGCTTGATGATGTCGGCCTCGATGGTGACCCCGATGTGATTGGCCTGGGCCGTCAGGTC
>JAKAOS010000079.1 GCA_021823165.1 Actinomycetes bacterium | reverse complement strand
TCCGATCTGTCAGCGTTGTCTTGCCGTGGTCGATGTGGCCCATCGTGCCGATATTCAGGTGTGGCTTCGAGCGCTCGAACTTCTGCTTAGCCATGGTGTGGAACCGCTCCGTTTCTCGTGGCGGCCAAGCCGCCGGTGTCTCGTTCTCCTCTTGGGGCCGGAGCTACTCGCCCCGCGCCTTGGCCACGATCTCCTTGGCGACGGAGTCGGGGACTTCTTGGTATGAGTGGAACTGCATACTGTACGTGGCGCGCCCCTGCGTGCGTGACCGCAAGTCGGTAGCGTAGCCGAACATCTCTGACAGCGGGACCAATGCCCTTACGACCTGGCTGTTTCCTCGCTGCTCCATTCCCTCCACGCGGCCTCGCCGAGAGGAGAGGTCACCGATGACGTCTCCCAAGTAGTCCTCGGGAGTCACCACCTCTACCGCCATGATGGGCTCCAAGAGGACCGGATCCGCCTTGCGAGCGGCCTCTTTCAGAGCCATCGATCCTGCAATCTTGAACGCCATCTCCGAGGAGTCGACGTCGTGGTAGGACCCGAAGGTCAACCTGGCACGCACATCCACCGTTGGGTAACCGGCGAGCACGCCGTTGGCCAGAGCCTCCTGGATCCCGTTGTCCACCGATGGTATGTACTCCTTGGGGATCACACCACCGGTGATCTCGTCCGAGAACTCGTAGCCGCCCCCCGGGCCGGTCGGCTCCAGAGAGATCACCACGTGCCCGTACTGGCCACGACCACCGGTCTGGCGGATGTACTTTCCCTCGATCTTGTCGACCCTGCGCCGGATCGTCTCGCGGTATGCGACCTGAGGCTTGCCCACGCCGGCGTCAACTTTGAACTCCCGTAGCATCCGGTCGACCAGAACCTCGAGGTGCAGCTCCCCCATACCCGAGATGACGGTCTGGCCGGTCTCCTCGTCGGTGCGGACCCGGAAGGTCGGGTCCTCCTCCGAAAGCGCGAAAAGCGCCTTGGAAAGCTTGTCCTGGTCCGCCTTGGTCCGTGGCTCAACCGCCACGTGAATGACCGGCTCGGGGAACTCCAGAGTCTCGAGCACGATCGGTGCATCGGGGTCGCAAAGGGTGTCGCCGGTGGTGGTGTTCTTGAGGCCAACCACGGCCACGATGTCCCCCGAGTAGATCGCCTCCCGGTCCTCCCGGTGGTTGGCATGCATCTGGAGGATGCGGCCAAAGCGCTCCTTGCGGTCCTTGGTCGAGTTGAGCACCGTAGAGCCCTTCTCCAGGCTCCCGGAGTAGACCCGGAGGTAGGTCAGCTTCCCCACGTGGGGGTCGCTCATGATCTTGAAGGCCAGCGCCGAGAAGGGAGCCTGGTCGTCGACCTCGCGCTCCAAGACCTCGCCCTTGCGGTCGGTTCCCTTGACTGGCGGCAGGTCAGCGGGGCTCGGCAGGAAGTCGACAACGGCATCCAGCAACGGCTGGACACCCTTGTTCTTGAAGGCCGACCCGCACAGCACCGGGACGATATCGCCCGAGATCGTGGCGTGCCGAAGGCCCGACCGGATCTGGGAGGCAGTGATCTCCTCGTCGGCGACGTAGCTTTCCATGATCGAGTCGTCAAAGTTGGAAAGAACGTCAATGAGGTCATGGTGGGCAAGCTCGGCGTGATCGAGCATCGAGGGGGGAATCTCCGTTTCCTCCCACTTGTCACCCATGCCGTCCTTCCAGACCAGGGCCCTCATCTCGAGCAGATCTACAACGCCCTCGAACTCGGACTCCGAGCCGATGGGTAGCTGCACAACCGCAGCATTTGCACCGAGGCGGTCTTTGATCATCCCCACGCACCGGTCGAAGTCGGCTCCGGTCCGGTCCATCTTGTTCACAAAGCAAATCCTGGGGACGTGGTACTTGTCCGCCTGGCGCCAGACCGTCTCGCTCTGGGGCTCGACGCCCGCAACCGCGTCGAAAACGGCGACGGCTCCGTCGAGTACCCGGAGGGACCTTTCGACCTCGACTGTGAAGTCCACGTGACCGGGGGTGTCGATGATGTTGATCCAGCTGTCACGCCACTTGCAGGTGGTCGCAGCGGAGGTGATGGTGATGCCGCGCTCTTGTTCCTGGACCATCCAGTCCATCGTCGCGGCGCCCTCGTGCACCTCCCCGATCTTGTAATTACGGCCGGTGTAGTAGAGGATTCGCTCGGTAGTAGTCGTCTTGCCCGCGTCGATATGAGCCATGATCCCGATGTTTCGGGTCTTGGCGAGCGGAAATGCTCGGCGGGTGGTGGGAGAGGCCATTAATTTCTATCCTCTGGTGGTAGCGAAGTGCCGACACCTTCCGCCGGCTGTGAGATGCAGGCCGGAAGGAGGCGTCCTATCACCAACGATAATGGGCGAAGGCGCGGTTCGACTCCGCCATCTTGTGAAGATCCTCTTTCCGCTTTACCGAGGCGCCTACGCCATTGGAAGCGTCGAGCAACTCTGCGGCAAGGCGCTGTGCCATGGTCTTCTCCCGGCGCTGCCGGGCAAACATGACGATCCAGCGGATGGCAAGGGTGCCAGCACGCCGCGGGCGCACGTCGACGGGCACCTGGTAGGTGGCTCCACCGACCCGCCGGCTACGCACCTCGAGTTCGGGACGGACGTTGTCCACCGCTCGCTTCAAGATGGTCATCGCCTCACTACCGGAACGCTCCCGCACCATCTCCAAAGCCTCATAAACGATGCTCTCGGCGAGGCTGCGCTTCCCCCGCATGAGCACCTTGTTCACGAGCTGGGTGACAAGGATCGAACGGAACACCGGGTCAGGAGAGAGCTCCCGACGCGCAACAGGGCCTTTGCGGGGCATATCAGGACTCCTTCTTGGCGCCGTAGCGGCTGCGAGCCTGCTTACGATCCCGGACGCCGGAGGCATCGAGGGTCCCCCGCACAATCTTGTAGCGGACGCCGGGAAGATCCTTGACCCTTCCGCCCCTCACCAAGACGATGGAGTGCTCCTGAAGGTTGTGCCCGACACCGGGGATGTAGGCGGTGACTTCGATGCCCGAGGTCAGCCTCACTCGTGCAACCTTACGGAGAGCCGAGTTGGGCTTCTTCGGGGTGTGGGTGAACACCCTCGTGCACACACCACGACGCTGGGGAGCGCCGCGGAGGGCCGGGGTCTTGGTCTTAGTGGGTTTGGTCGCCCGTCCCTTGCGGACGAGCTGGGCAATGGTAGGCACGCGTTGTCTCCGGTGATGCGTTAGTTCGGGCTGTCAGTTGGCAACCGGGCACATGGCCCGGACTGCCCGGCCGCTCTGCCGCCCCGGCAAAGCGGCGCGACAGCCCGCCATCCTATAGGTCTATTGGCGGATCCCATCCGGGACCAGGTCAGACGCCTCCGGCATCCTCCTCGCCAGAAAATGCCGTGTCGTTGTCGCCGCCGCTGGCAATCCATTGCGCCATGCGAGCCTCCTCTTCGGAAAGGCCTTCGGCCATTCGGTCGCCGCTGGAGCGGGCCCAGGCCGGCAGCTGGTCGGCGTCTTCGATTTCAGATGACCAGAAGGTCATGTGCTCGGCCTCTGGGAGGTCCAACTCCACGTCGCGGTATTGGGCAGTACCCGTCCCCGCAGGGATGAGCTTGCCGATGATGATGTTCTCCTTCAGCCCCAACAGTCCATCGGAGCGGCTTTCGATGGCTGCTTCGGTGAGCACCCTGGTCGTCTCCTGGAAGGAGGCGGCGGAAAGCCACGAGTCGGTGGCGAGGGAGGCCTTGGTAATCCCCATCAGCTCCGGCCGCCCCTCGGCGGGGCGCTTGGCCGCTTGGACCAACCCACGGTTGGCCTCGGAGTAGATCCGGGAGTCCACCCGCTCTCCAGGCAGGAAGGGGGAGTCGCCCGGTTCGGCGACCATAACCCTGCGAAGCATCTGGCGCACGATCAGCTCTATGTGCTTGTCGTGGATGGACACGCCCTGGTCCCGGTAGACCTTCTGAACCTCGTCCACCAAGTACTGCTGGGTCTCCCTGATGCCCTTGATCTCCAAGAGCCGCTTGGGGTCCTTCGGACCCTTCATCAAAGGATCGCCGGCCTGGATCTCGCTTCCATCGTGCACTTCGAGGTGCACCCGCTGGGAGACCGAGTAGGCATCCTCGGTGCCGTCGTCACCCACGATGACCACGCGCCGGCCGTTCTCCTCCTCCTCGATCCGCACCACACCCGAGGTCCGTGCCAAAATGGCGGCGCCTTTGGGAGTGCGGGCCTCGAAGAGCTCGACCACACGGGGCAGACCGTGGGTGATGTCCTCACCAGCAATACCTCCCTGGTGGAAGGTTCGCATGGTGAGCTGGGTCCCGGGCTCACCAATTGACTGAGCCGCAATGACCCCGACGGCCTCGCCCATTTCGATGGGCTTACCCGTGGCCAGCGACTGGCCGTAGCAGGTGCCGCAGACCCCATAGGTCGCCTCGCATGCGAGCACTGACCGGACCCGGATGCGGGTGATGTTCGGATCCTCCCGCAGAGCCTCCAGGTCCTCCATGGACAGCTGGCGGCCCGCCTCCAGCACCGTTGCATCCGCCAGGGTGACCGGCTCCGCCAATGCCCTGCCATAGGCACGGGTCTCCAGGTAGGAACGCTTAGATGCGGTGTCAGGCACCACATCCTCCAGCCAGATGCCACGGGAGGTCCCGCAGTCCTGTTGGCGGATGATCAGCTCCTGGGCCACGTCCACCAGTCGCCTGGTCAGATAACCGGAGTCCGCGGTCCGCAGGGCCGTGTCCGCAAGACCCTTACGGGTCCCGTGGGTCGAGATGAAGTACTCCAGCACCGACAGGCCCTCCCGGAAGGAGGACTTGATGGGACGGGGAATCATCTCTCCCCTGGGGTTGGCGACCAGGCCCTTCATGCCGGCGATCTGGCGAACCTGCTGCTCATTCCCTCGGGCTCCGGAATGAACCATCATGTCGAGGGGGTTGAACGGCAGCGACGAAAGGGTCCTGGCCATGGCCTTTCCGATCTCGGAGTTGGCCGAGGACCAGATGTCGACCTCCTTGCGCCTCCGCTCGTCATCGGTGATGACCCCGCGGCGGAAGTCCGTCTCGGCCTTGGAGGCCTGAGCCTCGTAGGTGTCGAGGATCTCCTTTTTGTCCGGCGGCACCGCCACGTCGTCGATGGAGATCGTTAGGCCGGACTGAGAGGCATAGCGGAAGGCCACATCTTTGATCCGGTCGAGGCTTGCCGCCACCTCCGCGTTGGGGTACTCGGCGGTAAGGCGCTCGACGATGCTGCCGATGGGGGTGTCCCGCCGCCCGATTACGTCGTTGACATAGGGGAAGCCCTCCGGCAGGGCCTCGTTGAACCGCAACCTCCCATAGGTGGTTTCCAGCTCGGTGATTGCCCCGTCCTCGGGGGAGGGCGTGCGCAACTTGATCACTGCGTGAAGGTCGATGTCCCGGTTTTCAAAGGCCATCTCCACCTCAGCCATGTGCCTGAAGACGCGACCCTCTCCCTTGCCTCCCTCGACTATCAAAGTGAGGTAGTAGGCGCCAAAGACCATGTCCTGGCTAGGCACCACCGTCGGGCGTCCCGTGGCCGGAGAAAGAAGGTTGTTGGCCGACAACATGAGCACCCTTGCCTCGGCCTGCGCCTCGGAGGACAAAGGAAGGTGAACGGCCATCTGGTCCCCGTCGAAGTCGGCGTTGAAGGCGGTGCAGACCAGGGGATGAACCTGGATTGCCTTGCCCTCCACCAAAACGGGCTCGAAGGCCTGGATGCCGAGGCGGTGAAGGGTGGGGGCACGGTTCAACAGCACCGGGTGCTCCCGGATCACCTCTTCCAACACGTCCCAGACCTGGGGGCGACGGCGTTCGACCATTCGCTTGGCAGACTTGATGTTCTGTGCCATGTCCTGGTCGACGAGGCGCTTCATCACAAAGGGCTTGAAGAGCTCCAGGGCCATTTGCTTGGGCAGCCCGCACTGGTGCAAATCCAAAGTAGGGCCAACGACGATGACCGAACGGCCCGAGTAGTCGACCCGCTTGCCCAGCAAGTTCTGGCGGAAGCGGCCCTGCTTGCCCTTCAACATGTCCGAAAGGCTCTTGAGGGGCCGGCTTCCCGGACCCGTCACAGGCCGGCCACGGCGCCCATTGTCGAACAAAGCGTCGACGGCCTCTTGGAGCATGCGCTTTTCGTTGTTGACGATGATCTCCGGGGCACCGAGGTCCAACAGCCGCTTGAGCCGGTTGTTGCGGTTGATCACCCTGCGGTAGAGGTCGTTCAGGTCCGAGGTGGCAAAGCGGCCGCCGTCCAGCTGCACCATGGGGCGCAGGTCGGGCGGAATCACCGGGACCACGTCGAGGATCATGGCGCGAGGATCATTTACCCGCCGGCCCGAGGAGTCCCGGCGGTTGAAGGCAGAGACGATCTTGAGCCGCTTTATGGCCTTTTCGCGCCTGGGGCCCGAGAGGGCCTTGTGGCCATCGGTCGGGTCCATCGCCTCCCGGAGCTTGGCCTCTTCCTCGTCAAAGTCGATGCGCTCGATGAGCCGGGCAATCGCCTCTGCCCCCATGTTGCCCTCGAAGTAGTCGCCGTAGCGGTCGCTGAGTTCTCGCCACAGCAGCTCGTCTTCGATGATCTTTCTCTGATGGAGGCTCTTGAGCTCCTCCAGTGCACGCCGAGCAAGCTCGACATCACTCTGCGCCCGCTCCCGGACCAGGGTTATTTCCTTCTCCGCCAAGCGCTGGCGCGCCCGGATCTCGGACTCTTTGGCCGAAGCCTCCTCCATCTCGGCGAGCTCGGATTCGAGTGCCTTGAAGCGCCGGTCGACCTCCAGGTCGCGCCCGCGCTCGATTTCGGCCACCTCTTCGGCGAGTTCCGCCTCCAGATTCGGCAGATCGGCATGGAGCTTTTCCGCGTCGACCCAGGTGACGAGGTTCGCTGCGAAGTAGATCACCTTCTCCAGCTGCTTGGCCTTGAGTTCCTCCCGAGCCTCGGTACCGGCCAGCAGATAAGCCAGCCAGGAGCGCGTGCCCCTCAAGTACCAGATGTGCACCACCGGCGCAGCGAGCTCGATGTGGCCCATGCGCTCCCGGCGGACCTTCGACCGGGTGACCTCCACCCCGCAGCGCTCACAGACGATGCCCCGGAAGCGCACCCTTCTGTACTTGCCGCAGTAGCACTCCCAGTCCTTGGTCGGCCCAAAGATCTTCTCGCAGAAAAGACCCTCCTTTTCCGGCCGGAGAGTGCGGTAGTTGATGGTCTCGGGCTTCTTCACCTCGCCGTGGGACCAGGTGCGGATGCTCTCCGCGGTGGCAAGACCGATCCTCAGCTGATCGAAATCGTTCACGTCCAGCACTTAGAAACCCCTCTCCCCGGCGCGGCGAGCGTCCTCCTCGTCCGAGCCGCGCTCGGGCCGACTGATGTCGATCCCAAGCTCCTCGGCGGTGCGGAAGACATCCTCGTCGAGCTCTCTCATCTCGATCTCTTCGCCGGTGGTGGAAAGCACCTCCACGTTGAGACACAGAGATTGCATTTCTTTGATGAGCACCTTGAAGCTCTCCGGAATCCCGGGCTCGGGGATGTTGTCACCCTTCACGATGGCCTCGTAGACCTTCACGCGGCCCAGCACGTCGTCGGACTTGATGGTGAGCAACTCCTGCAGGGCATAGGCGGACCCATACGCCTCCAGCGCCCACACCTCCATCTCCCCGAAGCGCTGACCACCGAACTGCGCCTTACCACCCAGGGGCTGCTGGGTGATCATCGAGTACGGCCCGGTGGAGCGGGCATGGATCTTGTCGTCCACCAAGTGGGCGAGCTTCAGGATGTAGACATAGCCCACGCTGATGGGGTGATCGTATGCCTCTCCGGTACGACCGTTGTACAGGGTGGCCTTGCCATCGGTGCCGATCAGCGTCTGGCCATCGGCTCCCTCGGGATGGATCTGGGAGAAGATGTTCTTGATGGTGGGGTGCCGGCCCGCCTCGGCCTCCTCGTCCCAGTGCGCCCCGTCGAAGGGGGGCGTTGATATCCAGGTGGCAGGCTCGGTACGGGGCCTCGTCTTGCGCTCGGTCCCAGTCAGAGGCTTTTGCGCCAGCTCGTTTGCTTCCCAACCCCAACGGGCCGCCCATCCGAGGTGGGACTCCAGCACCTGGCCAACGTTCATCCGGCTCGGGACACCGAGGGGGTTCAAGATGATGTCCACCGGCGTTCCGTCAGCCAAAAACGGCATGTCCTGGACGGGGAGGATCTTGGAGATGACTCCCTTGTTGCCGTGGCGCCCGGCGAGCTTGTCGCCCTCGGAGATCTTGCGCTTCTGGGCGACATAAACCCGCACCAGCTGGTTGACACCGGGGGGGAGCTCGTGGGAGTCGTCACGGGAGAACACCCGGACGTCGATCACCTTGCCGGACTCCCCGTGGGGAACCTTCAAAGAGGTGTCCCGCACCTCGCGCGCCTTCTCACCGAAGATGGCCCGCAAAAGGCGCTCTTCTGGCGTTAGTTCCGTCTCGCCCTTGGGGGTCACCTTGCCGACCAGCACGTCACCCGCGCCCACTTCGGCGCCGATCCGGATGATTCCCCGCTCGTCGAGGTCTGCGAGGATCTCTTCGGAGAGATTCGGGATGTCCCGGGTGATCTCCTCGGCTCCGAGCTTGGTGTCCCGGGCGTCCACCTCGTGCTCCACTATGTGGATCGAGGTCATGACGTCGTCCCGGACCAAGCGCTCCGAGAGGATGATGGCGTCCTCGTAGTTGTATCCCTCCCATGGCATGAAGGCCACGAGAAGGTTCTTGCCCAGGGCAAGCTCACCATTGTGGGTGGATGGCCCATCGGCCAGCAGGTCGCCCGCCGATACCCTCTGGCCCTCGTTCACCAAGACCTTTGCGTTGATCGAGGTGCTCTGGTTCGACCGGCGGAACTTGGGCAGGCGGTAGACCTTGCGGCCGAGTGGCACGCCAACCGAATCGCTCTGGCCGGAGCCGTACTCCACCGTCACGTGGTCTGCAGCCACGTCCACGACCAACCCGTCACCCTCGGCCAGAAACACGTCCCCGGCATCCCTGGCGGTGCGGGCCTCGATGCCGGTCCCGATGAAGGGAGCCTCGGGCACCAACAGAGGGACGGCCTGCTTCTGCATGTTGGCACCCATGAGCGCCCTGTTGGCGTCGTCGTGCTCGATGAAGGGAATCAGAGAGGTACAGACCGAGACGATCTGCTTGGGGGAAACGTCCATGAGATCGACCTCGGTGGGGGGCACCAGCTCCACCTCGGAAGTCGTCCCATAGGTCGTCACATCCGCCCCGACCCGCACTCCCGCCGCCTGGGGGCTGCGCCGCACCAGGACTCGCTCCGCGCTGAAACGCCCTTGTTCATCCAAGGGGGCGTTCGCCTGGGCGATGACGTATTCCTCTTCCTCGTCCGCGGCGAGGTAGACGATCTCATCGGTGACCCGCCCATCGGAAACCTTGCGATAGGGAGTCTCGATGAAGCCGTGATCGTTGATGCGGCCGTAGGTTGCGAGATGGCCGATGAGGCCAATGTTCGGTCCCTCGGGGGTCTCGATGGGGCACATCCGGCCGTAGTGGGAGGTGTGAACGTCACGGACCTCAAAGCCCGCGCGCTCACGGGAGAGACCACCTGGGCCCATGGCCGAAAGACGCCGCTTGTGGGCAAGGCCCGACAGGGGGTTGTTCTGGTCCATGAACTGGCTGAGCTGGCTGGTCCCGAAGAACTCCTTGATCGCCGCGCCAACCTGGCGGGTGTTGATCAGGGTCTGAGGAGTAATCGCCTCGACGTCCTGGGTCGTCATCCGCTCTTTGACGTTGCGCTCCATTCGGGAGAGCCCCACTCGCACCTGGTTCTGGATCAGCTCCCCCACCGCCCTTACGCGGCGGTTGGCGAAGTGGTCCTGGTCATCGAGGCGGTAGCCGGGTTCGCTGTTGGCCAAATGCAGCATGTAGCTGGCTGCCGCGAGCATCTCTGAGGGAGAAAGAACCGACTGGCCCGGCTGAGGCCGCTCCAGCTCGATGTCGAACAGCTCCTCGCAGCGGCGAAGCTCCGGTCCGAGCTTCCGGTCGAGCTTGTAACGACCGACCCTTGTCAGGTCATAACGCTTGGGGCTGAAGAAGGCATTCTCGAAGTAACCGCGCGCCGCCTCGAGGTTGAGGGGCTCACCCGGGCGAGCCCTGCGGTAGATCTCGAGTAGCGACTCCTCGCGGCTGGGGGCAAGGGACTTTTCCTTTTCCCACTGGCCCTGGAGGAAGTCGAAGTGCGCCACGAAACGGTTCAGGAAGCCTTCGTCTTCATAGCCGAGGGCCCGCAGCAAACTGAACAGGCCCAGCCGGCGCTTGCGCGCCACCCTGGCTCCTGCGGTGATGTCCTTGCCGGGCTTCGCCTCGACGTCGAACTCGATCCACTCTCCCCGGTAGGGGTGGATGGTCCCAGTCACGATGGTCTTGGCATCCCTGCCGGGCTGGAAGATCACACCGGGAGAACGAACCAGCTGGGAGACGACCACCCTCTCGGTGCCGTTGACTATGAAGGTGCCCCGATCGGTCATCATCGGGAAGTCGCCCATAAAGACCGTCTGTTCTTTGATCTCGCCGGTTCCGGCGTTCATGAACCTC
>JAKAOS010000078.1 GCA_021823165.1 Actinomycetes bacterium | reverse complement strand
CCGCCCGCTCGACTCGGTCTACCCCATCATCTACATAGACGGGCTAGTCATAAAGGTATGCACCAACGGCCATGTGATCAACCGATGCGCCTACCTGGTCACCGGTGTCGACATAGACGGTCACAAACACGTTTTGGGGGTGTGGCTCGGCGACGGCGGCGAGGGAGCAAAGTTCTGGCTTTCAATCCTCTCCGAGATCAAGAACCGGGGTGTGGCCGATGGCATCTTCGTCTGTTGCGACGGGCTCAAGGGCTTGCCCGACGCCATCGAGGCCACATGGCCCAAAGCGTCTGTGCAAACTTTGTTGTCCATCTAATTAGGGCATCGATGCGCTACTGCTCCTGGAAGGACCAAGGGCGATCACCAAGGCCCTACGGCCGATCTACACCGCTCCTGGCGTAGAGGCGGCGGAGGAGGCAATGGACGACTTCGAGATCGAGTACGCAGAGCGCTACCCAGGAATCGTGAAGCTGTGGCTGAACGCCTGGGAGCGATTCATCCCCTTCCTGGCTTACCCACCGGTCATTGCCAAGATCGTTTACACGACGGACCTCGTCGTTATCTTGAGCCGGCCTGGGGGTGTCTGGGACGTAGCTGAGAAAGGCATCCAAGACCCGGGGGCACTTCCCCGACGACGACTCCGCCCTCAAGCTGGCACGCCTGATCGCCCGGGACCTCATCACTACCAGGGGCGGTGTGACAGGGACGGCTACTCAAGGCTGGAAAGAAGCTCTAAACACCTTCGAGATTTACTTCCCAGGTCGGCTCAATATCTGCTAACACCTAACCAACAAGAGAGAAAAGCAATACCTCTCTTACACAGAAGATCTGACAGGCCCATCCGGGGACCCCTCAGTTGGCCCTTGGGGCATAAACCAGGGTACCAATGCATAAGTCCTCGTGGTCCTGAAACTCAAAGGCAGCCGCTTGATCAGGTTGTCGAGGCCCTTATCGCACGGGGAATCTCGCCCATCTCATGAGCCCAAGAGAAGTATCGCGATGCAGCCAGCGGAAATCACGGCCGACCCCGGTCCGCTATGGCACCGCCGAAAGCTCCGAGAGCAGCGGGCTGCCACTCTCGAGGCTGCCGATGCTGGCAAACTCGCCGCCTTTGGCGGAGGACGGCCGGAACCAGCGAAGCTGCCAACCGTGGCTTGGTTCAACGAGTTCACCGAAAACGTCATCCAGAGCGCATCATGAGACAGCGTCTCGGGATGCTTTGCTGGTTCCGTTCTCTCCATCTGTGCTCGGGTCCTTCTCTCTTGGCTCAGCGCATCTAGGTTTCGATGCCGCTTCCATGCCCGCTCGTTCCCACGAGTCCAACTCGATCCAGGCAGGGGAAGATTTGGTCCGAAAATGTTCCAACACCGCGAAAAGCAAGGTGGGCGGGGAAAATTTGAGACCCTGTGCGAGATGCCATGCGACCATGGTCAATGGCTGGCCTGCCCGGTGGGATCTGTATGACCTTGAGAATGCATTTCGGGCATAGCCATGTCGTTTGGAAATCGTGCCCTGCCATGACGCCCGCCAAGACTGCCAATCCTTCTGCAAAAGCGCACGCCTGCGGTTGTCAGCGAGTGCACGCAATGCCTGATGCCCTTGGTTGACATATCCGCGCGACCTATTGTCGGGATGGAGGCGGTATTCAACGAGCACTTCGTCGATGTAAACCGGTTCACAGGAGTACAGGAGCCGTAATGCGAGATCGAAATCCTCGGCGTTGGCAAATGTGATGTCATATCCCCCTACGCCCCTTATCACCTCTTTGCGGACAAGCAAACTGCTTGTCGCCATCATCCCTCTGTCGGCAAGAATGCCGCGATAAGAGACATCGGTGCCCCGCTTGTTGTGTAGCAGTTCACCGCCGTCGTCTATTACCGCTACTGCGCTATGGCAAAGTGAAGCGGTGGGGTGGCTCCGCATGGCTTCGAGCTGCCGTTCAAGCTTCCGGGGAAGCCATACATCGTCCTCGTCCAACAGAGCCACGAAGTCCCCAGTGGCCGCACCGATGCCGGCATTGCGTGCCCAAGCAGCCCCGGGATGGGATTCTGTGATGACCCGAATACGCGGGTCGGTCACAAAGGGCGCCAGGTCAACGCCGGATGCATTGTCGACAAGGAGTAGTTCCCAGTCGATCATGGACTGGCCGACGACGGAGCTGATCGCTTCCCTCAGATAGCGGCCCGGGCGGTAGGTGGGTATGACTACCGAAACGGCTGGCATCTTCGCTGAGTCTCCCCTGGCAGATTAGCCAGCCGATTCCGATGTCCCTTTGCCGTGGCATAGGGGTCGCCTTTGAGAAATTTACCGCCGGCGCACAGGTTCACCGCACGCTCAGCATGGAAGAAAATCTCACATATACGCCATATGCGCGCCTTAGATCCTGCATTGTGCTCGACGACAACGCTTGAAGGTGCTCCAAGTCAGACCTGCGGTTGCTTCCATCGGCCATGGTAGCAGGGCAAGTTCAACCGTTCATCGCGACGGATGCGTGTAGATCTCGAGGGTGGCCAACCATTGGAAGTTGAAGTGGAACATGGTATTTACGGGGTGTTTGACCGATTGTAGGTTGACGGACGCGAAGATGAGGTTGGTCTGATTGCCGAAGAAAAGCCCATTACCGCTTTGTCGGTAGGGCGCTTTTGTCGGTAGGGCAATGGCTGGAAGCTGGGTTCAGCAACTTTCGCCTTTGTCGGGCGATGCCGTTCCAGCTCGGGCAGCGATGGACCGACAAATCCTCCCATAGGGCCGGAAACTTGCCGAAGGGCTGCATTGAGAGCCGACCTCACCTCCATGATCGCTCCATCCGCCAGGACATCTTGGCTCGTAGCCCATGCAGTGGCCCGTGCCGCCTCACCTCAAGCCCGGCTTGTGGCCACAGGATGAGACCCCGTCCGAGCCAACGCTCTATCGGCACACCCTCTTTGCGTCGGGGCAATTTACCTGCATAAGGCTGCCATATTCTTGGCTGGTCCTGGGGGTACTGCCACCTGGCGCCAGCGACAGGCCCCCATTGGAGAGACATTCTGAGATTGTTTCTACTCCGCCTGGGTCATTTAGCCACCATGGGGGGCTGTATTAGGCTATGGCGATCCATTTCAGTAGCGAGATCGAGTCCATGTTCTCAAATACAAGCCCCCCCGGGCGCAGGAGTTTTCCGGCACCGACAGAGATGGCGAACCATGTTCGGAAGCCGCTGGACAGAGGGCAGCGGCTCCGCTGCAATGTCCGGCCATCGTCTATTGGGTCAGCGGCGCCTTGCGGATTGCACTAAGTCCATGATGGGAGGTACGCGGCTCAGGAAATGGGGCCGACGGGGAGCACCGTTCGCTTCCAGGTTGCGTTGGTGACACCGGCGAAGGACCCATACCACGCCAAGGCCGCCGTGATGAGGCCGATCCACCCACCCAGGGTCCCGATTCCAGAGTTGGCCGAGAGTGCGCCGATGGCGAGCACGAGGAAGGTCAAGAACAGGGCGAGGAAGATGAGCAGTGTGATGACGTTTGTCTTCAGAGAGGCGATGAACATGTAGCCGGTGAAGATCGCCCAAGCGAGCAGAAAGAGCCCGGTTGCCTGGTTCGCCTCTGCGGCGGGCAGCGAGGGGAGCACGAACTTGACGTATCCGTCGAAGGCCAACCAGAAGGCGCCGTAGGAGGAGAATGCCAGCGCACCGAAGGTATTGCGGTTGCGGAACTCCCACATGCCAGCGAGAAGCTGGACGAGGCCGCCGTAGAAGAGGCCGAGCGGCAGGACCACGCCCAGAAGTTTGGGACTGACCAATCCTGCATTGAAGCAGCTCAAAACGAAGGTGGTGAGGGCAAAAGCCCCCAGGCCCAGAGGCGCAGGATCCGCGACCGGTGGGACAATGCCGGCCGACGGCGACTCTCCTGTTGCCGCGACCTGTTGCTCGATCGAAGACGCACCCATCTTCCCCCTCCTTTGGTTGCGTGACTTACGCAGCGAGAAAGCGTAGCTCCGCGACACGACCACTTGGATGACCTGTGAGATGCGCGTAACTCTCCCTTATCCAAAGGGAGTCCAAATAAGGCCAGAGGCGACCCGATTAGGCGCCCGGATTCAACACCGTGGGAGGGGCTCCCGGCTTCAGTTCACATTGGAGTGAAGATGCAAACGACAACGGCAGTCGCTTGAATGGCATCGTTGTCCAAGTTGAGCAGCATCCAGCACGTAGTGTCCACATGGCCAGTTGCCAGCTCGTTAGGTAGCGTATAACCGTGGCAAGCTCATTGATCTGGATCACCGGTGCATCCGGCGGGATCGGCCAGGCTTTGGTGGAAACCGTCCCTTGGAGCGATGCCAATGTCGCCGGGATCGGGCGGCGGCCCGCACGCGGTGCGCGCCACCTGGCGGCGGATCTTTCCGATCCTGCAAGCTGGGCGGTGGTCGGGGACGACATGACTCGTGAAGTCGCCGGCTTTGTGGGAGAGCGCGTGATTTTTATCCAGGCGGCCGGGACGCTCGAACCTATCGGCTTTGCGGGTGAGGTAGATGCCGATGCCTACAGAAGAAACGTCTTGCTCAACAGTGCCGCGTTCCAGGTCCTGGGCGGCTACTTCCTTGCGGCGACAGCTTCTCTTGGCAATACCCGGCGCCAGATGCTGATACTGGGCTCCGGAGCCGCTCACAGCGTCTACCCGGGTTGGTCTTCCTACGGGGCTGCCAAGGCGGCGGTGGACCAGTGGGTGCGTGATGTGGGTGCGGAGCAGGAGATTCGCGGCGGGGCGGAGGTGCTGTCTGTCGCACCTGGGACCGTTGATACGCCAATGCAGGCCGCAATTCGCGAAGTAGGGGACAGGGACTTCTCCCAGCGGGGCAAGTTCGTGGACCTCCACCAAAGCGGTGCACTCAGCGATCCTGTCGATGTGGCGCGCTCCATCTGGGACCTTCTGTCCCAGGGCCGCCGTAGTGGCAGCGTGCTGGACCTCCGGGACCTTTCCCGCTAGGAACGACACGGCAAGGTGCCGCCGATCGGAGGTTCCAAAGGTGAGGGATCAAGCGCCTCCTTTGGGTGTTATGGGACAACAGGACTGGATGCGCCAGAGGGCGGCACTAAGAAAAGCCATGGCCGGCTCAGCGCCCCCTGGTCCTTGGGAGTCCCGGGATCTTTCAGGATCTGCCTTCGGGATGCTTTCCGAAGTTGGATTGGCGGGCCACGGCTTTGCCCTGAACAAGGTGGGCATCGGTGCCTGGTAATGGCCTTTTGGTGTTGGCGTCGGAGACGCCAATTTCCCAGGTCGATACCGATAGCGTAAATGCGATGGCCGACCATGACGACCGAGACCTCAGTTTGGACCTCGAAGCCTTTGACCTGGATGCCCTTCGGAGGCGGAAGGGGGTCAAGTGGTCGTGGGTGGACCCAGCTCGATTCCCCATGTGGGTGGCGGACATGGATTTCCCGCTTGCCTCGGCGATTACCGAGACCCTCCAGGACTCCATAGGGCGGGGTGATGTCGGATATCCCTCCGGGGAGGAGATGGAGGAGGTGCGCGAAGCCTATTGCCAGCGCACCTCTTCCCTCTATGGGGTGAGGTTCCCGTCCGAACTGGTCGAGCTGACGTCGGATGTGGTGCAGTCTGTGTATCTGGGTCTGTTGGCCTATAGCGATCCAGGCGAGGCCGTCGTGGTCAACACTCCCGCCTACCCACCGTTTTTCTCGGCAGTATCAGAAACGGGCCGCCAACTGGTAGAAGCCCCCCTCCGCCTCGGCGCCGATGGTTATGCCCTCGACCTCGACCAGATGGAGAGTGTTATCGCTTCATCCGGGGCGAAAGTGGTCATCTTGTGCAATCCTCATAATCCGACCGGGCGAGTGTTTTCGCTTGCAGAACTGGAGGGCCTGGCAGAGATCGCATCCAGGCATGGCCTTGTCGTGATGAGCGACGAGATCCATTCTGACATCGTCTACCCCGGTAGTCGGCACCGGCCGTTTGCATCGGTGTCGGAGGAGGCGGCGTCACGGACTGTAACGCTGGCTTCGGCGTCTAAGTCCTTCAATATGGCGGGGTTGCGCTGTGCCACCGTGGCATTTGGCTCGAGCGAGCTGAAGCGGCGCTTCGATGCGTTTCCCGAACACGCTCGTGGTGGCCTTTCGGTTCTGGGAATGCGGGCAACACTCGCAGCCTGGCGGTCGGGCGGTCCATGGTTCTCACGGGTGCTTGGCTACCTGGAAGCCAATCGGGACATGGTTGCCGAAGTGCTGGGCGGCATAGAGGGCCTCGTGCACTTTTCGCCCGAGGCAACCTACCTTTCCTGGATCGATTTTTCGCAGTTGTCCATGGGCGAGGACCCCTCTGAGCTCCTTGGGGAGAAGGCCCAGGTTGTATTGAGCCCGGGACCCACTTTCGGCGAACCCGGCAAAGGCCATGCGCGTCTCAACTTTGCTACGCCCCGCCCACTGTTGAGCAGGGCACTGGAGCGCCTGGCCGAGGCCTGCCAAGCGTCCTGACCGGCGCATTGCATTTAGACGCCCTCTCGCCGCCCACCGCCTATGGCGCTATCCTTGCCTGGTGGTTGTCGTGGAAGTTTTCGTTGCCGCAGCGACGGCGGCCACTGCCGTCGCTGGGGTGTCGGCCTGGGCCGTTCTCAGGGCCTTTTCGAAACGCTTGCAGATGCCACTTCGGCTGGCACCCTCGAAAAGGGTGCCACTGCGCTGGCGGTGGTCCGTCTCGCCTTCCGCGTCCCTACACCGGAGGTTGCAGGTAGCAGTCCTTTCCGCCCAAGAGGCATGGCTGTCGCTTGGGCATTCGGCGCCGGTGGAGCCGCGCCGACATTGGCGTCGGCACCCGGAAAACTCCGATCCCTGGTATGGGCCGCTTGAGTCGGTCATGGAGCTTGCCATGGAGGTCGATAGCCGCCTCGCTGAAGCGGAAAGAGTTTCGTCCCCGGCTCGGAGGGCCATTGCCGAAAGGCTCCAGTCGAGGGTTAGCGAGATTGAGGCACTCTCTCGCAGGTACTGCGCAAGTGTTGATGAAAGACTGAAGCGAGCCTCTGACGAGCTGCCGGGACATGCGCTGTTCGAAAAGATCGATGCCTTGGACGAGGCAGCGGAGCGTCTCGGCGGCCCCGAAGGCCTGCCTCGCCGGTTTTAACGCCTCTGCACCTGCCGGTTCACCGCATTTGCATCTGTCTGTCCCTGTTCTGCTTCCTGTCCCGCTCAGCAACGATGCTGGCCTGCCAAAGGGGATGACGCTTTGGCGGCCATCCAATAGCGACGTCCTGCGTCGGGTGTGTTTATTTGCCGTCGAAAGCGACAAAACCCGCAAATTCGCATAAATTTGCTCCTGAGGCCATATAGATACTTGCACAGGAAATTTTTTTCCGGGCCTGACCTGGACTTTGAATTCTTTGACTTGACGCGCTCCCAGCTTCTCGGCTTATTCTCATGTTCGGCCCGCGGAGGCCCTGACACCGTCCCGGAGCGATCCGTGAGACCGCTGGAGAGACGGAACCAAGACGCTCGCCCTAAGGGCGGGAAACCGACTATCCGTACGTGCCCGTGAATACGCGTGGAGATCCCACGGCCCGGTTTGGCACCCGGACGAGAGGAAGCGCTCTTGAATAAACCCGCAGACTTCGTCACCAGCGAAGCCGCAGGAGACGTAATACCAATGCAGCAAGCAAGCGAAACCAGTGAGGAAGGTTCGCGCAGGGCCGCCACCATGTTGCGCGGTTTGGCCCTGGCGGGTGGCACCGTGGGCATGACGGCCGTTGGCGTGGCGCCGGCCTCTGCCATGCCATTAGCGGTCCACCGGGGCAACTTTGTCACCCCCTACCAGGCCCACGGCAAAGCAAAAACCTGGACTGGCGCCTCGGGTGACACGACGACCAACTCGGCGACGGCGATGGTCGCAGTTGACGGGGGCAAAGGCGCCTGGCAGGTGACGCCCGAGGGTGGCGTTGCCGCACTTGGAGATGCGAAGTTCCTCGGGTCGCTGCAGAGCGAGGGGATTCATCCCTCGGCTCCCATCGTCGGCATAGCGGCGACTCCCAACGGCAAGGGCTACTGGCTGGCGGACGCCAACGGTGCGGTCTTCGGCTTCGGCAACGCAGCGTTCAAGGGGACCCCTGGGACCAACCTCCCGGCTCCCATCGTCGGCATAGCGGCGACTCCCAACGGCAAGGGCTACTGGCTGGCGGACGCCAACGGGGCGGTCTTCGGCTTCGGCAACGCAGCGTTCTTCGGTACGGCTGGCTCCAGTTCGGCCAATCTGATCGCCGGGATTGTGCCGGCGGCCAAGGGGAGCGGCTACTGGTTGTTGGAGTCGCACTCCCAGGGCGTAACGGCTGCCATTTCCAACTTCCATTCGGCACAGGTTGCGGCCCAGCAGGCCGCGGCGGCACGGGCCGCAGCTGCGCGGGCGGCCGCTGCACAGGCCGCGGCGGCACAGGCGGCAGCGGCACAGGCGGCAGCTGCACAGGCCGCAGCTGCACAGGCCGCAGCTGCACAGCCAGCAGCCCCGGCCGTAACGGCTGCGGCCGTGAGCGCACCCTCTGGCCCGGGTCGCTACCTGGGGACCTTTACGGTTACCTGCTACGACTTGAGCGGCACCACGGCATCTGGGGCCCCGGTCTCCACAGCGTCGGTCGCCGTGGATCCTTCGGTGATACCACTGGGCACAACCATCGACATCGGTGGGGTGGGCACCAGGATCGCCCAGGACACCGGTGGCGGGATCATCGGGAATCGTCTCGACATCTGGGAGCCGACGCTTTCCCAGTGCACCCAGTTCGGGGTTCAGCAGCTCCCGGTCTGGATAGCGGGCTGAGAACTTGGCCCGGAGCAAGGGCTAAGCATTACTCTGGCAGTCGCTTTTGAAGCTGTGGCCCGGCCTCAATGGCCGGGCCACTTGCGCGAGATTGACCGGGCCCTGCTTGTGTCCTGAGCGGACGTGGCTGACGGCCGGTCCCGACTCAACCCGGTCCGCAGGGGCCGGGTGAAGAGCGTGGGCGCAACGGTAAAGAATTGATGGCAATACTCTTGGCGACTGCCACCCGGAGTTCACCGGTGGCCGTCAAGAGAACTATTGGAGGTGGTCGGAGGGCATGGGTGAGCTACTGCTCGTTCGTCATGGCCAAACCGAATGGAGTCTTTCGGGCCGTCACACGGGCCTGACGGATATAGAGCTCACCGACGAGGGGGAACGCCAAGCGTCACAGCTGGCTTCGGCCTTGCGGAGGCGCAAGATTTCCTACGCCTTCACCAGCCCACTTCTCCGGGCCAAACATACGGCGGAACTGGCAGGGTTCCCCGACGCCACCCCCGATGCGCGCTTAGCCGAGTGGGACTACGGAGGCTACGAGGGCCTGACCAGCGAGCAAATCAACGAGCCCCGAAAGGGCAGGCAGCCGTGGTCACTCTGGGCCGAGGGCGTTCCTCCGGGCAAGACTCCCGGTGAGACGGTCTCTGAGGTCGGCGCGAGGGTTGATGCCTTTCTCGCTGAGGTCGACCTCGACCAGGGAGACGTTGTGCTTTTCGGCCATGGCCACTGCCTCAGGGTCCTGACGGCTACCTGGCTGGGGCTTTCACCATCCCATGGGTCGATGTTTGCTCTCAGCCCGGCCCGGGTCTCGGTGCTGGGCACCGAGCATGGCTTGGCTGTCATCCGGCTCTGGAACGCCGATCCCGGCAACGGTGTCATCGCCGAACGAGGACCAGGCGGGCATCCGACTCGGCAGCACCTGCCCTGAGGCACTGGCTGTTGTGCATCCCTGCTGACATGTGCTAGCGTCTTGGCGCGTTTTGGCTGGCGGCGGGTAATGGTGCCTGCGCGACAGTAGGCAGGCCAGGCATACGCGGCTGGGCTGCCCACTGGGCACGAGAAAGGGCGGGTCAAGGAACGCCGGCGTGTTTAATTCCCATGTCTCCTCCCACTTTTGCCATCAGGCATTCCCCTATGAAGGGATGGAGGATTTTGTCGCGGGAGTCTATGCCTATGTAGCCGAAGGCGTCGAAAGAGGGGAGGCCATCCTCGTCATCGCCGATGCAGCGAAACTCGCCCTGCTTGATACGCGGCTCGACTCCAGTTGGCCAGTGGAAAAGGTAAGGATCGACGCGCTCGGGGGAAATCCCGCGCGGATGACTTCACTTTGGCTCGACTTTGCGGCATCGGCCCGAGCGGGGGGTGGCAGTTTCAGGGGTGTGGGCGAGCCCCTCTCGGCGCCCTGCGGCGAAGATGCCCTGTCGGAATACCACAAGCAAGAGTCGCTCCTAAATGCTGCATTCCTGGGTAGTCCGCGTTGGAACCTGCTATGTGCCTATGACACCTCCACCCTGAGTGGCCCCGTCGTCCAGCAAGCACTTGCGGCCCACCCACTCCTTTTCGGCAATGGTCGAACAGAGCAGAACCCCGGCTTTTGTCCGCAAAGC
This sequence comes from Actinomycetes bacterium, assembly GCA_021823165.1. Lineage (GTDB taxonomy): Bacteria > Actinomycetota > Acidimicrobiia > Acidimicrobiales > JAKAOS01 > JAKAOS01. Next base: position 240 of record JAKAOS010000078.1, on the reverse strand, counting down.
GAGCAAGAGATTCTGGCTACATATCCCCTGGAGGAAGTTCCGGGCCCTCCAATCGAGGCGAGCGTTTATTCGGGATCACTCCCGTCTTTGAGGGGGCTCTTACGCGACCAGGCAAGCCGCGCCTCTCTTGGAGCGGCCAGGACTGAGGAACTGGTTCTCGCAGTGAACGAGTTGGCGACCAACTCCCTACGCCATGGGGGAGGCAAAGGCCTGATGCGCATCTGGCACAAGGATGACGGA
>JAKAOS010000077.1 GCA_021823165.1 Actinomycetes bacterium | reverse complement strand
ACAATAAAAGAACAGAATAGAACAGAACAGAACAGAACAGAACAGAACAGAACAGAACAGAACATGTTCATTCCTGTCAGGCCGGCATCCGAGGCGCTACCCGGTTGCTTCGGCCCGGTGTCTCCGCATGGCCGAGGGCGACACCATCCTCGCAGGGCCCCTATGGGAACCTCCGGCTGCCCTGCCGGCTTGCAAACCATGTCGCAGGCCACGGCCCGGAGTAAAGGGCCATGCCCGCCCATCATCTTCTGAGCGACGCCGTCGCCATCTTGGCCACCACGGCCGAATACGCATCGACACGACCATGATTGGGTCACCACAGCGCCAATAGTTGCTGTGAGAGGATCCATTTTGTGGGCCTGGTGGTGGCAGACTGCCGCCTCGGGTCGAACCTGGTAGTGCCTGTCGCGGCCCTGTCCGCTGATTCTTTGCCTGGCCGGCGCCTGCCAAATGGTTTTGCACGGCCCTCGGGCGCTGTCGCTGCTGGATATCGCCATTTTCCAAGCCGGTGGCCAGAGTTCTCCGGGCACTTTGCAGATCTCAGGCGCCATCCTGGTCGCCAATGTCATGGTCCAATGGGGCGCGGACAGCTTTGCGAAGACCTTGTCAACGTGGCGTTGATGTGGCCTTGAGCAGCCCGTGGGGCCCGGCATTGGAAGGCTATGGCAGTCCTTGCCCTGGCATCTACAGCATCTGGAGCACCCTTGGTCGCCGTGACGCCGGGGCTGTGCGTCGGACTCCGACTTGTGCCGTTCTTTCCCCTGGTCTTCGTCGCCGACTTGGAACTCCGCTTTCGCTCATAGCGATGGTGGGTGGCGAGATTCGTGCGGCAAAGCCGGAACCAACCGCGCCGTGGTGGCCACTCAAGCGGCCGGCGGACTGGCTCATGGGCTGTTGCCAGCTGAAATGGCCAATGAGATACTCGATCAGTGAGCTTCTTTGCCGCCCTAGCCGTCAGTCAGGCAAAAATGGGCAATGCCATCTAACGTGAGAGATCTCTTCGCCGAACTTGGCCTGCAGCACGACGCCAACAAGTCAGAGATAGCCGCGAAGGTGGCCTTGATCACACGTCAGGCAAACGCTCTTAGCGTGACCTCCCCTCAGCGTGCTCAACGACTGCGCGATCTCAGCCGAGACGCAAAGGCGACCCTGCTGTCCTCCGATGAAGCCCTGCGGCAATACCGTAACAGCCTTGCCGAGTACGATGCAGCTGCATCCTGGGCTGCAGATTCGCCGGTGCTCCCGGGCTCTTCTGCGCCAAGCCGCACTGGAGATGCTCCACCCCAGGGGCCGCCACCGCCACCCCTGCCACCACTCAGCCACACCACCGGATCACCCGGCAGGCCGTCGAAAACCAACCAACAACCTCCGCGGCGAGGTCATAGCCTGGCCGCATGGGCCGCAGCTGGAGGAGCCATTCTGATACTGGGTGCCGTGGTTACCAAAAAAGTGCTCATGTCGGGAAGCGTCTCTGCGCCGGCGAATCAAGCGGCCAGCTCCGCTGCTCACACCACTTCTACGACCTCTGCACCCACAACGACCACTTCGACAACGCCCTCCTCGACCACCACAGCACCAGTTTCCACAACGCAGCCCTCGACCACTAGCTCCGCTCCCGTCGCCTCTATCCTTCCCACGACCTCCTCAGCCAACTTCACCTACGTCGTACAAGGCACGACCTCGCTCTGGTCCGGTCCCGGTTTCCGGGAGTACCAGATGCTGGGATCAGCAGCGGCAGGCACCGTCGTACAGGCGTCCTGCGCCCTCTATGGCGCCTCCGTGTCGGGCGATATGATATGGGACTACGTGGGAGCTGGCTGGATCTCCGACTCTCTGCTGGCACCTACATCGGCAAGCTTCGGTGCTCCCCCCGCGTGTTGGGGAAGCATCTCCACACCTACCCCTACGACAGCAGCTCCCTCTGATAGCACCGGCCCCTTCCCCGTCTATAGCGCCGGCGCCCAGGTTGGGGTATACGCCAACCCGTCGCCAAGCAGTTCATTAAACGCCACCCTGCCAGACGGTACGCTGGTCAGCTTGTCCTGCTTCGTCAAAGGTCCCTACGTCGCCTCACCCCCTCCCTATGGAGGAAACTCCTACTGGGACCAGGTCGTTGCACCCACTGCAGGGTGGATACCCGACGCTCTGGTCAACAGTCACCGGACGGGCCCCCCTGTGCCACCTTGCTGACGTGAATCACCACCGGAGTCATTGGGCCAGCCTCGCCACCATCGTTAGCGTGCTGGCGCTGGCGGCCTCAGCCTGTGGCACAAGTGCTGCATCGGCGCACGCCAGCCCCCCGATCAAGTCTTCCATCACCAAACCTGGCGGCCGGGACACCATCGTCTCTCAATCTCCAGCCAAATCCGGGAGCCGCTCCGGCCAGGGGAAGCCACAACGGACCACAGCACCAGCTGGAAATGGCGGATCGGGCGCCCCGCTATATGCCGGATGCCAAACGCCGCTTGCGCCTGGTAGCTACGACGAGACGATCACTTCAGGCGGAGTGCAGCGCAGTTATCTGCTGTCGGTACCGTCCTCGGGGTCCTCACGCACTCCCCTGCCGGTCGTTATCGACTTCCACGGTTACGGCCAGACCGCGGCTATTCAGGCCGCCTACACGGGCCTCTCGGCCGCCGGGGCCACCAAGGGAGTGCTGGTTGTCACTCCTCAGGGTGTGGCCGACCGCTGGAACTTCGTAAGGCGTCCCACCGTCGGACCGAGCGACGTAGCCTTCCTCCACAAGGTGTTGGACCAGCTGGACAGTCTGGCGTGCTACGACCACTCGCGCGTTGTGGCCACCGGCATATCCGACGGTGCGGATATGGCCAACACTCTTGGCTGCGCGTTGCCCACCATGATTACTGCAATTTTCGCCGTCGCTCCCAGCATCGTGCCCATGCGGTGCCCAGTTGCTCCGGCCACAGTGATAGAGGTACACGGAACGGCCGATCCAATCGTGCCATTCAATGGCGGAGGAGGCGACCGGCCCTTCCCCTTTCAGGGCACTCAAGCACAGCCGGTGATGACGAGGATGAACTACTGGTCCACCCTGGACAAATGTACATCCCCACCTTCTTCGGCTGCAGTGGCCACAGGTGTCGAGGCGCTGCAGTGGCATTGCCCGCCCGGCCATCTCCTGGCACTTTACGAAATCCTCGGAGGCGGGCACACATGGCCGGGAGCGGCCCCACTACCACAGCTCGGATACACCACTTCATCGGTCTCGGCTACCAACGCGGTCATCCGCCTGGCCATAGATCCACATGCACTGCCATGGGCGCCAGGATGAGTGGTTGCCAGCGTCCCGAGGAAGAGAGGTCGGCTCTTGTGAACACCAGAACGACTACGCGTTTTGGGCGACTTCCCGGCGGCAACTCGGGCTGCAGGCCCAACGTCACGATGGCCCCTGCTTCTATCCATCACAATCAAGAGTTTCTCTTCTCAGATCACCTCCATCGACTTGACTAGCTGATCCGCAGCATCGCGATCGTCATACCGCCGTTCGGTCCTTTCGATCGTGGCCGTTGTTTCAACCCCGCTGTTGTCGTCCCTCGCCATGACTTCCAGTATCCCGTCACGGTTATAGCGCATCGTCACGGTGACCGGCTGGGTAGCAGGGCGGTTAGGTGGCAACCCGCTGACCTGCACCTCGGCAATGGTGCTGCATAGTGCGGGATCTGGGTCATCCCCTTCCAACACCTGCACCGTGACAGAGGTCTCACCCGGATGAGCCGTATAGAAGGTCCGGCTGTCCTCGAAGGGTAGCGCTGTATTCCTGGGCAGGACAACACTGTTCAGGCCTCGTCCTCCCTGGGCACGAGGCCGGTCGTAGGCCAGCACGCCCAAACTGTGGGCCGCCACGTCTGTGACCGAGAAGCTCTCCAGGTACTGCCTTGCGTCCCGAGACAATACCACTGGGTCACCCTGCTCCATCTGCCGACTGGCGGCAAACAATGCTGCACCCTGAGCTACGGCTTCGTCGGGGCGAGAAGCGGTCTCGGGTGCTCGGCCCAGAAGCTGCTCCAGGCGCTTGCGCACCGCCGGCACCCTTGTAGAACCACCGACTGCGATCACGTGATCAACGTCGCCGGGACTGACGCCGCCCTCCCTTATTACCGATGCAGCCTTGTCCACCATCTCATCGAGCAGAACCGATATCAAAGACTCGAAGGTTTCTCTGGTCACCTCGAGCCGCATCGACCGGCCTGCCGCCTGCAGCACGACCGTCGTCCGGTGCAGCGCCGTGAGATCCAGCTTTGCTCGAGTGGCACGAGCCAGCCAATCTTGTGAGGTTTGAGCGAAGATGTCGATGGGCAGCACATCGAAGTCAGAAATGTCCAGGCCGGTGTGGTCGGAGAACCTTTCGACAAAGTAATCAAAAAGGGCCTTATCAAAGTTTGCCCCTCCCAGATAGGGATCCCCTCCGGTCGCTTTAACGGTCAAATGGCCATGGTCCATGTCCATCACAGTCACGTCAAAGGTTCCGCCACCCAGGTCGAACACCATTCCGGTCATCTCCTGGGGCCTTTGATCGTAGCCGAAGGAAATGGCAGCCGCCGTTGGTTCGCTGACAAGACCCAGAACCTCCAGACCGGCCAGCTCACCCGCTCGCCGTGTGGCCAAACGCATGGCATCGTTGAAGTAGGCGGGAACGGTTATTACTCCCTGCTCTATAGGACCAACCAGCAGGGACGCATCCTGTATCAGTTTCTTGATGATCAGAGCACTGACGTGCTCTGGATGAAGAGATACGCCCTTATGGTCGTAAAACCAATCGCTTCCCATGTGCCGCTTGATCAACTGCACGACGGTTTCCGGACTGCTGGCTATCGCCTCCTTGGCCACGGAACCGACCACCGCAGTGTTCCCATCGAACATCACCACCGAGGGAGTAATGGGCAATCCTTCGGAGTTGGGAATCACCATCGAGGGACCCTCCTGCAGAACCCGGGCCACTACCGAAAAGGTCGTTCCCAAATCAATCCCAACGGTCACCGCCACTTCCCCATCCCCCTCCTTGTTCAGCGAGCGTTTCGGCCTGCCGCCATGAGCCGCCATGTCACGGCCAGTGAAGCAACCACCAGTGCCACCAGCACAAGCCAATCGATGTACAACCCAGTTCTCGTGACCGGATACAGATGTCTTGTAAGTGCCTGATCAGGCAGCACTCCGGCGACCCCCCCTACCGCCGCAACCGCGGACCGTCCCGCTATCAGGTAGGCCAACGAGGCAAACTGGTGAAGATTGAACAACGCGCCGGACAACACCAGTTGAGGCACGAGCAAATAGGGCAACACCGCCATGGCGCGATCCGCACTGGGCGCCACCGCCGATACCGCCAGCCCGGACCCAATCCCAGCCAGGTTGCCCAGCCACAAGCTGACCAACAACCCTACCGCCGGCGAAATCAACCGGTGGCTTGCCGGCAGGCCCATGGATAAATCGAGCGCCACGACCATGGAGGCTGCCTGCAGGGCAGCCAGCCCTCCCAGTACAGCTATCTTCGACATCAAATAGGCTGGTAACAGCGCTCCCGCCATGCGCTCCCGTTTCCAGATGGGCCGCTCTTTGACCAACTCCCTCACCGAGTTCACCATTCCGAACCACACCGAGGCGGAACCAAGGATCAGAGCCGGCGTACTCCAGGTGACCGCATTCATCCGCGCGGGGCTTACCAAGGCGACGAGCAACGTTACGGCTATTCCCTGAAGCAGGGAGTAGCCTAGGGCTGACCGGTCGCGGCTGAGAAGTTTGACGTAGCGGCCCGCGTAGATCAGCGTCTGGTGTATCAGCGCACGATGCCATCCGAGGGAACCGACGGCGATCGGGCTCGGCAACCCATCAACTCGCCCAGACTGGGCCAAAACGGCATCCTTAGGCGGCGGCGAAAGGTCGTTCCCCATGTTGGGCAGGGTCCCGAGTTCCCCCAGCACGGCTTCGACTTTCTCGGGGGACTCAAGCATTAGGAACACATCAGAAAGCGACTCGGCCCCGAAGTAGTCGGTTACTTCTCCAGGTGAGCCGACGTATGCCACATAGCCCCCGGGAGCAACAAGCACCAGCTGATCGCACAGGTCCAGATTGGCGATGCTATGGGTCACCATGACCACCGTCCGGCCCTGATCCGCCAACAACCTCAACAGGTAGGTCATTCTCTTGTCCAGGCCGGGATCCAATCCCGAAGTGGGCTCGTCAAGGAAAAGGATCGGTGGGTCGTTGATCAGCTCTCCGGCTATGGCAGCTCGTTTTCTCTGGCCACCGCTCAGGCTGTGCACCAGTTGGTTCGCTTGCTCCTCGAGCCCCACAAGTGAAAGGACCTTGTCGATACGTTGTTTTCGTTCGGCGGGCGAGGTGTCCGATGCCAATCTCAGGCGAGCCTGGAAGTCGAGACCCTCCTCCACCTTCAGGTCGGCGTGAATGGTGTCGTCTTGGGGCACGAATCCCAGCAACTTCAAAAACGCACCCCGATGACGAGCCAAATCGAGACCGTTGTAGCTGACCGATCCACGGCTCGGAGCGGTTTGGCCCGATACCAGTCGCAACAGGGTGGACTTACCCGCACCACTGACCCCGACAACGGCGGTGAACGAAGCACTATCCAACCTCAGCTTCACCTGCTGCAAAAGGGGCTTGCGGCGCCCCTTCTCGACCACCTCGATCCAGGCGCCATCGACTGACACGTCGACCGCGCTGCCGCGATCCACCTCCACAAGTCGATTGCTGGACACCTGAGCACTGAAGGGCCCGATCTGAATGACATCGCCAAGGCCAAGAATCCTGGTGCCCGACGCCCGTTCTCCATTGACGAAGGTGCCGGAAACCGTTGACCGGTCCTTGATCCACAACTTGCCGTCCGAGTCCCGTCCCAGGGTTGCATGGGCCCCACGGACCAAAGGATGCTTCAGTCTGATGGCGCAGTCCTGATCCCGTCCAATCTTGAAGCGTTGGCCGACACCCGGAAGTACCGTCCGAAAGGCCTCCTCCGGGGGCGCTTTGTCGCCTTCCAGCACCACAGTGACAAAGTTGCCCGCACCGTCTCCGACGCGGGCAGGTTGACCGGGCCGCAGAGGGGACCGGCGGCAGTCGACGCCAGCCACGCTCACCATCGCATGCCTCGCCAGGGCCTCAATGACGACGCCTTCGTCCTCCGGCATAATGCGAGCATGGGCTGGAGCCAAGAAGCCGGCCGCAACACGCAGACCTGCGTTGGGCCCGCTGCCCAAAATAACTTCGGCATCGCCCATCGGGATTCGCTCAATATGACGACCCCACCGCACTTCCAGAGTGGGCCTGTTGGCTGCGGAGGTGGCCCCCCTCTCGGGTGCTCCGCCCACGGTATCGAGACGATTCAATGCACCCGAAGACAGCACTTGGCTCTTTGGAGCATCAAAAACGCCCTCCGGGCCTCGAAGCACCTGGTGGCACGCGGGGCAGATGCGATCGCCAACGACTACCGGTGCCCCGCATTTCCGGCACCGAAGAGACCCGCCCCCGATGGATGCGTTCACTTCACCCATTGTGGGCGAAGCCAAGGCAAAGATCGGACCGTTGGCCAAAGGGGGATTTGGACCGACATCTTGCCATCACGGTTGCAGTTGGCATTTGCAGGGGCAGCAGAAGACATTTGGCCACCAGTAATCCCGTCCTACCATGTGGGGATAAAAACCCCACCCCTCGGCTTCGACCTCCCGGCTTGGCGCCGCAGACCAAAACGCCAGCATTGACTAAAGCCGTTGGGCCCAACGACGGTCTACTGGATGCGGCGATGAGCTGTCCCGGCCCTGGACCCAACACCCCATTCCCTACAGGCTTGCCGTGCTTAGCCCTCACAGAGCAGCCTGGTTCAGTTGTTGAAAGATCCTTAGGCCTGATGACGTCGCATGCTGGCACACTTTCGCCCCCAACGGTAGTGGCAGGTTGGAACAAACGCCCTGTCATGGCCACATTGTGATGGTTCAGGTTTGCCAGCGCCACCTCTATCACTGCCGCCCTTCTAGCCATGCACCAAAGCCATGAGCAGGCATTGATTTAGAGTCGACCCGGGGCGGTGAATATCTGTGCGACCCAGCCAGCATCGCTTATCTCAGCCCCCAGCGGCCGCGCCGCCACCATGCAGGTTGCAAAGATTTACGTTTTTCACCTGAAGCACCGCTGCAACGGCCGAGTCGAGCTGTGCCTGGGAGATCTGTCCGGCATTCACCGCCGAGGCGAGGTCGTTTAGCACCTGCTGACTCGCCTGGTTGGAACTCTCACCGGCGGGGGCGGTAAAGAGGATCATCTGCACCCCCGCCTCTACGGCCTTCACCGCCGCCGGGCCCACGCCGAGGCCAATGTCGGAGATCGCCTGGGCGGAAAGGGAGTCGGTGAGCACCAGTCCCTTGAAGCCGAGTTTCTGTCTTAACAGGCCCTGGATGGCTGCCTTGGACAAGCTGGCGGGGCCCCTGGTGAGGCCCGGGATGGAGGCGTTGGAGACCATCACGGCGGGCACTTTGGCCGCAATGGCGTTTTCAAAGGGGATCAGATCGAAGGTCTCCAACGAAGAGAGCGGCGGCGTGTATGCAGGGCCGAAGTCGGTGTTGTAGCTCGCCCGGCCCAAACCCGGAAAGTGCTTTACAACCGGCACCACGCCCCCCGCCATCAAACCGCGGGCGAAGGCCAGGGCATATGTACTCACCATGGCAGGGGTGCCCCCGAAAGACCGGGCCCCAATGGGGTGCTGGGCGTCTGGGCCGGGACCACTGTCAATCCCGAGGACCGGGGCCAAATCCATGGTGACCCCGATGCGGCTCATATTGCGAGCCACCTGAGTGGCCTGCGCCTGCACCTGAGCCGGTGTGTAAGTCTCCGCCATCATCCGAGGCCAGGGAAGGCTCCCGACAACGTTGGAGAGCGACTGGATTCCCCCGCCTTCCTCGTCCGCCATCACAATCGGTGCCACCCCAGCAGGAGCGGTGGCCGCTAAGGCCGCAATCTGGGCGCCTATGCCCGGCGGTGCATAAGAACCGAAAAGAAATACACCTCCCGCCCCCTGGGCCACAAGCGGAGCGGCCTGGCTCACATTGCTTTCGTCAACGGGCACGACGATCAGCTGAGCGACCCTCCTGTCAACACTCCACGAGGCGATCTGGCTCATTTGGTTGCAGACAGGCAGAGAGGGCGCTGGGTGCCCCTTGTTGGCACCTACGCCTCCTGAACCCACCGTGCTGGAAGTGGCCCTTGAACGCGATTTATCGCCTTTGCCGGCCAGGCCACTCGAGGGGTGGCACGCAGCGAGCACAAGGGCCGACAGCACTGCTAACCCTGTGCCCAGTAGCTCTGAGTATTTGGGCGGTCGCAAGTTGCCTCTCCGATCCGGTACCACAGCCTGTCAGGACCTGAACCATCCGAGTGCCGCAGCCAGCGCTATGGCTAGCCAGACCCTATCGCCTCCGGCTCGGCTGTCACGAAAAACCTGGCGCGGACTCAGCAATGGCAGTAATCATGGCCATCATGAGGGTTGCTAGCTGTTGCCAGATCGGTTAGCTGTGATAGGCTATGGTCTGATGTAGTATCACCGTGCATCTAGCGGAATGGGCCGAGTCACAGGGGATCTCCCGCATGACGGCCTATCGCTGGTTTCAAGATGGGAAACTGCCGGTGCCGGCCAAGAAGATCGGTGGGCTAATCCTGCTGGATGTACCAGTACCAGACAAGACGCCCTTGCAAGATTTGCCACCGAGTACGTAGAAGCTGCCCTAGAAGCCCAGGGCAGGAAGTTGGTTGTCATGGACCCAACCGAGTTGGACGATGACCTAGTCCTGGACATGGGTGAGATCCTCACCTCGTTCTGTGCTCGTCTGTATGGCAACTCTACGGCAGAGAACAGGGCTAGAGCGGCTCTTAGTGCGGCAACCTCGCCGGGAATGGACGACGAATGATCGTCCAGATGAGGACAACCAAGCAGGCGGAAAAGGTGGCATCCCTGACCGGCGGAGTCCACCTCTCCTCCGAGGATGGCTCTTGGTTGACCAGGCGGGTGGAGATCGAGGACTTCGAGGCCCATCGCGAAGAGGTTGAATCGGTATCTCCCCTGTTCGAGTGCTACCAGACAGATGCCGATGGTGGACTTTGCCAGGTTCCCTCCACCTGGGAGGTAACCGCAGCGAAGTTCGAAGTCGAATGGCCATCGGACCCAGGTGTTATCTTGTCCCACTTCGGTGCCAGGAGGTTTGCCTACAACTGGGCACTGGCACAAGCCAAAGCCGACATGGATGCCGAGGAATCCTCCAAGTGGGATCTGGCAACCCTACGCAAGCGCTGGAACCGGGCCAAAGACGAGGTAGCCCCCTGGTGGAGAAAGAACTCCAAGGAGGCCTACTCCTCTGGCATAGCCGATCTGGTAGCAGCCCTTACCAACTGGCGAACATCCAAGTCGGGGCACAGGAAGGGCAAGAAGGTCGGCTTCCCCAGGTTCAAGTCCAGAAGGACCGATTCTGGGAGGGTCCGCTTCACAACCGGCACCATGCGCTTTGAACCCAACAGGCGAACCATTGTCCTGCCAACCATCGGTGTCCTCTGCTCCAAGGAGAACACCCGTCGCCTACAGCGGTCCCTTGCCAGTGGAGCAGCACACATCTTGTCCATGACACTCTCCGAGCGCTGGGGGAGGTTGTTCGTATCGGTGAACTACGCC
>JAKAOS010000076.1 GCA_021823165.1 Actinomycetes bacterium | reverse complement strand
GGACACCGTACCAGTGGACACTGAGTCCCAGGAAAGCCGATAAACGATCCCTCGGAGCCACCAGGCCGCATTTTGGGCAACGATGGACCCTTTCTGATAGCCGCTTCTTTCTGCGCTCCCTACATAGGGGTCTAATGCACAGTCTTGGGTATGGAGCGATCTGTTGCGGTCCCCACCCTGACGCTGTCATTGCATCCCGCCTCCGACATCGCTGGGTGTGGAATCGGCGGGTCTGGCGGCTGTAATTGTTCGCCTTGGGCCGCTCGCCTTGGTATACGGTCGCGGCATGTCAAAAAAGGCAGACCGGCGGCGTCACAAGCGAAGGCGGGAGCACCAGGCCGGCCAGGAGGCTCAACGGCACGAGGCTCGCCGAGCGTTAAAAGAGGAGGTCGAAGCCGTCCATAAGGCCCTGGAAGACTTCACCTCCAAAGCAGCCGATCCGGCCGTGGCGCCTGGTGATGCGGCACTCCACTTGTTCGAAGCTATAGGTGCCAGCGATGCGCTCAGGGTCATTGCCAGCCTCGATGAGCCTGTCGCCGCTGTGGCCGCCGAGATTGCCGCCCGGGGCGGAGCCCAGCGAGCGATCGAGATTTCCGGGGCAGTTACAGAGTACGTCGCGCAGGACCCTGACCTGGTGTGGCTCGCCGTATCGTTGGCCGAGGAGGGCGGAGACCTGGACTTGGCTAGTCAGATTGCGTGGCGGTCCTTTGAGCACCTGGAGGCAGTGGGCGAAGCCGACGACGTCTCCGCACCGCGCCTGGCAGCGGAGATAGCGAGCATCCAGTGGCGCCAGGGCCGGCTCGGCGACGCGCTCAACGGCGTCTGGGAGTGGTGCGCACGCTGGCCCGAGAGCATGCATCTGATGGAGATCCAGGCGCGCTTGATTGCCCATGCCGCCGAACTCGAAGGCGAGGATTCCGGCACCACCGCCCTCTACGGACCGGTTGACCAAAGCCAAGCTTCTGCAGCCGCTGCGGCCCTACAGCGCTTTGGCGACAGGACGCTCCTATACCGGGTGCGCGATGCGGTGGAGGGCTTTATCGACGCCGACCGGGATCTCGCTGCCAGCGGGGAAAAGTATGTCGCCGAGTTCTTCGAAGAGATCAAAGGGGCCGCAGAACTTGGGCAGCTGGAGGAGGTCGAGCCGGGTGTGGCTGCGCTTGCCGCAGAGCGATTCTGGCTTGTAGGCGGCGAGGAGGAGGAGCAAGAAGAGAAGGAGGCGGAGGAGGAGGAGCAATACGGTTGCGTGCTCGATCTATTCGCAGACGATCTTGACACCCCGCCCGACCTGGCGGCCGCAGCACGGCAATGGGCCACACACGTCCGCTATGGGCTTTGGGCCTGCGACTGGGACAGAGAGGCTGGCCCCACGCGGGGCATGTGGATGACTGACATCGTCACCCGGCGGAGCGTCTTTGCTCACCTACCCCTCGAGCAGTTCGACGGGTTGGCTCGCTGGACCGTGTTGGCCGGGGCCCTCGCACCGGTCCAAGGGGTATGGCGCAGCGGAAAGTCCCTACTTAGCCTCGACCCGGGCCTTGCAGACGAGGCGGCGGAATCGGTGCTGTTCGTGACGGAGAGGCTGGTGGCCCCTTTCGCGCGCCAAATGGGCCTCAAGGCACCCCGCATGGGATCCGACCGGCGGCAGCGCCCCCGGCCTCATGGCGTGCTTTGCGACGTGGCTGATCCCATGGAGCCGGCAGAGGCTCAGATCACCTCCCAGGTGCTGGGGAGTTCCCTTCCACAACTGGTTGCCATGGCAGAAGCCAGCCGCCGCCGGACGCCCGTCCTACGGAACACCGACGGCGAGCCGACTGAACTGATCAGAGCCACCTTCGCCGTGGAGGACGAGCAATCTCTGCGCAGGAGCCTGCTCGCCGAGTTCGACTTCGAAGACGCCGGGGAGGAGGGCGGCGAAACCGGCGCGCCGGCCCCCCTCCACTGGATGGGCCGCCCGATGACTGCTGAGGAACAAGCTAACGCTCTCGCCCAGTTCACAGCCGCCTCGGGAGGGCAGTTAGGACCAACTGATGTGGCCGGAGGACCCCAGCGGTGGCTGCGGGGCATCCTTCATTTCGCACCGGGCCAGGTCCGTGTCGAGGTGAACTCCCGTGCCCGTCTCGAGGCCATCTCGGCCAAGCTGCAACGGCACGGGGCAGCCGAAGCGTCCATCACCCGACAGCTCGATCCCTCGATGGATTTGCCAATGGCCGGTGCCCGGCTCGGGGCGGGCCGCTCCTTCGGTGCGGAGCCCGACGCAAAATGGATGGAGCATTGGGTCACCGAGAAAGTCCCGGCATTGGAAGGAGCCACGCCGATCGAAGCGAGCAGAGATCCCCGCCGAGTCCTGCTACTGGAGAAGCTGCTCCGCAGCTTCGAATACGACGCGGATCTTGCCGCAGCCTCCGGGGAAACCCCCATGGACTTCGGTGCATTGAGGGACATGCTGGGCATGCAGGACGGAGTCATCGATGACACAGAGGAGCAGTAGCCGCCACGGCGACCCAGTTCGGACGGTACTTCGCACGCCGGAGCCGGGTTCCCTTCCCATGCGCGTCGCAACCAAGACCACCGACAAGCCGAGCCCATCCATCCCCCCGGTCACTTCCCATCGTTGGCCGAGCTGATCCGGCCAGGGGCTCAGCGCCGGGTGTCTTCTCCCCCGGCTGGCTCATCCGGTATATCGGATGCCAACGGAGCAGGTGGCAGTCTCCAATGCCGGCGCAGCTGAGTCGACTATGCCGTGGTGTCCTATGGGGCCAGGAGGTTCCCATCTGGATCGGGCACTGCGACGGCCTCTAACAGTGCCCGTGTGTAGGGATGCTCGGGCTTGTCGAAAACCTCTTCGGTCGGCCCGATCTCTGCGAAGCTCCCGGCGTTCATGACGGCCACCTGATCACTCACATGACGAATAACCGCCATGTCGTGGCTTATGAAGACATAACTGAGCTTCAGTCGCTCCCTCAGGTCCCCAAGCAGATTCACGATCTCTGCCCGGACCGACACGTCGAGTGCGGAGGTCGGTTCATCCAGCACCAACACCTTTGGCTCGACCGCCAGGGACCGAGCTATGGCCACCCGCTGGGCTTGGCCGCCAGACATCTCGTGCGGCAGGCGGTCACCTACCTGTGGACCGAGGGCGACCTGCGCCAACAGCTCGGAGACCCGGCGGTCGGCTGCACTTCGGCTGTCGACGAGGCCGTGCACCGCCAGCACCTCGGCCAAAGCCCTGCGAACCGTCATGCGGGGGTTCAGCGATGAAAAGGGATCCTGGAACACCAACTGGATTCGGCGGGCCAGAGCGCGGCGGGACAATCTTCGGGAAAGGGTCTCCCCCATCAACTCGACGGTCCCCGTGCTCGGCGGTTCAAGGCCGACCAAAATCCGCCCCAGCGTGGACTTCCCACACCCACTCTCCCCCACGATGCCGAGGCTGGCACCGCCTTGGAGAACCAGGTCCACTCCCCGTACCGCTTCGACTGGGCCGGCCCCGCCGCGGCTGCGATAGCTCTTAGTTACCCCCGTTGCCCTGAGGACCACCTTCATGGGCGATTCTGCCTGGTCCAGTTCTCCGGGGGCACGAAGCATGCCGCCATCGACCCACTTCTCCGTTCTGTCAGAGCTGGGCTCTCTACTCTGCATCGTTGGGTGGCCTGCGCGCAGCGCGGATGAAATGGGCAGCCCACAGGGAGGCGGGTTGGGTCAGGCGGAATACCTGGGATTTGGTTCATTCGGGCTTTGCCAGGAGTTGCCCTGCTGGGCAAGGAGCCAAGTAGGGCGGCGCTGTAGGGGTGCTCCGGCTGGCGGAAAAGTGACCGGGTGGGCGCAATCTCGACCACCCGGCCCGCGTACATAACCGCCACCCGATGGGCAAATTGCGCGACGACTCCCAGGTCGTGGGTGGCCCAGACCACCGCCATGTTCCGCTCTTTTTGGAGCTTCGCCACCAGACGCAAAATCTGTCTCTGAATGGTGACGTCCAAAGCCGTCGTCGGTTCATCGGCAATCAACAACTTGGGCGCCGTGACAAGGGCTGAGGCGATCATCACCCTCTGGCGCATCCCCCCTGACAACTGGTGGGGATAGAGGCGCTCAACCTTGTGGGCATCGGTCAACCCCACCTCTATCAACGCCTTACGCGAACGCTCCCGTGCTTCGTCGCGTCCGACCCCGTGAGCCCGGAGACCCTCGGCAACCTGGGTCCCGATCCGGATCATCGGGTTGAGAGACGTCATCGGGTCCTGGTAGATCATGCCCATCGCGACCCCCCGAGCCCGGCGCAATGCGGCATCTCCCCCCGCCAACAACTCTTTGCCTTCCAGGACAATGGAGCCACCGGTGGCACAAAGGGGCGGGTTGAGCAGGCCCATGACCGCCAACATGGTCAAAGACTTGCCCGAACCGCTCTCTCCCACGATGCCGAGCCGTTCTCCGGCTCCGACATCGAGGCTCACATCGTGAACCAGGGGGATGGCTACGCCACGCCTTTGTAGTCCGACCGACAGGCCGCTCACCTCTAATAGAGGACCACCTTGGGAAGGGACCCCGGTGCAGACGCGTTGGGAAGGACTTTCACCCACGGTCGCCCGCTAGGTCCAAAGCATCCCGGAGGCCATCGCCCACCAGGTTGAACCCGACGACGAGTGCCACCACCGCCACCGCTGGTGCCACCAGCAGCCACCACGCCACACCCGCCAGGTTCGTTCCTTCACTCACCATCAGCCCAAGCGATGCAGCCGGGGGCGGCGGGCCCAGGCCGAGGAAGCTGAGGCTGGCTTCGGTCAGGACGGCCCAACCCAAAGCGAGGGTGACCTGTACGGCCAGGACGCTCCAAACCGCTGGGAGCACGTGGCGGAAAAGAAGCCGCGTCCGCGAATACCCAAGCAGGTAGCCGGCCCGCACGTAGTCGGCCTGGCGAACGGCCAGGACCGGGCCCCTGACCACCCGCACAAAGATTGGCGTATAGCCAATGCCAACTGCCATGGCGCTGTTGAACCAGCCGTGGCCGAGGGCGGTGACTATGGCCAGGGCCAAAAGGATCGACGGTATGGCAAAGAGAAGATCTGTAACACCCATGATGGCCGCCGAGATCCAGCTGCCCAGGTAGCCGGCCACCACCCCACCCAGGGTGCCCAAAGCCGTGCAGATCACTACGGCCACCACCGAGATCTGAAGCGAGAGCACGATCCCGCTCTGAACCCGGCTGAGTACGTCTCTGCCATATGCATCGGTGCCGAAAAGATGCGAGGCAGAGGGACCCTTGAGTCCGTGAAAGACGTTCTGGGCGTTTGGGGCGTAGGGCGACAGGCCAACCAGAGACGCCAGCCCCAACAGCACAAAGACAGCCAAGATGATGAGCCCGGCTTTCCCGTTGGGCCGCCGCCACAGCCGGGCCAGGATTGATCCTTTGGAAAAAACGGTCCTCTGGGAAGCGGGGTGCAGCTGTTCTAGGCCGGTCGTCACGAGCGCACCCGGGGATCGATTACTGCATACAGGGCGTCGGTGATGATGTTCACGATGACAAAGCCTGCAGCAAAGACCAGGGTGACACCCTGGGCCACGGCGTAGTCGTGTTCGTTGATGGCGGTGAGCAGGAGGCGACCCAGGCCGGGCAGCACGAAGATCTGCTCGACTATGACCGTTCCACCAAGCAGGTAACCGAACTGGATGCCCGACATGGTGACTATCGGGACCAGGGCGTTGCGCAGGATGTGCCGTATTACAACGGCGCGGCGATTGAGGCCCTTTCCTGTAGCGGAGCGGACAAAGGGAAGCCTCGAGATGTCGAGCATGGCCCCCCGGGTCGTTCTGAGGACCGCGGCAGCTACGCCGATGCCAAGGGTGAGAGCCGGGAAGATGAGCTGTTGAAAGTTGAGCCACGGGTTCTCACCCAATGGGGCGTAGCCCCTGGACGATGGGAAGTAGTGGAATACCGTGGCCAACACGGCCACCAGTCCGCTCCCGATGACAAAGCTCGGCACGCCCAAGCCGAACAGCGCTACGGCTTGGCCCAACCAGTCTCCGATGCGCCCCGGGCTTGCCGCAGCAACCGTTCCCAGGCCCACGCCCAAGGCGAGACCGATGATCATCGAGAGCACCGCCAACTCCACGGTAACTGGGAGAGCGGCACCTATGAGAGAGGTCACGGTGCGGCCACTCTGAACCGACAGGCCGAGGTTGCCATGCAAGATGCCATCGGCCCAGTGCCAGAACTGGAGCGTTACAGGCTCCCCGATTCCATAGAAGTGATCAAGTGCACGCACCTGAGCCGCCGTCAGCAGCCCCGCGCTCACCCCCAGGCTGGCGGTGATCTGGTTCCCCGGAATCATGCGCAGGATTATGAAGACCGCAACCGCCACTCCGATAAGGGTGAACACCGCCCGGAGCACCTTGGCAAGCATCCAGGTGGACACCTGCCGCCAATGCGGCCGGGAGCGGGGCTGGCTAAAGACCTTCTCCTGTAACGATGGGGATTGGATCACAGCCACAGCTAATGAAACCTACCGCCTATGCGCTTGCCGTCGCCAGGCTCATCAGACTCCCGCTGGGGCTGGGGGCAAAGCCATGGAGGGATTTGGACATGGCGTAGTAGTCGTAACCATCGAACAGCCAGATCCATACCGCGTTGGAGACGAGGTTGTCAGTGAACTGGGCGTACAGCTGCTTCTGAGTCGAGGCCGAGGTGCTCTGGTCGGCCTGGAGGAGCAGCTGGGCCAACCGGGGAGAGCTGTAGCCAGACGGGACGGCCAGCGAGGCTCCGGTCCCGAAATAACGCCCATACATGATGTAGGGGCTCGGATTGGCGCCGTTCTCGGCCAGGGCGGCGGTGAAGTTACCCTTCAGCCACCTCTGGATGTAATCACTGCTGGCCACGTTGTCAATCGACATGTGTATTCCGGCCTTGGCGAGTTCAGCCTGCATGGTGACGGCCTGAGCGTTGCTGGTCGAGTCCAGCTCCGAAGAGGTCATGACCGTGAAGCTGAAGCCGTTTGGCATGCCGGCTTTGGCAAGATAGGACTTTGCCTTGGATAGACTCGGTTTGGCACATGGCCCCGAGTTGGCATTGGTGGCAAACGGGCCTTGTGGCACCGGGCCGGTGACCCTTCCCTTGCCCAGGACGGCGGCTTGCAGAATGGCCTGTCGGTCTATGGAACAGGCGATGGCCAGGCGTGCATTGAGGTTGGCCAGGGGCCCGGACTTGTCCTGCATCATCAGGGCCCGGTAGTTGAGATCGAGTTCCTTTTTGATATTCAGGTTGGCCGACCCCAGCTGCTCTACCACCGTGGGTTGATTCAACAGGCCCAGTTGCACCGTTCCCGCCTGGAGTGCAGACGCTATCGATTGCTCGTTGGGGATGGTGCGGAACTCGATGGTGGGGATCTTGGGCGCGGGTCCCCAATAGGAGGGGTTGCGAGCCACGGTGAAGGAGTTGTTGGGCTGGAAACTGACGAACTTGTACGGCCCGGTCCCATCCGGCTTGGTCCGCAGGGTTCCAGCGGTTATGGCCGAGGTCGGGACTATCGCCATGTTCTCTGAGGTGAGGCCGTAAAGAAGCGAGGAGTCTGGGTGGGAGAGGTTCAACACCACCGTCTGGGGGTTGGGAGTGGCAATGGAGTTGACGCTTGCCAAATACGAGGCCGCCGCAGCACCCGTGGAGGGGTTGAGGATCCGCTCGAAGGTCGCCTTTACGTCCTGGGAGGTCAGCGGGGAACCGTTGTCGAAGGTCACCCCTTTGCGCAAAGTGAAGGTGATCGACAGTCCGTTGCTAGAGGTCTTCCAGCCAGTCGCCAGGTCCGGGGCAACCTGAAGCGAGGAGTTCAGGGTCACCAGTGGCTGGTAGATGAGGCCCAGGGCCTGGAAGTCCAAGAAGTTGGTGATCACCGCCGGATCCAGCTTCTGCACGCTCGAGGTGGCGCCGACGACCACGTTGCTGCTCTGGGCCGGAGCACCAGATCCGGGGCCGCTGGCTGCACCCCCAGAACCACATGCCGCCGCGGTAAGGGTTGTCCCGGTCAGAACGGCTGCGACCGAGAAGGCACGACGAGGGGTCCCTGCACGCATGGCTTGCCTCCATGGAAGTCAAGAGAATGGCCGTCCTGAGCCTTCCGGCCCCTTACGGGAGTTGGTAGTAACTAATCTACAAAACTTCTGCTCGCTTCGTCAAGAATCTACTAAGATGAAGCCGTGCCAGGTGCCGAGGAGGTTACAGATGGGCCTCTGGCTGCCCTTTCCCGGCGCCTGACAGAAACCTCCGGCGGGCCACCAGGTGCCTGTGTGGTGCTGTCAGACTCCACGGGCAGGAGATGGGCAGGAGCCGGTTGGGCGCAGGTCTTCGACGACGAGGGCCCGCTGAGCACTTTGGTGCCGATGGGCCCCAAAACCCAGGCTGATGTCGGGTCCGTTACCAAGATCGTGGCCACCACCGCATCCCTTGCCCACCTGGTCGACCAGGGCCAGCTGGATCTCGACAGCCCATGCCGCCGTTATCTGCCGAAAACCGCCGCCTTTCCCGTTGGGTACGCCACGGTGCGAGATCTACTGGGCCACCGTGCGGGGCTTTGGGAGTGGTGGCCCCTGTACCTAGGAGCCACGAATGCAATTCAGGCGTTGGAAAACGTGGCCCGCCTGCCGCTTCGATACCCACCGAATCAGGCACGGCACTACTCGGATCTCGGATTCCAGTTGCTCGGTTCGATCATCGAGGCGGTGGTTGGGAGGGACCTGCAGGCGTCCTTCAGGCAACTGGTGGCCGACCCGGCGGGGATGGCTGAGACGAACTTTGCCGCGCCGGGCCGTGGTTGTGAGGTAGCCGCCAGTTCCCGGGGGGATCGGATCGAGATGGAAATGCTCCGTTCCAAAAAGCCCTACCCCGTCTTGGGCGAGGCAGAGGACTTTCCACGCTGGCGCCGGCATGTGCTGGTCGGGGAGGTCAACGACGGCAACGCCTTTCACGCCTATGCGGGAGTGGCCGGGCACGCCGGGCTCTTCTCCACCGCCTACGACCTTGTGACCTTTGGCGAGTTCTGGCTTCGCTGCCTCGATGGCGGCGCTGCAGTCGGCGCCGGCACCTGCCGGGCCTTCGGCCGTCCCGGGCTCGACAACCACCAGGCCCTCGGATGGCGATGTGGGTACTCCTCATTCGCCGACTGTTCCTCTCCCCTCCTTTATCACCCGGGCTTTCCCGGTGTGGGGTTGGCCATCCTGGCCAAGCACCGGGCCACAGTTGTGATGGTGACCAACAGGCTTCATGTGAACAGCGATCCCCTGCCCATCGAAGCGATGTTTCTTTCCTCAATACAGGCAGCGCATGAAGAGCTTCACTGCTGAACACCGATCCTGCAGAGAGTCGCAGGGAAAGGAAAAGTCATGACCATGACCGTTCTCGGCATGATCAGCGGGACCTCCTTCGATGCCGTTGATACAGCCGTCGCGGACCTATCGATCGATGGCGATACCGTGTTTTTGACACCCCGGGGTTTGCACAGCGAGGCAATGCCGGAGGATCTTCGCAGGCGCATCTCGGCGTGCCTGCCGCCCAAACAGACATCGATTGCCGAGATCTGCCGGCTGGACACCCAGCTGGGACAGCTTTTCGGCGCCGTTGCCGCGCAGGCCTGCGCCGCCGCCGGGGACGTCGATCTGGTGGTGTCCCACGGCCAGACCCTCTACCACTGGGTCGAGGACGGGAGGGCTCTGGGAACTTTGCAGCTGGGAGCGGCCGCATGGATCGCCGAGGCCACCGGGAAGCCCGTCGTCTCGGACCTGCGCACACGGGACCTGACCCGCGGCGGACAGGGTGCTCCACTGGCATCCACCCTCGATGCCCTTTTGCTGTTGCACCCGGGGCGGGCACGCGGCTTTTTGAATCTCGGAGGCATCTCGAACATCACCGTCAGGACTTCGGAGGGGGCAATCCTCGCTTACGACATCGGTCCCGCCAATGCCCTGTTGGACGGCTACTTGGAGCTCGCTACCGATGGTGCGGAGCGGATGGACCGAGATGGCACCAGGGCGGCCCGCGGCCGGATAATCCCAGAACTGCTCGGGCGGCTTCTCGACGACCCGTACTACCGCCTGATGCCCCCGAAGTCCACCGGCAAGGAACTCTTCAACGCTACTTACGTCTCAGAGGCCCTTCGCGGAGCCGACTACGACCTGGACGACGTAGTGGCCACATTGTGCGAACTGACCGCAGCGACCGTTGCCGATGCCTGTCGCGTCCACAACCTCGACGAAGTGGTGGTAGCGGGGGGAGGAATCCGCAATCCGGTCCTTATGGCCCGCCTCGCCGCACTCGTCTCCCCCACCGAAATACGCCTCATGGACGACGAGGGGTTGCCGGCCCAGGGCAAAGAGGCCTACCTCTTTGCCCTCCTCGGCTTTTTGTCGGTTCATGGGTTGGTGGGAACGGTCCCATCGGCAACCGGCGCCCGAGAAGGATCTGTCCTGGGATCCTTCACGCCCGGGGCGACACCGCTCCGGCTGCCCGAGCCAATAGGTGTGTCACCCACTCGACTGAAAATCACCCGGCCATGACCTGGCAGTTGAGGCCGGCCACGACCGAGGATCTTGCAGAAATGGCCCGGGTGTTCGTCAGGGCATGGAGGAGTTCTTACGTCGGCGTTGTTCCCCATAGCGTCCTCCAAGGCCTGGATGAGGCCAAAACCACCAAATGGCTGGGGGAGCTTGCCG
>JAKAOS010000075.1 GCA_021823165.1 Actinomycetes bacterium | reverse complement strand
ATCAGCATCGTGGGCGGGGCCTTCACCGTCCTGGGGCTGTTTCTCTTCGGCATCGGCATGGTCTTGGGCGGTGCCTGCACCGTCAGTGTCTGGATCCGCAGCGCCGAGGGCAGCGTTGGTGCGCTGTGGGCGCTTATCTACACCTTCGTCGGGATGTTCCTCTTCTCGGAGTTGTGGAACGTCATGCGCTGGCCGGCCGCAAGCTATCTCCAGTCGGCAAAGCCAAATGCGTCGATCCTTTCCTTTGGGAGTTTCAACGCGTATACGATCCGCTCCCTGTTCGGCCCCACCTGGGGACCTGTGGCGGTGCTGGTGGCGGGGGGCTTGCAGGTAGCCGTGCTCGCCCTCATCTACCGCAAGATGCTCTCCGTCGAACGCCGCAGGCAAACGGTTTCCCTCGGGGGCCTTGCAGTTGCCGGACAGCCGGTCCCGGTGCCGGCCGGGGTCTCGGCGACAGCGGCACAGGTGACAACCTCGGAAGCCCCAGACAAATCCACAGAGGCACGCTCGTCCCAGATGGCGGCCAGGCTGCAGGGTCCCGAGTTGGCGCCCGCGGATCCCGCCTCTGCGCAGAGTGACACGGTGGTGGAGGCATCGGGAGAGGATGGCCGGCACTTTGTGGACCTGGCCAACTGGGGACATGTGGACATCGACAGGGTCATTGACTGCAGCGGGGAGATGTGTCCCCGACCCCAGCTTCTGACCAAGCGGGCGATTGTCCGGGAGATGTCGGTGGGCCAGGTGCTGGAACTCGTTGTGGACAACCCATCCTCCCCGGAGCTGGTGCCCACCATCATGGAGGACATCGGGGCGGTCCACCTCGGCACCGAGCGTGACTCGGCCGCCTGGCACCTCTACATACGTAAAGAACGAGAAGCCCAGAGCCGAAAGGGGGCCGCGAGGCGATGAGCGTTACCACGGTTGCAAACGATGGCATAGATGTGGCGGTAGTCGACCAGGGTGGAGGAGGATCCTTTCTCCCCATGGTCGGGAAGCTCGCCGTGCTGATAGTCGCAGTGTTTGCTTTGGCAAGTCCTATTTGGGTCCTGTTTCACGGAATGTCGTTTTTGAACCAGGCCCCACCGCCGTATTGGAACATGCACGCGGGCCACACCGCCCCGGGTCAGGCCAGGGCCGCCCGCAGCGTGAGCTTTGGAGGTTGCTGATGGGATCGGGGACCTTGGAGCTGAATATGGCAGACGAGGAACTGGTGGCGAGCTTTGCCGGCCGGCCACTGGCCCTGTTTGTGAGCCACGCTGCCAGCCGAGACCTCGCGGCGGGCATTCTCGCCGAGGCGGCCGGGGTGGGGATCGCGATCACCACCTTTTTCATGGACGAAGGAGTGGAACTGCTGCGGGACAGGGAGTGGGTGGAATCCCTTCCTCCGGGGCGTTATGCGGCATGTGACGTGAGCGCCAAGCGGCGGGGTATCGAGCCGCCCGATCGCATCATCGCCGGCGGGCAGTATCAGAACGCGATCATGATTCACGACGCCGGCCGCGTCGTGAGCCTCTGAGGGGGAACGATGGCAGAGATCGATCTGGCCGAAAGCGAAGACGTGCGGCCCTTGGTTGGGGTATTGGTAAGGGAGCAGAGGGCCACCGAAGGCCTTCGGATGGCCTCGGCTCTCTCTTTGGGAGACAACGACGTCGAGGTGATCCTTACCGGCTCATCTCTGTCCCAGGACGAGGAGGTGGACCTGCACCTCGACTCGTTGGACCTGGAGGAGGTGGCAGTATTTGCCACCTTTGCAGATCCGAGGGTGGAACAGACCCAGTGGTCGGAGCTGGCGAGACGGATCGTCGGCTACGACCACGTCATCACCTTCTGAGAGCGTCTCCACCTGGGTGCAAGTTTTTGCTGGAACCAAAATCGTTTTGGCGTGTGGCTGTGATCAATGGTGGTTGTAATCCAGAAAGCGGGGGCAAGTGAATCAAGAGGCATACGATGCGTCGGCCGTGACGCATGTGATTGTGGGTGAGGGAGAGGAGCCTGCCGCGGCCCTGTTGGCTGGCGGGGCCGACCGGGTGATCAGGCTGGCGGGGGAGACCCGAGACGCCCGGAAGCTTCTGGAACTGGTTGCGAGCCGCAAGAGTGTGGTGGTGTGGCCCTGGCCGGAGGGCGGGCGTGCAAATGGCTAAGTTTGCCGCTCGGCTCACTGGGGACAAGGGTAGATTCAGCAAGGCCCTCGTGGGCGTTTCCGCGGCAGCGGTCGGCCTGGCATCCTGCGGGGTCGCCAGCTCCCTGCACAAGGGTCAGCAGGTCGGTGGCTCGGGCCTGATCTACGCGTTCAACAAGGGCAACAACACGGTGAGTGTGATCGACTCGAGCACCGGGGCAGTGAAGCTCGCCCAGAACGTGCCGCTCAACGCTTATGGTCTTTATCCCTCCAACCAGTATGGGCTGGGCAGCGGTTATCTGCTGCTTCCCGAGCCGACCAAGGTGGTGATCGTCAAGCGGTCCAACCTCAAGCCGGTTGCGACCATCAAGATGTCGGCCGCCAAGGGCATCTGGGCGGCCATGACGCCCAACGGGAAGACGGGGATCGTTGTAGGGCGCTCCAACGACCAGATCAACTGGGTGGACATGAACCCCTCCAGTAGGGAGTTCGGAGTTGTGACCAAGTCGGTCACGGTCCCGGGCAAGGCGGGGCTCTGCGACGTGAGTTTGAGTCCCAACGGTAAGTACGCCTACATCCCCGATCTGTACACTTCCCAGATCCAGGTGGTGAGCACCTCTACCGGCCAGACCGTCTACCAGGCGTCGGTGCCGGGGCTGTCCAAGCCGTTCATGGGGACGGTTTCTTGGAACGGCAAGATCTGGGCGGTGGAGAGCTCCGCCGGCCAGGGTTCGGTGTGGTACTTCAACCTCGCCAACCCGACTCATCCCACCCTGATCAAGTCCGTCTCGGCCACCTCGGGATTGGGCCTGGGGCCACACACCGACGAGTTCAGCCGGAATGGGAAGTATGACTTCGTCCTGGATCGCAAGTCATCCCAGGTGAGCGTGGTCAATACCTCGAACTTCAGCGTCGTGAAGAACATCAATCTTCCCAAAGGTGGCAAACCCAGGGTGGGGGCATTTTCGTTCCACGGCCACACCCTTTTCGTGAGCCTGGAGGGAGTGAACTCGGTGGCGGCGGTCAACACCTCGTCTTTGACGCTGGAAAAGCTCATAAAGGTGGGGCCGACGCCGGTGGGCGTCGCTCCGAGCAACTACTCCTGGATCCAGGGCGGCTGACCATGGCGGAATCCGACCTGGCCCTGGGGACGGGGGAGGTCAGCTCCCCCCGGCCGGGCTTGGCAAAGGCCGTGCTGTTGGCAGTAGGGGCCTTTTCCATCATGGTGGCATGTGAACTCTACGTGTCGGGCGGTGGTGCGCTAAGGGGGGCGGGCCTCGTCGCCTCCTATGCCTCGGGCATGACCATGATCGCCCTTCCCTGCACCCTCCCCATGGTCCTGGTGGTGGTCCCGATGGCCATGGGGAGCCGCCCCAGGCGAGGGATAGCCACCGCCGTTGCCTTCGGGGCAGGGGCGACGCTGACCCTCACCGCCTATGGGGCAGCCGTGGCCGTGCTGGGGCAGTCCCTGGGTGTAACGGGAGCGACCCGGCTGATGTGGCTCGTCGGCGGTATTGCTGCATGGCTACTGGGAAGTTCTCAGCTGGGCCTCATCCCGCTGCGGCTTCCCAGTTGGGGAGTGCGCACCAAGCGATTGGGCCGGATGCAGGCCGGGCCCGCCAAGGCCTTTGCAATCGGAGTGCTGCTCGGTAATGCCGGCCTGGGCTGCCCATGTCCTCCTTGGTATTTGCTCCTTACCGGCGTCGCCACCTCAGCCAGTCCCACCTATGGGGCCGCCGTCGGCCTTGCACAGGGACTGGGCAGGATGACTCCGGTGGTCGCCGTGGCGGTGGCGGCCGTTCTCGGAATAGACGGCACCGCGGCCCTTATGCGCCGGCGTGGCACCATCGAACGCTGGACCGGCGGCACCCTGGTGGTCCTGGGGGCCGGCATCATTGTGTTTTTCGGGTTGGCCCACAGCTGGTGGGAGGCCACTCCCATCCACGCAGGATGGAACCACTTCCTCGCCTACCTGGGTGGTCCGCAAATCTCCGAGGTAGTTGCCGGCGGAGGCCCCTTCCCCAAGGGTTATAGCTGGGCCCCCTGGTTGTTTGCCGCGATGGCCCTGGGGCCTCTGGCTGGCGTGAAGCTGGTGGGTCTGCTGAGGCGTCGGCCGGCTGGATCCGGGGTCCTTCCGGCACTTGCCGCCACCCCGGGGGAGACCAAGGCGGAGGTGAGAGCGTGAAGGTGGAGCTGTTGAGCGTGCCGGGTTGTGGGGCATGTGTCACCCTTGGGAAGCTGTTGGACAGACTCGCCGTGGAGTGGCCGGGCTTTTCCCACCAGGAGGTGGACCTCTCGGTGCATCCCGAGGTGGCCAGCGACTACGGCGTGATGGGATGCCCCGCCTTGGCCATAGAGGGGGTGGTGGTGACGACGGGGGCTCTTGGGGCCAAGAGGCTGCGCAAGCTGCTCATCGCCCATGGAGCGGGACCTGGCTCCCAAGAGGACCTGGTGAGGTTGCCGTGAAGTTCTCCACCACGGTGATGCTCGCGTTGGCCGGTGTAGGGGGGGCCTGGCTTGGGTGGTCCTCCTCGCCCCCCAGCGAACAGGTGCTTGTGGCGGCTCACACCCTGACTCCCGGCCAGCGGATCAGTGCCGCAGACCTGCGGCCCGGGCGGATGGTGGTGCCGAAGGGACATGGCCGCCTGCTGTTGCCGGTGACACTGGGCGGCCTGGTGGCGGGGGAGTATGTGACCCATCCGGTCTTTACCGGGGCCCCGGTGCTAAGCAGCGACATCCATCCCGCTACGAGGAACTACGTGCCGCCCAAGCCCATCCCGGCAAGCGACTGCACACCTGCCTCATCGGTCTGACACCTCCCGCAGTCCCTCCCAAAGGCAGCCAGCGGTGGCGAAGGCGGCGCCGACGATGCCGATGGGAGGGGCATGAGAGACTCCAAGCCAGACCACCCCAATCAAAAGCGGGAGCGGAGCCGATATGAGGCCGCGCCGCTGGGAAATGCTCTCTGCCATGAACGACAGGGCGGCAATCACCCACCCTGCGGCCCCGATCCAGCCGAAGGACGCGGCCAGTGGGCTGGCAAAGAGCGCCTGCACCACCACAGCGGTTGTTGCGCCACTGCCCGAGTGCGCCGCTATCCAGGCTGCGAAACCGTCGATTCCCAAAAAGACGGGGTAGGTGGCGAGATTCAACATCACCCCCAGGCCCCCGAGCCTGCCTGGCCGAGCTGGCCAGGACAAAAGACTCACGTCGAAGGCGACAACCCCGACGAGTAGGAGCAGATGTGCACCCAGCCATGCCGGGGACTGGGTGATTCGCGTGGCCGATATTGCGGCATCGGTTGTGAAGGAAGGGTGAAGGGCGCTGGCAATCCCAATCATGGCGGGAGGCCCGGCAAGAGAAAGAACCCTCAGGAGGCCGGACCGAGCCGTTGGCACCGTCGCTTCTCGATTGGCAGCGTTTTGGAGTAGTCGTCGCATTTCAGTCAAATAGAAATTAATTGCATTGAGGCGTCCCCTGCCGAAAAATCATGAAAACCGCCATCCTGGGGTATTTATAGTCCCCAATGCTTTTACCACTCCCTGCGGTTGCGAAGAACTTTGTCCTAAATGAGTAAGTTTTTGTAAAAGGATAGAGAACTTGGGTAAATATCAACCGTAAGACTTTTACGAACTGCTTCACATGTGGTCTTCCGGAGCGTAATCTCATCGCATGAGCAGGGAGGCAAGGCGCGCCAAGGGTGGCATTAGCGCATTTCCCGGCGAAGAGCGCGTCCGCGCAATGAGTCTTGGGGCGCTCTTTTTAGCCGGTTCGGTGGTGGCGATTCTCTATCTGATTTTGCCACACACCGGGGCGCCCCCCAACTGGGTCGTCGCCGGTGGGGCGGGCTGTGCCTTTTTGTTGGGGCTTTTGCTGCTCTGGTTGCGCGGTAATGCAGCACCATGGCTGGTGCATCTGGGGGTTGTGATCGGCATCGGGTTGGTCACTGCGATCGTTGCGGCCTCCAAGACCGCGGTCACCGCGTCGTGGGCCGCCGCCCTTTACACCTGGACGGGCGCCTATACCGGGCACTGGTTCTCCCGCTGGGTGGCCAGGGGATACTGGGCGCTCGCCGCGGCCGGCTATGGCTTGGCGGTGTTCGGCACCGATCGGCTGCACGCGGGGAACGCCTATGTGGTGGTTGTGGCGACCCTTTTTGTCATAGGCAGCGAGGTGAGCGGGCTGTCCGACCGCCTTCGGCGTCAGGCGGAGACGGATTCGCTGACGGGGCTTCACAACCGGAGGGGATTTCTCACCGCGGCACCCCAGGTGCTCGCCAAGGGAGCCAGGGTGGGCTCCACCATCTCCCTTGCGATGATCGACCTCGATGGTTTCAAGGCGATCAACGATGGCGGCGGACACCAGGCCGGTGATGCGGTGCTCCGGGATCTTGCATCGTGGTGGTCGGCAAGGATCCGTAAGGGAGACCTTTTGGCGCGCATGGGAGGCGACGAGTTCGTCCTACTCCTGCCGGGGGTTACTGCGCCGCTGGCGGCGGAGTTGGTGGCGCGCATGGGCGGGCGACACATATGCCAATGGTCGGCCGGCATAGCGGAGTGGGAGGATGCCGAATCCCTGGAGTCTCTCTTGGCCCGGGCGGATGGCTTGCTGTATGACTCAAAGCGGGCCGCAGTGGAGGACCTGGATTCCCCTGCGGCCCTCGACGCCGTCTGAGGGAGTTCCTTTTCACATTGGCCGTTGCTCTGATCGGCTAGCGTCGGGCCTTGCCGGCTGTCCGATTCGGAGGGTGCCATGGGAAAGGGACGGCCCGATCCGGGCCTTGTCGCTGTCGGAAGAGGGGACGCACCCGCCGATGTGCTGCTCCGGGGCGCAAGTGTCTTTGTGCCATGGACCAAGGAGTGGGTCCAGACCGATCTGGCCGTGGCCAATGGGCGGATCGCAGGCTGGGGTCCCCGCGACGCCCTCGAAGAGGTGGACCTGGACGGAGCCGCACTGGTGGCGGGCTTCATCGACGCCCACATGCATATCGAGTCCACCAAGCTCTGGGTTGACCAGTTCGTCCGGGTGGTGCTGCCCCGGGGGACAACGACGGTGGCGGCCGATCCCCATGAGATTGCCAACGTGTTCGGTGAAGCCGGCATCCTGGCTCTGGTGGAAGCCGCCTCCTCTCTCCCTTTTACCCTTGCGCTCTGTGCATCCAGCTGCGTGCCGGCTTCTCCGCTGGAAAGCTCCGGGGCCACGCTCTCCGCGAAGGAGGTGGAAGGACTCCTGGGCTCCCCAGCAGCGGTGGCGGTGGCCGAGATGATGAACTATCCCGGGGTGATTGCGGGGGAGGACGAGGTCCTGGCAAAGATCGCTGCGGCCGGCAGGCTGAAGGTCGACGGACACGCACCCGGCCTATCGGGGCGGCTCCTCGATGCCTACCTGGCCGCCGGGGTGCAAAGCGACCACGAGTGCATCGAACTGACCGAGGCCGAGGAGAAGCGGCGCAAGGGCATGTGGGTGTTTTTGAGAGAGGGATCGGCTAGCCGCAACCTCGCCACGTTGGCACCCATGGTCCTTTCGGGTGGCACCTCCAACCTGGCCCTCTGCACCGACGATCGGGAGCCGTCTCTTCTTCAGTCCGCGGGGCATGTGAATGACTGCATCCGTGTTGCGGTGGCCAACGGGGTGAGCATCGAGGATGCCCTGGTGATGGCGACGGCTAATCCCGCCTCTTACTTCGGCCTGGAGCATCTCGGATCGCTTTCCCCGGGGTGCCAGGCGGACATCTGCTGCTTCGACAACCTGGGTTCCCTGGAGCCAGCAGCGGTCTGGCAACGGGGGAAGCTGGTCGCCTCTGGTGGCCGGATGAAAGACGCCCCACTGCCGGCAGCTGTGGCACCGCAATGGATGCGAGACTCGGTTCGGCTGGCCCATGTTCCCTCTCCAGCGGACTTCGACCACGGCATGGCCGATGGGACCGAGGTGGCAGTCATCGGGGTTGTGCCACAGAGCATCAGGACAACCCGGGAGCGGGCGGTGCTCGGGCCCGAGGCGGGGGATCTGGCCCGGCTGGCGGTGATGGAGCGGCACCGGGGATCCGGACGGGTAGGCCTGGGCTTTGTGAGCGGCTTCGGTCTTGGCCAAGGTGCCATAGCATCCACGGTCGCGCACGATGCGCACAACCTTATGGTCGTGGGTGCCCTGGGCCCCGATGGCCCATCGGACATGGCGGTTGCCGCCGGCCGGCTTGCCGAGATCGGGGGCGGACAGGTGGTAGTGGTGGGAGGAGAGATATTGGCCGAACTGGAGTTGGCTATTGGGGGGCTGATGAGCGACCGCCCCGCAGCGGAGGTTGCCGAGGCAGAAGTGGCCGTGGTACAGGCGGCGGCCCGGCTCGGGGTGCGGCTTGCGGCACCGTTCATGCAGCTGAGCTTTCTCGGCTTGTCCGTCATACCGGATCTGAAGCTCACCGACCTCGGCATGGTGGATGTGGGTCGCTTTGAGATCGTGCCGGTGGCACAGTGAGCGCAAATGACATGGCTGGTCGTGACTCTTTGGGCAAAGCGATCTATGCGATCTCCCACATCACCGGTCACTTCGTCCTGCGCTCGGGGGCAGTTTCGGACCGATATTTCGACAAGTACCGCTTCGAGGCCGATCCTGGCCTGCTGGATGAGATAGGGGCCGCTTTGGCGGCGCTGTTGCCGCAGGACACAGAGGTCCTGGCTGGTCTCGAACTCGGCGGGGTGCCGCTTGCGGTGGCGGCATCACGCCACTGCGGCCTGCCGGTGGCATTCGTGCGCAAGAAGGCCAAGGAGTATGGCACGCGCCGACTGGCAGAGGGAGCCGATCTGTCGGGCCGCAAGGTCGTGGTGGTTGAGGACGTGGTCACCTCGGGTGGCCAGGTGGTGGCCTCCTCCCAGGACCTGAGAAGCGAGGGCGCAGTGTTGCTGGGTGCCGTCTGCGTCATTGACCGCGAAGCCGGCGGCCCCGAGGCCCTGGCACAGATCGGAGTGCCGTTGAGCTCACTGTTCCGCATGTCAGAACTGACCGCAGCGGCCGGGGGCTAGCCGGGGCGGCCCAGCACTGGCGGTGGCCACGTACCCGGGGTTGGCCACTGCCCAAGCGGGGGTAGGTCAGTGGTAGTTGACCATGCCCTCCCGGGCGGCCTTGGCCACCGCCTCCAGCTTGGAGTGCGCCTCGAGTTTGGCCAGGATTCTCTGCACGTGGTTCCGCACCGTATGCAAAGACACCCCCAGGCGCCTGGCGATCAACTTGTTCGGCATACCCTCGGCCAAAAGCGCCAGCACCTCCCGTTCCCTCGGTGACAGGGAGGTGAAAGTGGGCCTCCTGGCATCCATGCCGGCCTGGTTCGCACCGGGGCGGTCTGTGCCCAACAGGACAGAGGCCAGGGTGTCCACGGTCTGGTCCTTGGGCAGAAAAGACGGCTCCAGGGGAAAGGATGGGAGGTGTGGCTCTGGGGGTTCGGGGGAGCCGAGCAGGACCACGCGGCCACCCGGCCCTGCCGCCGCCACCTCCTTGGTGACCGAGTAACAGGCGGTGTCCCCGAGGTCGGCATCCAGCACCACGACGTCGAAGTCCAAGCGTCCCGCCGCCCTTACACCTTCATCTTCGCCAAACGCGGAGCCGATCACATCGATGCCCGGCGTGTCATCCAGAGCCGCACCGAGGGCCTGGACCATCATCGGGTACTCCCCGACGATCAGGACCCGCACCGCGTTTTGCTGGGTTGTGGCAGTCGAAGTCAGCTGGCACCTCCAATACCAATGGGGTAGGGCTGGGTTGCGACCATTTGCACCCTACCGCCACAACTGCGGCCGGAAAACTACCGGCATGTCACTTAGCGTGTTATAGGGGCCCCTACCTGGGCAGGTTTTATGGCATTCGGGAGGCAATAGTCCTATAGAGGGTCGGCGAAGCTGCCTTGAGGACCGCCGCCAGGCGCAGCCAGCGGGGCGAGATGACCTCCACCCTCGGACCCGTCAGCACCCTGATCACGTCGTCGACCACCTGCTCTGGCGAGATGAGGCGCGGGATGCGCCGCTCGTAGTGCATGCCGCGGCGCTCGAAAAATGCCGTGTCGACCGCTCCGGGGCTCACCAGCGCCACCCTTACCCCAAAGCGCCGTTCCTCTTCGGCAATGGCCTCGGCTGCGGCGATCAGGCCCGCCTTGGCCGCGGAGTAGGGGGCCTCCAGCCGGACGCCCAGATGCCCTGCGATGGATGCCACAAAGACCACGCAGGGCCGTCCTCCGGCCGCGGCGGACCTCCGCAGGTGGGGGATGGCCGCCTTGGCCAGGCGCAACGGCGCGCCCAGGTTCAGATCGATGATGTCGGCAATTGCAGCCTCGGACATCTCGGCCAAACAGGATGCCTCCCCCGCCCCGGCGTTGGAGATTAGGACCTCCAGCCCCGAAAGGGAGGACACGGTCTGTTCGATCAGATCTCCGGCGGCCCCGGGCACCATGAGGTCTGCCTGGGCAGTCGCTGCGCCCAGGGAGGAACCCAGATCCTGAAGGGCGACGCCATCCCTGCCGTGCAGCATCAGGCGGGCTCCCTTGGACGAAAGCCGGGCCGCCAAAGGCGATCCGATTCCCCCCGTGGCACCCGTG
>JAKAOS010000074.1 GCA_021823165.1 Actinomycetes bacterium | reverse complement strand
TCTGGTCAGCCATACGGACTGGTCTTCGATGACGTCGAAGACGCGCACCCGTTCAGCCGCGCCGATGTCGAGGTCGGCGAGCAGCGTCTCGGCCCGGAAGACCGCGTCACGGCGTACGTCGCGCAGGTTTGCCATGTCAGCTACTCGCCGACTTTCGACTTGGGGCTTGCGCGGGTCCGGCCGTCCTGAGGAACTGGGCGAAGCGGAGGACCTGCTCTCGATCCGTGGAGCTCAGCTCTTTGGTGGTGCGGAACAGCGCGTCCGCCGTCTCGTCCACGTCTTGCTCCTCTTCGCCGGAGAAGTAGGACAGCGGACGTCGGTATAGCTCCGCGAGCCGCTTGAGCTCCAGGAAGGTGATCCGTCGCTTGCCTGCTTCGATTGTGGACACCGACGGCCGTGGAATGCCGAGGTGGTCGGCGACTTGCTCTTGGGACAGCCCCAGATACTCCCGCGCTTCACGCAGGCGACGACCCAGCTCGACGGGTTCGGGCGTTTCGGGTTCCGACCTGGGCTTGGTCATGAATGCTCCTTTGCATTGGTTCTGGGAGAAATGTCTTCTGCCGCGACGACCGCAAGCGCCAGACCTGCCTCTCTGGTGGCCGAGCAGCACAGACGGCCGAGATTCCGTTCGGCGGCGACACTCTGCGCTGCCGCGCTGAGCTGGATTCGGGGTTCCCCTGACGGCGCGGTAGCGATCTCGATGTCGTGCAGACCGACACCGCGTATTCCGGTGCCGAGGACCTTGAGCGCGGCCTCCTTGAGCGCGAAGCGGGTGGCGAGTTTATCGACCTCCCCGTTGCAGTAGTCGACCTCTGCTGGGCTGAAGCATTGGGCCAGGAACTCATCGCCGCCGAACCGCAGGTCGCTCTCGAAGCCGGCGATATCGACCGCGTCCACACCGATCGAGGAGATGCTTCCTATCGCGGTCGCCAGCTCCTCGAGCGATCCGGTGACCCGATCAGCTCGCCGCGTCATGGAGATCACCTGATGCCGCAAGCACTCGAAGTTCGCCCTTGCCGAACCCTCGAGCGCTGCCCACCTCCGCGTCGGCATGCGTGGCGAGGACGAGCACCTCGCCGAGGGGCAGGCTGGCTTCGTGGGCGAGGGCCCACCCAAGACGAGCGAGGCCGAGGTAGTTGCCGTAGCCCTTCCGCGCCAAGTGTTGATTGCGGTAGAGGGCCGAGAGATGGAGCGCCCCGTCGTGGATGGTGACGCTGACGTGGCTAAGGCACGGGAAGCCGTAGGGGCTGTTGTTCAGCCCGGGAGCTTGGACGCGCAGATCCGCCGAGTCTGAGGGGTGGGCGAACGCGAGTTCGTAGTCGCTGCTAAGTGCGCCGCGGCCGCCTCGTGCGGCGTCACGGACGCGATGGAGCTTGTTTGCCAGCACCGCCAGCTGGTTCACCGGGCCGTCCGGCCCGGGCCAGGCGACCAGTCGTTCGCAGTACTCCCCCTCCGGCGACACGCTGCGAGCGAACTCACGTCCCTCGAGGTAGAGGTCGGTGAACATCTCGATGGCGGCGTCGCCCTTGTCGGGGAGGTAGAGGTCCACCGGGAAGATGGTGTTGGCGACCGTCTCTACCGACCACACCGCCCACTGGCCTCGCTTCGCCCTGTTCGCCAGGTACTCCTTCCGGCGTTGCCCGAGGAACCTGTCGACTGCCGCTCGGATCGTCGGGTCCTCGTCCATGCCGCGCCAAGCCACGGCAAGGTGCGCGGTCCGGCCGCCCGCGTCGAGCGTGGAGGAGAGCGCCGCAGTCCAGGCTTGTGACAGGGTCGGGCGCTCGATCAGGCAGGCCATCAGCGGAAGTGCTCCTGCAGCCTCTGGATCACCAACTCGGTGACGCTGCGGATGCTCGTGACCTGTTCGGGCAGGAGCTTCTTCGGGTCGACGAGGTCCTTCAGGCCAAAGACCTTTTGGACCCGGGCGATCACCACGATGGCGACACGCGACGCGATCCTCACGTCCTCCCCCGACCCGTCGAGGCAGCCGACGACCTGGGCCCGGTTCATGGTCAGGTGCTCGGTCAAGGTGGCGAGCACGGATGCGCGCACGTGCCGGCGGATGTCCGGGATGGTGGGCGTGGTAGTGATGACCGACATCGGCGTTCGTTCCCTGTCTGATTTCCTTACATCTTACTGTACACCTCGACGTCTGATCCGGCGACATCGTGTGTTAGAAAATCTGGAACTCGCCTCCGAGCTGCTCCGATGCCTTGGAGTAGATCCGGCCGGAACGGCGACGGTGCTCAGTCGGTCAAGATCCATCTGGAGGCCAGCCAGGCATCGAGGCTGGTCGTGGTGATCTCGCAGGTGGGGCGCCGGCCGGGGAGGTCTTCGAGGAGGCCTTGGCGGACGAGGTCGACGATCGCCCGGCGTCCGAGGCCGGTGAAGCGGACGACCTTCGGGGAGGGGACGGTGGCGACGGATCGAGCCTTGGGGTGCTTTGCCTCGTTGCGGGCAAGGCAGCAGGTTCGGACCGACGTGCGGGTGACGAAGCCGGCGCCGCTGGTATCGGTCTCGGGGTCGAGGGCGAGGTCGCCATTGGCGACGAGCAGCCGGACGGTAGTGAAGCTCACCTTGAGCTGACGGGAGGCGATGGGGAGCTTCACGAACGACGGTGGAGTGCACGGACCCGGGCGTGCTCGGCTCGCAGCGCCTCGGCCTCTTCGTCGGTGAGGGTGAGCCCCTTGCTGGGCGGGGGCGAGGCCTAGGTGGCGCATCAAGCGGTAGATCTCGTCGTAGCGGACGCCGAGTTCCTCGGTGAGGTCGGTGAGGTGGATGACCCCAGCGAGCCGGTCGCGTTGGGCCCAGACGTCGGAGAGCCGGCTGTAGCGCCCCGGTACGCCGTTGGCGTCGGGGGCGACGACGCTCGGGATGGTGGCGTCACGCATCCAGCGCCGGGCGCTCGTGGCGACGATGCCGAGCTCGTCGGTGACCCGATTGGCGTTGCAGAGCGGGTCGTGGGGGTCGCCGGGCTCGACGAACCAGCCGGCGGCGCCGAGCACGGCGTTCGCGTGGTCGGCCCGATACGAGAGTGGGTTGGTCCTTCCCCAGTGGCCGGCGCGGGTGGTGGGCGTGAGGAGGGTCGAGATCTGGGCGGCGATGTTGTCGTCGAGGATGCCGGGGACGAGCCGAGCTGTCGGGTCGACTTGGCCGGTGTCGGGGTCGGTGTGGAACGCCTCGATGGCGACATGCAGCAGCTCCATCATCTTGGCCGGGACGACGGCACCCGGGATCCCGCCGAGGTCTTGGCGGTGGGCTTTCTCCCGACACAGACGACGGCGCCGGTGTCGCCGAGGTCGACGACGTCGCCGACGAGGAGGCCGAAGCCCTCGGAGATCCGAAGGCCCATGACGCGCTGGAGCCAGAAGGTGAGCTGGTGGACCGGGTGGAGGTGGGCGGCGATCTGGGCGCACTCAGCCAGGCTGAGGGGCCGGGGCTGACACTCCGGCCGACGGGTACGAGCCGCCGCCGGATCGGGCAGCGGCGCGTCGAGGCCTTCAGTGGGTCGAAGCCGGGCGGGAAGAGGCCGTTGGCCCGGGCGAAGGCCATGATCTTGCGCAGAATCCACATGGCGTCGGCGGATGTGCGAGGAGTCCGTGGCTGAGCTCGTGACCGATGTTGCTGTTCTGTCGAACCGGGGCATGCCTGTCGTTATGGACAATCGCGCGCCGACCGGCCAGCGATACCGAGCCCTGGCGTTCGGCAACCGACGCACCTACAATCAGGCCTGGTTTGCCAAGATCTACCTCGACGCCATATCGCCCGATCCAGTCGAGGAGCTAGCCACGGAGCCTCTCTTGGCCCCGCTCGACGGGAGCCGTCGGTATGCCATGGCTGTCCGAGACCCCGAGAAGGCGCCCGCTGAAGGCGAGGCCGGGCCTCCCGACCTCCGGGTAATAAACCCCTGACACTTCGCGTGTCGGGGGTTTATGCAACCACCATTTAGTGGAGGTGAGCGGACTCGAACCGCCGACTTCTACGTTGCGAACGTAGTGCTCTACCAGCTGAGCTACACCCCCGCTTTTCGCCCAATGCTAGCCGGGCTCATGATCGCCGGCACCCTGGTGGATGCGGTGCCCACAGGTCTGGATCTGAGGTTGAGCCTTATCCTTCGGGCCCAGGTGCTGGCGGGGTAAGGGCTTGGATTACGACCGGCTCAGCGAGCCGCTTGGGCCCTGTCCTGGTGGTAATCCTCCGGCATGGAGGAGTAGGCCTGGGGAGCACGGTCGTAAAGGAAGCGGACTTCACTGGAGGGCCTGGAGGCGACGCTGTGGTTGCGGTAGGTGCGGTGGAGGGACCGCACATACAGGGCGGTGCCAGCCACGGCGCAGAGGCCGGCTGCCAGGAGCAGATGGAGCCCCGAGGCCAACCCGATGAGGATGCACACCGTCCCGCCGAGGCCCACTGCGGCAAAGACCGCGGCCTGGCGCCGCTGGGCGCGTATCCGGGCGGCCTGGCGCCGCTGTTCTCTGAGGCGCTGTGCCCTGATGGAAACGATGCGCTCCCGGTCTTGGGGGTTCCCCTCCCGTCTTGGAGCGCCCCCCGCCGATGTGCCGGCGGGCTCCCCATCTGTCTCGAAGCTGTAGGCGTCGTGCGCCTGTGCCGGAACCGCCGCCCAACTCGCCGCCATCGAAGCGCCCATCGAAGTGGGGTAGGAGTCGTAGTCTTCGTTCACGGCCTCGGTTACCGAGGGCCGTATTGCGGTTTCCGCCGGGACCAGCACGGGAACCTCTATTGGTCCGAAGGCCGGGCCGTGCAATCGGTTGGCGGGACGGATCTTTGCTTTCCCACTTCGTCGTAGCACCCGGAGTTGATGGCGGAAGGTGCCAACCGACACCCCGACGACCCTCTCCGCGCGCTTGCGGAGGAGGATCGGGAACAGAACTGCCACCCACAGGACCGCGAATACGGCAAGTACCACGACGAAAAGCTCCTGGATCTCGATGCCCTTCCGAAGATTACATCGATGTCACACCCTTCGGGTGGACCTGCGCTTCGGGGACTGCCAGTGTCTACTACGTCCCGGGTCCGCCCCGCCAGAGGTTCTCGCTCATTTCTGACCGAAATGTCCGGGGCTAAAGGTGCAGGTGAGGGGCCGCAAAACCTCTAGTTCAGGGATGGCTGGCAACATCCAGGGAGGACGAATCGTCTCCCATCAGAACGCCTGGAGGCAGTGAGGAAATATTGGGGCGAAAGAAAGCCGAGGGTGTGAAATCGAGACGCCGAGGAGCGTCCCTCAGTACTCACCCGAGAGTTCTTCGAAACCGGGCCGCCGCCATTGGCCGGAGCGGCCGCCGACCTTTTCCCACAGAGCAAGCTCGCCAATGGTCATCGAGCGGTCGACGGATTTGCACATGTCGTAGACCGTGAGTGCGGCCATGGCACAGGCCATCATGGCCTCCATCTCAACCCCGGTCCGGTCGATCGTCTCGACCTGCGACTCGACCTCAACGTAGTCCTCGCCGATGGTGAAGTTCACATAGACCGAACCGACCAGGAGGGGGTGGCAGAGGGGGATCATGTCGGCAGTGCGCTTGGCGGCCTGGATCCCGGCGATGCGGGCGGCGCCCAGCACGTCCCCCTTGGTGATTGCGTTGCTTGCCACCTTCGCGGTGGTTTCGGGAAGCATGCTCACCTTGCAGCGGGCCAGGGCTCGACGATGACTGGGTTCTTTCGGGGTAACGTCGACCATCCGGGCCCGGCCAAGTGGATCGAGATGGGTAAGCGCCTGGTCGGACATGCCCCAAGTCTACGGCATCGAACCCCGGGTCAAGCGATGGTTGTCAGGACCTCTTTCCCGCTTTATCCGCCGATCTGGCTCATACTGCGGGAGGGCCGTATAAAGGTGACCTTGCCGATGCGGTGCCCGGCCCACTTTTGGCCAACCGCGGTTCGGATTGCCGCCTCGATCTCGGCGTC
This sequence comes from Actinomycetes bacterium, assembly GCA_021823165.1. Lineage (GTDB taxonomy): Bacteria > Actinomycetota > Acidimicrobiia > Acidimicrobiales > JAKAOS01 > JAKAOS01. The sequence goes on along the minus strand of JAKAOS010000074.1, from coordinate 4,793 downwards.
GCTGCCGCCCGAGCGCAGCAGGGCCCGGAGGTCGTGCTCCGATGTGGAGAACAAACACGTCCGTAGCTGGCCCTCGGCAGACAACCTCATGCGGTCGCAGGTTGCGCAGAAGGGTTGAGTGACACTTGGTATCACACCGAAGGAACCCTTGCCGTCCAGGTAGCGGTAGCGGCGTGCGGGATCGGCTCCCGCATCTACAACCTCGGCGGGGAACACCTTGGTGATGGCATCGACGGTCTCGGATGCGGGAACAACCTTTTCCATCGACCAACTGGCATCGGCGTCCAATGGCATGAACTCGATGAAGCGCGGCTCCACGCCCCGGTCCCGCCCAAACCGGGCGAAATCGACGGCCTCGTCCTCGTTGAACCCCCTCATGGTGACGACGTTCAGCTTCACTTTCGAAAAGCCCGCTTCCAGTGCGGCATCGATCCCATCGAGGACCCGGGAGAGCTGATCCCGCCTCGTCACCTCGGCAAAGCGTTCGGGGTGAAGCGAGTCGCAGGAGATGTTCACCCGGTCGAGACCCGCTCGTCGCAGTTCGCCCGCCAACAGAGCGAGGCTGGCCCCGTTTGTGGTCATGGACAGGTCGAAGGCGGAGGCGGCTTTGGTTCTAAGGTCCGAGAGCATCGCCACCAATGCCGGCAGGTGTGCTCGCACGGTCGGCTCCCCGCCGGTGATTCGTATGTCCTCGAACCCCAGCCGCTCCACGCAAATAGCCGCCACGCGGGTGATCTCTTCAAAGCTGAGCAGTTCGGAGCGATCCAACCACTGCATACCCTCGGCAGGCATGCAGTAGCCGCAGCGGAAGTTGCACCGATCGGTGATGGAGATGCGGAGATCGGACACGCGTCGACCAAAGGAGTCGATGAGCACGGGACGCTCGGGCATCCTCACCATCCTAGAGCCTGCCGATACAAGACGATCATGCAGGCTCCGATGTCAGGACCCACAGCGAAGCAGCCAGACCTTTACCCGCTCTCCGCTGCGGATGCCGTTCCCATCTGGGACAAGGGCCAGGGCATTGGACCCAGCCATGGAACCAAGCTGATGTGAACTCTGCCCCCCGGCCGAGCGGATGTGGTAGGTGCCGTCCTCTCCCATTTCCGCCGTCACTCTGGCAAAGTGCAGTTTGCCGTCGCTTTTGCGGGGGAGGTCCTCGTCGGCGATCGCCAGTGCCCGCTGTCTCCAAAGGTCGCTGTAGCCGGCCATCTGGCGGAGCGCGGGACGTGCGAAGCACTCGAAGCTTACGAGAGAAGAGACCGGGTTGCCGGGGAGTGCAAATACGGGGACGTTGGAGATGAGACCAAAGGCAAAGGGCTTGGCCGGTTTTATGGCAACCTGCATCCACCGCACGCTGCCGCCGCCGAGGCGGTCAAGTACCACCTTGGTGTGGTCGAAGTCGCCCACGCTGACCCCTCCACTGGTGATGACCGCGTCGCAGAGCTCAGTGGCTCCAGCCAGGGCGCTTTCGATGGCGATGGGATCGTCCGGAGCACTTCCCAAATCCACCGGCTCGAAACCGGAAGCCTTCACGCTTGCCAGAAGCGCCACGCGGTTGCTGTCGCGGATTTGCCCGTAGGAGAGGGGGACACCCGGCCTGACCAGTTCGTCACCGGTGGAGAGCACTCCGACCCTGGGGGAGGGGAAGACCTTCAGACTCGCCTTGCCCACGCTCGCCATTACCCCCAGATGTGCCGGAGTAAGCACCGTTCCCTGGCGCATGACCATCTCACCCCTGGCCAGGTCGCTTCCGGCGCGGCGTATGTGGTCTGCAGCTGCGGCGGGAAGGAGGATCCGCACCATCTCGGTTCCATCTTGGGCAAGGACCGACTCGCTGTTCTCCACCATCACCACGGCATCCGCCCCGGGGGGGATGGGTGCCCCGGTCATGATGCGCACGGCCTCTTTTGGGCCGATGGGCTCCTGCCTGGAGGACCCTGCGGCCACGGTGCCCACCAAGGCGAGGTCTACGGGGGCGTCGGTGGTGTCCTCGTGGCGCAGCGCAAAGCCGTCCATCGCTGAGTTGTCAAAGGGCGGCACCGGCTCGCCAGCGTGGACGTCCTCGGCCGCCACCGCTGAAAGGCATTGGGCAATGGGTAGTTCAACGGGAGCAAGCGGACCACAGGAACCAAGCACGAAGTCCTGGGCCTGTTCCAAAGGAATCACGAGGTTGCCCCTGTCATCTCGGCTCCCCTTGTCTTCTTGGTCGTCCCCGGCCTGCCCTTTGTCACGGGCATGGTCCCCCTCTGCTCGGAAGCGTCGAGGGAAGCAACCTTCTGGCGGAGGAACTCGGCAAAGGGCTCGCCGAGATCCTCTCTCTGGAGGGCAAGTTCCACGGTGGCCTTGAGCCAGTCGAGTTTGTTGCCGGTGTCGTAGCGGCCGTTGCTGAATACATATCCATATACGGCCTGCTCGCCCAGGAGCAGTCCTATGGCATCTGTGAGCTGAATCTCCCCGCCCTTGCCAGGTTTTACCCGTCTCAGGGCCTCGAAGATCGCAGGGGTAAAGACATAGCGGCCGATCACGGCAAGGTTCGACGGGGCCTCGGCGGGGCTGGGCTTTTCGACAAGCCCTCGGAGCCGGACCAGGCCAGGTTCCACCGGTTCTGCCTCGGCGCAGCCGTAGGCGGAAACTTCCTCATAGGGAACCTCCTTGAGCGCCACCACCGACCGCCCGTGGCGTTCATGGGCCTTGAGCATGTTGGCAAGTACCCCAGAGCTCTGGTCCATGATGTCGTCGCCGAGCATTACCACAAAGGGCTCGTTACCGACGTGGTCGGCCGCGGCGGCAACGGCGTGGCCGAGGCCGAGAGGAGCACCCTGGCGCACGTAGTGGATGTCGGCGAGTTCTGCAATGGCGCGCACCGATTTCAGAAGCTCGGTGTGTCCGGCCTGCTCCAGGTGGTATTCGAGTTCGAAGGAGCGATCGAAGTGGTCCTCCAAAGACCGCTTGCCGCGCCCGGTGATTATCAAGATGTCGGTTATGCCGACAGAGATCGCCTCTTCGACCACGTACTGGATTGCCGGCTTATCCACCAGGGGCAGCATCTCTTTGGGCTGCGCCTTGGTCGCCGGGAGGAACCTGGTGCCGAGGCCGGCGGCTGGGATGACTGCCTTGCGCACCTCTCCGTTCACGGCTGCTCCCTTCGCCCTGCGACGGACTTGTCGGCATGTATTCTAGGCTGGCACTCTAGAGTGCAGAGTGCTAGCGGTCTAGGACTGAAAAGCGATGCATTGAGAAACCCGCGAGCCGAGGCGGGAGAAGGACGGGACGTCGATGCCGACCTATGAATACGCGTGTAAGGCATGTGAGGAGCACCTGGAAGTCGTGCACTCGTTCAACGATCCTGCGCCCAATGCGTGTCCTTCCTGCGGTGGGAACCTTCGCAAGGTATTCGGGTCAGTTGGCATTAGTTTCAAAGGCAGCGGCTTTTATCGAAACGACGCCCGGAGTTCCTCGTCGGGTTCGGCCAACAAGTCTTCGAGTGGGGGCACTCCGTCCAGCAACAGGGCGAGTGCCGAGGCTCCCAAGCCTTCCTCCACCGATAGCGCGAAGACCTCGGCCCCCGCTCCCGCCGCCTAGGGCAACGGCTCCCGCGGCCATCACGATTCCACGCGAAGGGTGATGGGCACCGCTGAAAGGGCCTTGCTGACCGGGCAGGTGTCCTTTGCCTGCTGGGCCACCCGCTCGAAGCCGCCAGCGTCGAGGCCCTCGACGCTGCCCGACACCTGAAGGACGATTCCCCCGATGCGGAAGCCTCCCGCCGGGTCGGCCTCCAAAGACACCTCCGCATTCACCGAAAGGGTCACCGGCACGCCCCCTGCCTCTGCGGCCAGGGCGGAGAACTGCATTGCATAACAGGCGCTGTGGGCTGCGGCGATGAGCTCTTCTGGGCTGGTTATGCCCCCCGCCTCATCTGCGGCACGGGCCGGGAAAGAGACGTCGTAGGTCGCGATCTTCGAGCTTTGCAGCGTCACCCTGCCGCTGCCCTGCTCCAGGGTTCCCTGCCAGGCGGTGGTTGCTGAACGTTTGGGCACGCATCCTCCTTAGAGGCTCGAGGTTCCTGCGCCGGTGCATTTGGCCGATTGCTTAACCAAGCGGTAATCTTTGGGAGGTTCTTTGGTGGCACCGCGAACCGGAGCCTACCCAGAGCACTTACCTACGTGCCATTTGATTGGTGCGCCGGTGTGGACCGGCCGCCGGGGAGGACTCCTCCAGCTGTGAGTACTGTGTTCGACCGGAGCATGAGTGAAATGCCGGCCGTAGTCGGCCCCGCCCCGTCCGAGGGCTGCACCGAGGAGTTTTGCTGGGATCTTTTGGAGTTGGGCGCATCGTCGAACCTGGCGGAGATCGCCAAGTTGGTAGATGCGAGGATCTCCGAACTCCTTGCAGGGGAAGCAGCGCGATGGTCCGCCCTCGGCCCAGAGGCCGGCGACCCGCTCTCATCCCTGGCCGGCCTGGTTGCAGCCGGCGGCAAGAGGCTCCGCCCGGCCTTTTGCTATTGGGCATTCGTCGGGGCCGGTGGGTCCCCCGACGACCCCAGGATTATCGATGCGGCCTCGGCACTGGAACTGGTTCACTGCTTTGCCCTTATCCACGATGACGTCATGGATGCCTCTACCCATCGCCGGGGCATGCCGAGCGTGCATGCGGACTACGAGGGCCGCCACTTTGCCGCCGGTTGGAGGGGTGACAGCCGGCGATTCGGGGAGGGCGTAGCGATCCTGGTGGGGGATCTGGCCTTCATCTATGCCGACCTGCTCATGTCGAATTCCAATCCCGACGCCGCT
>JAKAOS010000073.1 GCA_021823165.1 Actinomycetes bacterium | reverse complement strand
GAAATCTTGGTCATTTAGGTCAGCCTGGTCGGCAACCAGATCGCCCAGCTCCTGTATCCGCCAGGCGGGAACGTCGGCTTTGATCCCGGTGACCGACAGGGCGCCGACGCACTTTGCATTGTGATCGAAGAAGGGCGCGCCAATGCAGAAAATCCCCTCCACGTCCTCCTCCTCGTCCACTGAGTATCCCTGCCGCCGGGCACGTTCGAGATCTTCGAAGAGCACCGGCAGCTCGGTGATGGTGTTGCGCGTGTGCCGCTCCATCCCGTATTCGGTGCAGATCCGAACAACCTCGGACTCGTCCAGGTTGGCAAGGATGGACTTACCTGCAGCGGTCACATGCGGCGCCTCGCGGGTGCCCAGCAGGGTGTGGAACCGAACCGCCCCCGGACCATCGACGCGGTCGATAAAAACTGGGTAGCCGTTGTCGGCAATGGCCGCTCTTGCCGTGAGGCCGGTCTTGGCAGTCAACTGCTCCAGGGCCGGCCGGCAGACCTCACTCAGCGGCACTCCTTCGGCGGCCAGATCGCCGAGGCGCAGCAACGCAAGCCCCAGGTGGTATCTCGGTCCAGGTTGGGTTTCCCGGAGGAAGCCATGGCTGCACAACGTCTGTGCCATGGCATAGGCCGAGGATTTCGATACGCCCAGATGCCGAGCGATCTCGGTCACGCTCCGGCCGTCGCGGAAGTTGTCAGCGATCAACTCGATCACATCCAACGACCGTTCGACACTCCGGACCCGGTAGCGGGCACGTCCGCCAGTAGTCACGTCGTCTGCCACCATCACCCCCGAGCCTTCCATATCTTGCAGCCGTTTGGCCATGCCGAACAGCTAGTAGACCCAGCGAAACCTTAGCCGGATCCGGAAGCGCCTGGCAGCCGAACTGCTGGCTAGCCACATGCCACTGAATGCAAGCTCAACTGAGCAGCTGGATGTGGACCACAACCAAGCCCTTATCGAATCCTCGGTGCCACACATTCCTGGACAGCCGATTGCCTGCGATGTTAGGGTTAGGTGATATAAAACGCTGTTCGGCACAAGAGAACGTGAACGAGGAATGACTTCTGGTTCAGAGGCGGCGAACCTGGTGGATGCCCACATAGCCGATGTCCTTGCGCGGCTGCGGGGCTATCTGGCCGCTGCGGGCCTCGGTGGAGTGGTGCTGGGCCGCGCTGGCAATGTGGCGTGGGCAAGCGCCGGGATAAATCCCATGATCGACCGCTCGGCAGAGGTCGAATCGATGTGGATTGTCGTGACCGCCACACGTTCCCATCTCATCACCAACGTGGTCGAGGCCCCCAGGCTGCTGGAGGAGCATCCGGTGGAGATGGCGCACTTCGACCTCGTGACCGTCCCCTGGTATGGGAGCGATGAGTACATCAGCGTCGCTGTCCACCTCGCTGGCGCGGAGCCGGCACAGGTCGCGTCCGATCTTGGGCAGCCGTTCGGTATTGACTGCACAACTCATGTCGTTGGTCTCCGGATGACCCATACAGAGCTTGGTCAAACTCGGCTGCGTGCCCTGGGTGGCGACACCGTCTCTGCGTTGGAGGACTCCCTTGCTGGCTTCGAGGCCGGTAGTACCGACCTCGAAGTCCAGGCGGGGCTGGTTTTCGAGCTGGAACGCCGTGGGATCACCCCATCAGTCGTCATCGTCGGGGGTGACGACCGGGTCCGTCGCTTTCGTCACCCGAGCGCTTCGGGGAGAGCCGTCAAGGATCTTCTCATGAATGTTGTGGTTGGCCGCCGCCAAGGGCTCCACATCGCTGTGACCCGGACGGTTTCTGTCGGCACTTTGGGAAGTTTGGACCGTGAGCGGTACCTGGCCCTGTCCCGGATCCAGTCGGCGGTGCTTGTGGCAACCCAAACCGCAGGCCGCTACGGCGAGCTATACCGCTCGCTGGATGATGCCTATAGCAGAGAAGGCCATCCCAAGGCCTGGTCCGAACATTTCCAGGGTGGTCCGATCGGCTATCAGCAGCGGGAGTTCGAGATTGCTCCAATCCAATCAGACTCGCCGTGGTTCGATGCCCCCGTCATCGCCGGCCAGGCGATCGCCTTCAACCCTTCACTGGCGGGAGGTTGCAAGCTCGAGGATTCCTTCCTCATTGCCCCCGGCGGTCCCATCAACCTGACTCCTCCACTCAGCTGGCCGACCCTCGCCCTCCCGGGCGGTGGCGTCATCGCAGGTGTCTTGGAGCTCTAGGCCGAACAAGGGAGACATCGGTGTCCATCGATAGGTACTTGGCGGAACTCGGCATGGTCGGAGAACCGATACCGGCCGCAAGCGACAAGACTTTTCCCGACGACGCGCACTTCCGTATCGAGATCCCATCAGTGGAAGGCCCCGCCGTCCTGGAGGCAGTCCTCGCCGCAGCAGCGAAAGAGGGCATAACGGTCAACCGGGTCTCCCAGGGAAGCGGCGCAATGCTGTTGTCCCGCAGTGAGCTGCGTGACATGGCGGCGATCGGCCGGGAGGCCGGCCTGGAGGTGTCTCTCTTCATCGGTCCGCGAGAGGAGTTCGACATCGGCAACCACAACCGTGCCCATGGTGGGTCGGCGATCGCCTCCCAGGCGCGGTCCCTGCGCCAACTCCGTTACGCCATCGATGACGTGGAGCGCGCCGTCGAAGAAGGCATCCGGGGGTTCTTGGTAGCCGACATCGGACTGCTTGACCTGCTGGGCCAGGTGCAGGATCGCGGCGACCTGCCGGCGTCGGTGGTGTGGAAGGCGTCGGTGGCTATAGCCCCCTCCAACCCTGCGGCCTTCAGGGTCTTGCAGCGTTTGGGCGCCTCGACAATCAACGTCCCCTCCGATGTCACCCTGGGCCAGCTCTATGAGTTCCGAGCGAGCTCCGCACTGCCAATCGACCTCTATGTCGAGTCATCAGACTCACTCGGTGGTGTCGTTCGCGGTCACGAGGCAAGCGAGCTCATCTCGGTCGGCAGTCCTATGTATGTGAAGTTCGGGCTCCGAAATGCCCCCGCCCTCTATCCAAGCGGTGCCCATTTGGTATCCGAAGCGACCCTGGCAGCCACCGAGAAGGTTCATCGAGCGGCGGTCGCCTTGGAATGGCTGGATCGTTCGGGGGTCAACCTCCTTCAGTCCAAACCGGGTGCCACAGGCCTCGGCATCCCCGAGAGCCGGCCAGCCGCACCCGAAGAGGGGCACGGCGCGCAATGACCAATCCGCCGGCTCGCCTCGGCACCGCCCCACTCCGATCGTCACGGTGGCTGAGCGGAGACGGTGAGGTGGCGGTTTCGTCGCGTGCCGCCATGCGCAGCGTGGGCGTCGCCCTACGTAGGGACGAAGCCAGACCGGTGATCGGCATTGCCAACACCGCAAGTGACTTGAACCCATGCAATGTGCCGTTACGTCGCCTCTCGCTTGCGGTGCGCGAGGGCATCGAGGCGGCCGGTGGTATCCCGATGGAGTTTTGCGCCATGTCCCTTGGCGAGGACCTCATGAAGCCGACCGCCATGCTTTACCGGAACCTTCTTGCGATCGAGATCGAGGAGATGCTCCGAGCCAACCCACTCGACGGTGTGGTCCTTCTCGCCAACTGCGATAAGACGGTTCCGGGAATGGTCATGGGTGCATTGAGCACCGACCTCCCCTTCCTGGTGGTGACCGGGGGCTCCAGGCCCCCGGCCTGTTATGCCGGGGAGCGGCTGGGCAGTGGGACAGACCTTTGGCGGTACTGGGAGCGTCGCAGAGTCGGCGAGATCGATGATGCGACATGGGCAGGGTTCGAGCAGGCACTCTCGATGGGACTTGGGGCCTGCAACACCATGGGCACCGCATCCACCATGGCGATACTGACCGAGGTTTTGGGCCTGTCGCTCCCGGGCTCGGCGACGCTTGCATCGGACTGCGCTGAGATCGCAGAGCACGCCCGGGAAGCAGGTGAGCGGATCACACTGCTGGCGCGCGACTGCCTTCATCCCTCTGAGGTGTTGAAGCGCTCCAACTTCGAAAACGCAATCCGAGTCCTATCCGCCACCGGCGGATCGACCAACGCAGTTATCCACCTCACGGCAATGGCACGAAGAGCCGGCATCGACCTATCGCTGGATGACTTCGCGACCCTTGGCGCATCGGTGCCCGTGGTGGTGGACGTCGAGCCTACGGGCACGGGCTTGATCGGGGACTTTGCCGTTGCGGGCGGCGTGCCCACCCTGTGTAAGAGCATCGCGGCATATCTAGATCTCGATACCGGCGGGATGTCCGGCCACAGCCTCGGCGAAATAGTCGCCAGTGCTCGGCCACCGGGCCACCCGATTCTCCTCCCCGAGTCCCCCAAGTTTGCACAGGGTTCGATCTGCGTCGTCAAAGGAAACCTCGCCCCAGACGGCGCCATAATTCGCGTCTCCACCGCCGAGGAATCCCTGCAGCAGCACACCGGTCCGGCGATGGTTTTCGATGGATACCAGGAGATGCTGGACCGCATCGATGATCCGGCGTTGGCGCTTACCAAAGATTCCGTCTTGGTCCTACGTGGGTGCGGGCCCGTCGGTGGTCCCGCAATGCCCGAGTGGGGCATGATCCCCATCCCGGAGTATCTCCGCCGCCAGGGCGTGACCGACATGGTGCGCATTAGCGACGCTCGGATGAGCGGGACAAGTTTCGGAACCGTCGTGCTCCATGTCGCTCCCGAGGCCGCGATCGGCGGTCCGCTGGCGTTGTTGCAGACAGGCGACATGGTTTGCCTTGACGTCAAGGCTGGCTTGCTCACCTGCGAGGTGACAGAGGAGGAGCTACAGGAGCGGCGACTCCGCTGGGTCCCGCCCGCCTCCTCCGACCTCCGCGGCTGGGTGGCCCTCTACTGCAGCCACGTCTCCCAGGCGCCTCTTGGCTGCGACTTCGACTTTCTCCAGACTCGGCCCGGCCTGCGACCTTCCCTTGTGGAACCGACCGTGGGGAGGTCGTGAGATGAACACGATGCACCGAGTGGCGCTGACCATACGGCGACGGATCAACTAGAGGGGAGCCCAGAATGAAAATCAACTTCCGCGCGGCAGCTGCCATGTTGAGCGTGTCAGCGCTTGCCGCGGCATGCGGATCGACATCGAGCCCAACGAAGAACTCGAAAACGGCGTCGACGGCACCAGTCACCCTGACGCTGTGGCAGAACTACGGGACGGAGGCCAACGCCACAGCTACCCAGAATCTCATCACCGCCTTCGAGAAAATCCATCCCAACGTCACCATCAAGGACGTTGCCCAACCAGCGAGCAACTACTTCTCCCTACTGCAGGCCGCAGCGGTTTCGCATACGGGGCCGGACCTGGCCGTTATGTGGACCGGCCTGTTTACGTTGCAGTACAAGGGTTATCTGCAAAACCTGAAGTCCTATGTACCTGCCTCCAGCCTTGCTCGTATGCGCGGCATGAAATGGACCGCACCGGGGTTCAACCCCTCCGCCGGATCGTATGTGATTCCACTCGAAGACCAGTTCTACATCGGCTTCTACAACAAGGCTCTGTTCCGCCAGGCGGGCATCTCCTCTGTGCCAAAAACGTGGAGTGCGTTGTTCAGCGACTGTGCCAAGTTCAAAGCAGCTGGTATTACCTGCCTCGATTACGGCAGTGGCTCGCAAAGCCTGGGAGCGGAGTTCTACCCGTGGTATGACCTGAGCTACATGATGATGGGCGGTTATCCACTCTCGAAGTGGCAGGGCCTCTACAACGGGTCCGTCCGCTGGACGTCGCCTCGGGTGGTGTCTCAGCTCGCGAACTGGCAGCGCCTTTATTCCAGCGGCTATACCAACAAAAATGTAGTGACGGCCATCAACTCGCTGACCACCTTCGGGCAGGGCAAGGCGGCGATGCTGATCAAAGGCAACTGGGACACAGCGACCCTCGAGAAGTTGCTCGGGAAGAACCTCGGGGTCTTTGTCCCTCCCTTCTCGAACGCTCCCCAGCAGGGCATCGTGCAGTACCCGGGCGATGGTTTCGCAATGACGAGCTACTCCTCCCACAAAACAACTGCAGCTGAGTTCCTCAACTTCTTGACGACTGCCCAGGCCGGACACATCATCGCTGCATCAGGCCTCATACCCGACGTGAAGGGTGTTTCCACCTCCGACCCGGTCAGCCGGGCCATGCTGGCCCTGGGAAGCGGGGCTAGCCACTATCCGATGTTGGACAACGTCGTGCAGCCCAGCGTCGTCACCGCGGGTAGCACCATCCTGCCGGCATTGCTTGCGGGGCAAATGAGCCCGAGGACCGCGGCAGGAAAACTTGAGGCTGCCTGGTCCGCTCTGCCACCGGCGCAACGAGGCTCCACGTGGGGAAGCTACGGGGGCTAGCGAGTGGCAACTGGCCAACCGCGCACCGCGCCCCTGGCCCATGCGCTTGGGCTCGGAAGGCCCCCCGGCCCAGCACCCGTCAACCCGCTTCACTCCAGGGAGATCTAGGTGACCGCAAACCTCTTGGAACGGAGCGAACCAGTAACGCCGCGCAGGTCTGTCTTGTCGAAGGCCAGGTCGTTAAAGGCCAGTCGCGGGCGCAGCGGGATCCTGCTGTTGATGCCGGCTGCGCTGGTGGTCGGCACCCTCATAGCGATCCCCATCATCCAGGCGATCTACTACTCGATGACCGCTTGGAACGGCATCACCGCCACCTGGGTCGGGCCCAGCAACTATCTAACCCTGTTTCGCAATCCCACATTCTGGCGGGTGTTGGAAAACAACGGGCTGCTGCTTCTTGCAGTTCCCGTGGCCATCTTCGTTCCGCTTGTAATAGCCGCTCTCATAAATGAAAAGCCGTTTGGATGGCGGGTGTTCCGATCTCTGATTTTTCTGCCGACTGCTATTTCATGGGTAGTGATCGGTATGGTGGCGGTGAGAGTATTCGCTAATCCCGGGGCCATTGACAACCTGTTGAGTTTAGTCGGTCTAGGCTTTTTGCGGAGCGACTTTCTCGCCAACCCCGGTACGGCGATCGTTGCTGTTGCGGCGACCTTTGTCTGGTCAATGGTCGGCACGAATACGATCATCTTTTTGACCGGGATGGCGACAATAGATCCCACGATCTATGAGGGAGCGGCCATCGATGGCGCCGGACGGATAACGAGCTTTATATATCTTACGTTGCCGCTGTTAAAGCGATATTTCCAGTTTAGTTTCGTGCTAACAGTCATCACTGCATTCACGGCATTGTTCAGTCTCATCTTCATCATGACTGGTGGCGGACCTAATTATGGAACCACAACATTGGAGTTCTTCATCTATCAACAAGCCTTCAGCCAGGGAGCCTTCGGAACGGGGGCGATGATTGGAGTCGTCCTGTTCGCCCTTCTTTTCGGGATCAGCGTTATCCAGTTAAGGCTACTGAGGGGCGAACACTGATGTCTACGGTACAAACCCCCATGAAACCGGCGAGCCCTTCGCGGTACTTGCCTCGGCGCAAGATTTCCCAGGGTGCCATCTTCGTTTTTCTGGCTGCGATCACTGCGGTGATGCTTTACCCCTTTTACTTCATGCTCAAGTACTCGTTCATGAGTTCCAATCAGTACTTGGCGAAAGGCGGTTTTTCAACGGCCAGTTGGAGCCGTCTGTTTGCTGCAATTCCGGCGTGGCGTGAGATGGAGAATTCGGCGCTCATAGCGGTAGGTGCCATTGCAATAATTGTCGTTGCATCGTCGATGGCAGGATTTAGCTTTGCAAAGATACATTTCCGCTTTCAGGGCGTAGTATTTCTGGGGATCATTGGGTGCATGATGATCCCTGTTCAGTCGATCATCATTCCAGAGTATGTGAATCTTGCACACGTTGGCTTGATTAATACCTATTTGAGCGCGATTTTGGTCTATGGAGCCTTAGGGACTCCATTTGCGACTTTTCTTATGACGGTCTACTTTCGCGGCCTTCCCGACGAGGTTATCGAGGCGGGGCTTTGTGACGGTCTCGGATACGGACAGGTGTTCTTCCGGATTGCCCTGGCCATGGCGCGCCCGGCGATCGTGACCGTTGTTGTGTTGCAGTTCATCCAGATTTGGGATGACCTGCTGGTGGGTCTGCTCTTTTTGCAGAAACCCGGCAACCGCACGATCACCGTCGGATTGGGTGTCCTGTCCTCTGGGCGAGTGGTTTCAATACCGGTCCTAATGGCCGGGGCATTGCTTTCGGCCCTACCTGCGATTGTGGTGTACCTACTGTTCCAGAGGCACCTGCGAGCGGGTCTGACCCTTGGCGTAAGCAAGTAGTGCCTCCCATGTCCCCTAAATGCCAGAATGGAGCAGCTTGGTGGTGGAACAGTTGCGAAGTGTCTGTCCTTACGACCCGAGTGACGTCGTTGTGGGCTTTTCTGAGACCTCTTCGGTCCAGGTCGAGGCCGTAGCGGCCAAGGCGCTCATAGCGCAACGCAAATGGGCCGCATCGGGTGCACAGGCCCGCTCCAATGCCCTGTCGGCGGCCGCCGGTGCACTTGAATCGGCGAGCGAGGAGGTTACTTCCCTCGCTACTCGGGAGGTCGGCAAGCCCCGGGCCGAGATGCGTGGCGAAGTGGCGCGTGGCGTCGCGATTCTCCGCTACTACGCCCAGGCTGCTCTTGACCCCGAGGGGGAGTCTTTGCCCTCCACCATCCCCGGCGGGTTGACCCTCACGCGCCGCCGTCCCCATGGAGTAGTGGGGCTGGTGACACCGTGGAACTTCCCGGTAGCGATCCCGATTTGGAAAGCGGCGCCTGCGCTGGCATATGGAAACGCTGTGGTCCTGAAGCCGGCTCCGGCCGCTACTGCGACGGCGCTGCGTCTGAAAGAACTCTTTGACAGTTGTCTTCCGGCCGACCTATTTGCCGTCGTTCCCGGTGATCGGATTACCGGCGAGGCCGTGGTGGCAAACACGATGGCGGTGTCTTTCACGGGGTCCACCACCGTGGGCCAGAGCGTGATCCGGACAGGGGCGGCCAGAAACATCCCGGTTCAGGCGGAGATGGGTGGGCAGAACTGCTCCATTGTGTATCCCGACGCAAACCTGGCTACAGCGGCCAGCATGGTGGCGGCAGCGGCCATGGGTTTCGCCGGGCAGAAGTGCACCGCCACGAGCAGGGTCATTGTTGTCGGTGATACCGGATCGTTCACCGATGCGCTGGTTTCCGCCATCGAAAGCCTGGTGATCGGTGATCCCAGCGAAGCTGACACCGTGATGGGCCCGGTGATCTCCGACGCCGCAGCAAGGGTGGTCATGGATGCTCGTGAGGAGGCGACGGCATCCGGCGGCCGGGTGCTCACCGGGGGATTGGACCCGGGTGCGGCACGGGCCGGGTACTTCGTGCCGCCAACTCTGGTCGACGGGTTGGCCGGGGAGCATCGGTTGGCACAAGTGGAAACCTTCGGACCGTTCGCGGTCATCCTGTCTGCCAGGGACGATGACGACGCGATCCGGTTGGCAAATGGGGTCCGTTACGGGCTGGTGGCTTCGGTGTTCACCTCAGAGCTGGACAAGGCGCTTTGGATCGGGGACCGGATCGCCACTGGGCTGTTCCGGGTGAATGCCCCGACGGCAGGTGTGGACTTCCACGCACCATTCGGAGGGATTAAGGACTCTAGCTATGGTCCACGGGAGCAGGGCAAGGCCGCCCGCGACTTCTACACCTGGACCCAGACCCAGGCAATTGCGCCGTCGAAGTGAGCCGGTAGAGTGGAGGACCACCGATGGCAGGTTGCTTTTCGTGCAACTGCATCGCTGGGGGAAACCCCCCTATGGGACCCCCAGGAGAACTTGTTGTACTGGGTGGACATTACGGGACGTGTGCTGCACCGTTTCGATCCCGCCACCGGAAATGACACCTCCGCCGAGATGCCCGACCTGGTGGGCGCCGTCGCACTCGGCGCCCGGGGGATTGTGCTCTGCCTGAGGAACCGAGTCGCAGTATGCAGCTCGAGTGGGGACCAACTGTCGCAGTGGCCAGAAGTCTTTAGCGGTGAAAGGGAGCGGTTCAACGACGCGCGAGTCGATCCCCACGGCCGCCTCTGGGCCGGATCCATGGACATCGCTGAGCGTCAGCCACTGGGTGGCCTGTATGTGATTTCCGGCCCCGATGACATCGTCAGGGTCGCCGGCGACATGGTTGTTTCCAACGGGTTGGATTTCACATCCGATGGAGCTCAGCTCTTCCACATCGACAGCTATGACCGTGGAATAGACCACTGGTGGATCCGCGAGGAGCCATTGGGAATCATCGGACGGCAACGACTCTTCGAGATACCGGCGCGTCACGGTGAGCCCGACGGCATGGTCCTGGACGCCGAGGGCACGATCTGGGTCGCCCTGTGGGGTGGTGGGTGCATTAGGCGGTATGACACCGGGGGTCGGTTGCTGGAGCACATAGCCGTTCCCGTTTCACAACCGACCGGGTTGACTTTCGGCGGGCCTGAGTTGCGACACCTTTATTTCGCCTCGGCGCGCGAAGGACTTTCACCGGCGGCCCTGGAGAAGGAGCCGCTGGCCGGGTCGTTGTTCTACCTGGAGACCACAACCCCTGGTCGCCCTGCCCAACGCGCAGTGTTCGGATGAGCACCGTTCCAGGTGGCCTGCTGCAAGCGAGTGCGAAGACTCGGCCCCAGATGCACCGTTGCAAAGTGAGTAATCAATAGTGATCACGCCACTCTTCTCCTTGCGGAGTTTTGATTCTCGCCTCACCGCACACGGCCGAACTGCGTGGTCTTACATGTGCTCGTCCGTCCAAAGACTTCTTGGACCGACCCTGGGTCTGTGCCACCGTTTCGGTGGCCTGGGTATCCACAGGGGCGCTGGACCCAACTGGTCCAGGACTGGTTTGCTGTTCCTCCTGCCTGCCACGGAGGGTCAGGGCTGCATTGATGTCCCTGTCCAG
>JAKAOS010000003.1 GCA_021823165.1 Actinomycetes bacterium | reverse complement strand
TTCGGGGGCGGCGGTTTCGGTCACTCCCAAAACAATGGCCACATCAGCCATGGGATCTTCGTCCATGGGCGCTATGAGTTCATCTAGTTCTGCCACCCAGGCCAAGACCTCTGCCAATGGAAGCATGGCCTATCCGGTGATGTTCGGGAAGTCGGGCACCGCTGGGGGAGTGGCCGTGCGGATCGTCGTCAACCAGCCGAGTGGTACTCGCTTGGCCGGTGGCATGATGGTCCAGCTGTCCAAGGCCTGATCCGTTCCTTCGCCGGGCTTGGTCCTGGCCCTGCTGTCCAATGTTGGACCAGGTAGTCAATGGATGATTTCGGAATGGTTTCTGGCTCGACACCCCGGCCTGGCCCGAGGTGAAAGGTGTGGTCATTCGGCCGCAGCGGTGCCGACGTCGTTCCGTAACACTGCCGGCAGAGACTGTCGGCATGGCTATCTATGACAGCATCGGTGGGGCGGGAGCGGTATCGGCGGTGGTGGACATCTTCTACGACAATGTCCTCTCCGACCCCTCCCTCGCCCCCTACTTCGACGGAGTCTCCCTCGCCAGGCTCAAGGGCCACCAGCGCAGCTTTATTGCCGCTGCGCTGGGTGGCCCGGAGGCCTATGCGGGACGATCCATGGCCGAGGCCCATGCTGGGCTTGGCGTCACCCCCGAGGCATTCGGCAAAGTCGTCGGACATCTGGTGCAGGCCCTTGAAATCGCCGGCGTCGACCATGACACAATCGCAGAGATCGGGTCGAACCTCGCTCCCCTCGAGGCCGATATCGTCTCCCATCAAACGACGTCGTAGGGCGGGGGACCCGGGCTCGGCATGGGCCAAACCCCGGTAGTGTCTAGCCGTCCGATGCAGTGCGGCGTGCCTGGCAGGCGCTGGGTGCCGGCGGAGGGAGCTAGGCCATTGGTGTCGGGATTCGCCTGGGTGCGCAAGCCTGCAATGAGAGATGAATGGCATCCCGTCATAGCCGGCTGATCCAGGAGGACGGGGTGGCTCTGTTGGTGCGCCATGCGCATGCGGGGAGCCGCGGATCCTGGGACGGGCCAGACGACGAACGCCCCTTGAGCCACAAGGGGAGGCGGCAGGCCGAGGCTCTGGTGGGCCGGCTCGCAAAGTTCTCACCCACCCGCGTTCTCTCCAGCCCCTTTTTACGCTGTGTGCAGACCGTCGAGCCATTTGCGGAAAAGTTCGCCATGACCATCGATCTTGAAGCCCGCTTGCAGGAGGGTTCCGGGGCGGCACTGCTTGATGGGATGTTTCTGGCCAACCAGTCAACGGTTCTTTGCACCCATGGAGATGTCGTGCGAAGGGTGCTTGTCTCCCTTGCATCAAAAGGCGTGGAGCTTCCCCCGGTGCTCCGGGATGCCAAGGGCTCTATTTGGGTTCTCCGCTACCGCGACGGCGAGGTCGTCTCGGCGAAGTACCTAGAGGCGCCTTCCTCTTGAGGGCGGCTTTCGGAGCCGCCTCGTAAAAGCTGTTCCCAAGTCGACGAGACGTCGTGGGCACAAGAGTCGCCTCGTTGGCCTGCCGAGGGCTCGACAGGAGCGGTTTTCGCTCAGCCCTTCAGGGCTTTAGGGTCGGGAACTGCGTTGGGCCGGGATTGGAACACTCGGCGCGCAATGCATGGATCAGGCGTTGTTCGGGCACCCGGTTCGACTCGCTCAAAGTCGTCGCCAGCGGGCCGTAGCGGGGGGACTGAGCGGCCGCCTGTGCTGCTGGCGGGAGGGCTTGGCGGAGTTCCACCAGAGCCCTGGAGCGTTGCTCGGAGCTCTGCGCGGCTCCGGTTGGGTGGCGAAGGGTGGCAAGGCTGGCGGCGACGTGCCGGCATGCAATATGGGCCTCTGTCCGGGCCGAAGCCCCTCCACAGCCCGACAGGGCAGCCGCCATTGCCGCAAGGTATAACGTCCCCCGGCCCCGCCGGGACACCCCGGGTGGCACAGAGCCGGCAAGGATGAGCTTCATCCGCCCGTGAGCCAGCCCGGTGCAGCATCGAGGAGGAAGCGGCTGACCGCCAAGGACTTGTCGAATACGTCGCAGAGGAGTTCCTCCCCGGCAAGGATGCGCGCCAGGGAGACTCTCCGGTTGGCCACGATTGTCAGCCTGCGTTCGGGTGCGTCGGTCGGCGCGGCAAAGGAATCGATGGCGGAGACCTCCAGGGGGAGTTCGATGCCCCCTATCCCAGCCAGGTCGATGGCGAGCCTGAGGAGGTCGGGTCCGTCGGGGAGAGGGGGGAGGCTCCAGGTGAAGCTGAGCGAGAAAAACCAGTCGTCTGGCGGGTCGGCATCCTCGGGGAGGTCCATGACGGCATCTTCGAATGCCAGTAGCACCCTGGGTTCAACCTCTAAGGCCAGATGAAGGTCGAGTGGGCCACCACAGCCTTCTTCGGGGTGTAAGTCGACCTCCCAAACCTGGCGGAGTGAGTAGGTCTCTACGAAGTGTCGCTCGTCGTGAACGTGGAAACCATGATCCACCGCATGGTCTTTCAGCTCGGAAACAAAACCCGGGACGTCGATCACTGCCACGCCCAACAAGCCTAAAGCGCGGCGATGCCGAAGTTGCCGCCGCCATTGGCGCTTTGGCCTCGCCACTACGTTGATGGCGAACCGGGGTCATCGTCCGCCCCGCAAAGCTGGTGCAAGGGAGCGAAGTTGGGATACGAGGAGCTTGTCAGCCTGTTGCACCTCGGGGTGGACCGGGTGGGTGAGGCACTGTCGGATCTCGACGACTGGGGCCCGACCGGGGGTCGGGAGGGCGAGTACCGGTGTGACCTGGCGGCAGACCAGGCTTTAGCGGAGGTGTTCGGCCAGACCGGGTTGTCAATTTGGAGCGAGGAGTCCGGAAGGAAGCCCAAAGCTCAGCGGACCGGGGATACCTTTGGCGGGGAGTTGACAGTCGTGGTCGACCCGGTGGACGGCTCCACCAATGCAGCCCGCGGCGTCCCCTACTTTGCTACCAGCCTTGCGGTGGTGGACCAAAGCGGACCGCTGGTAGCGGTGGTGGCGAATCTGGCGACCGGCACCCGCTATGAGGCGGTCAAAAACCAAGGCGCCCGCCGCAACGGCACGCCGATAACCCCATCGGCCGCCAAATCGGCATCCGAGGCGATCATCGGGGTGAATGGCTGGCCGGAGCGCCCATTGCCGTGGCAGCAGTACCGGGTTATGGGTGCTTCGGCATTGGAGATCTGCGCGGTGGCCGATGGTTCCATGGACGCGTATGTCACCTTCGCCTCGGGGTTGGCCCCATGGGATTACCTGGGGGCGATGCTTGTGTGCCAGGAGGCAGGTGCGGTCATCTTTGACAGGGCGAAGGGCGCCTTGTTCCCCCTTGAGGAGGGGGAGCGCCGTTATGTGTTGGCGGCGGCGACCCAGGACCTGTCCCAGGACATCCTTTCCGGCCTGGCGGGGGAGAAGTAGTGCTGCGTAGCTGGCCTGGTTTGGCTTGAGGCCCCCGGCGGTAACGTTGGCAGTAGTCACTGGCCGCAAAGGAGCCCCCCGGTTATGCCTCGCTTTGAATCCTGGAGATCTCGGGAAGGGATTGGTTGACGACCTCCCCGCAGTTGCCCGGTGTGTTTCGTGACCTTGCGCCGGTGCTTGACCATTATGGCTACCTGGCCCTGGCGGGATTTGTATTCCTGGAGGACTTTGGCGTCCCGGTGCCGGGCGAAACCACCCTGGTGGCAGCGGCCGTCTATGCGGGCGCAGGGCGGCTGAACATAGCACTGGTCGTCATAGTTGGGATTGCAGCTGCAGTTCTTGGCGACAACGTGGGATACGCAATTGGCCGTTTCGGGGGCAGGGCGTTGGCGTTGCGCTGGGGCCGGTATCTGTTCCTCACCGAGGAGCGCCTCGACAAGGCACAGGCCTTTTTCGGGCGCAATGGTGGCAAGGTGGTTGCAATAGCCCGCTTCATAGAGGGCCTGCGCCAGGCCAATGGCATCATTGCAGGGATATCGGAGATGCCATGGCTGAAGTTCCTGTTCTTCAACCTGTTGGGTGCCAGCCTGTGGGTGGGGGTGTGGTCATCGGTCGGCTACCTCGCCGGCAACCACCTCAATGCCATCTACCACCAGGTCGTTCGCTACGAGGCATACTTCGTTGGGCTGCTGGTCATAGTGGTGGTGGCTTTGGTGGTGCGCAAGCGAATGGCCCGGCGCAGGGAAGTAGCCCAGGCCAAGCCATAAGGGTTCCCCCAGGTGTCCAGGGGCAATAACCTGGCCTTGTGTCCAATCTGGTTGACGGCGACTCCGCTCTGGGCGAGAGCGGGAGCGACGATGGAGTCGTCGGTGGCTCTGTTGCGGCTCCCATGCGCCCCGTTCTGACCCTGGAGGATCCGGGCCGTTTCATATCCAAGCACCTTTCGCAACTGGACTTTTTGGCCAGGTTGTTGGATATGGCCGAGGACGCCTCGCTCCCCCTTTTGGAACGGGCCAAGTTCGTGGCCATTTTTTCCAACAACTTCGACGACTTCTTCCAGACCAGGGTGGCTGGCCTCAAGGACCAACTCGAAGCGGGGGTAAGTGCGCCCGCAGCGGACGGCAGGACACCGGGGGAAGCGCTCAGGGAGATCCGGAAAAAGGCCGACACCCTTGCCAAACGTGCAGAGATCATTTTCCATGATCACCTCGTCCCGGGACTTGCCGAGGCTGGGATCCGCTTCTCGGATTGGCATTCATTGGACGACGACGACCGCAGCTACCTGGTCGATGTCTTCCACAACCGGATCTTTCCGGTGCTCACCCCCCTTGCGGTGGACCCCGCTCACCCCTTTCCCTACATCTCGAGCCTCTCGCTGAACATTGGGATCATCGTCAAGGACTCCCGCAGCGAGGAGCGGCGTTTTGCCCGGGTAAAGGTCCCGCCGCTTTTGCCCCGGTTCGTGGTCATGCCCGACGGGGAGCGCTTCGTCCCCCTCGAGCAGGTGATCGGCGCCCACCTGCACACCCTTTTTCCCAAGATGGAACTGGAGGGCCAGGTGACCTTCCGGGTCACCAGGAACGCGGATTTGGCACTTGCCGACGGCGAGGCAGACGACCTGTTGGCAGCAGTCGAGATGGAGTTGCGCCGCCGCCGCTTTGGTGCTGCGGTGCGCCTGGAGATCGATGCAGGGGCGGCTCCGCGCGTATTGGAACTGCTTCTTGACGAGTTGGGCCTGGACGCCTCCGACGTCTACCAGAGCGAGGGACCCCTCGATTTGAGCGGACTGTGGGCACTTTCCAAACTGGACCGGCCGGACCTGCAGGCCCCCGCGTGGGCGCCGATGACCCCGCCGCGGCTGGCCACCGCAGGGGACGAGCCGGCCGACCTTTTCGCGCTGTTGCGCGAACGCGAGGTATTGGTCCACCACCCCTACGATTCCTTTGCCACATCTGTCGAGGCGTTCATAGCTCAGGCGGCCCGGGACCCTCAAACCCTGGCCATAAAGCAGACCCTCTACCGCACCTCGGGGGACAGCCCGATTGTGGCCTCCCTCATCGAGGCCGCCGAGGCGGGCAAGCAGGTCGCAGTGCTGGTGGAACTGAAGGCTCGCTTCGACGAGCAGGCCAATATCGCATGGGCACGGGCCCTTGAAGAGGCGGGCGTGCACGTCGTGTATGGCCTCGTGGGCCTGAAGACCCATGCCAAGGTGGCGCTGGTGGTCCGCTCCGAAGAGGATGGCATCCGCCTCTACTGCCACGTCGGGACCGGGAACTACAACTCCGAGACCGCCCGCTTCTATGAGGACATCGGCATCCTCAGCGCGGACCGTGACCTCGGGGCGGATCTGACCGAGGTATTCAACTTCCTCACCGGATACTCGCGCCGATCGGAGTATCGCAAGGTTGTGATCGCCCCCCGCGGCATGCGCCGCAAGATCGTGGAACTGATCGGGGAGCAGGCCAGCTTGGGGGCGGAGGGTCGTGTGATCATCAAGGTCAACGGCCTGGACGACCCGGGAATCATAGATGCCCTCTATGAGGCCTCGATGGCCGGCACGCCCATCGACCTGATCGTGCGTGGGATATGTTCTCTCCGCCCCGGCGTGTCTGGCCTTTCCGAGACGATCCGGGTGCGGTCGATCCTGGGCCCGTTCTTGGAGCACTCCCGGATCTTCAGCTTCGGCTGCCCCGGTTCTCCGGGACGGCGGGTGTTCATAGGGTCTGCCGACATGCGGGGGCGGAACCTGGACCGCCGGGTGGAGTTGATGGTCCCGGTGTCCGATGCCACCTCGCTGCGTCGAATCGACGAGGTCTTGGAGCTGTGCCTGGCCGATGAGCAGGGGGCCTGGGAACTCGCGGCAGATGGGAACTGGCGCCGGAGCCCGATCCGCAAGGGCAACTCCGCCCAGGAGCGGTTGAGGGAGCTTGCCCTGGAGCGGGCCAGGCGCCGGCGGGAGCCGCAAACCCTGACCCCCGCTGTGGCATCTGCTCCCCCCGGCGGACGCAACTCTGCCCGCTTGACGCCCGCCTCGCCGCCGCGGCGCTAAGGATTGGGGCGATCGGCACCGCCGACCGATGGTTTTCGGCTTAGCATCGGAGCGATGCGAATAGCGGCTCTGGATTTGGGCAGCAACTCCTTTCACATGCTTGTGGCCGAAGCCACAGAGAAGGGGAAGCTGGAAGTCCTCGCCCGGGAAAAGGACATGCTTCGCTTGGGCGATGACGTTGGCCGCACCGGGCGGATAAGCAAGCCGAAGGCCGACGCGGCGGCAGACTCCATCCGGCGCTTGGTGGCAGTAGCGCGGTCCCTGGGAGTGGACGAGATCGTGGTCAAGGCCACAGCGGCGCTGCGCGAGGCGGAAAACGGTTCCGATCTGGTGGACCGGCTCGAGAATGAGGGCAAAATCAACATCCAGGTCATCTCGGGCCACGAGGAGGCCCGCTTGGTTTACACCGCGGTGCGCTCGGCCGTGGCGCTGGAGCCATCCCCGGTCCTATGCCTGGACCTGGGCGGTGGGAGTTTGGAGATGATGGTGGGTGATCAGGCGAAACTCGAATGGAGTGCCAGTTTGCGCCTCGGGGTGGGGCGCCTCCATGCCGAGTTGGTCTCCCATGACCCGCTGTCGGAGGGGGATCACCAGAGGCTCAGGGCAAGGATGGATCAGTGCCTTGCCCCCCACATGGGCCGGTTGAGCGACCTCAGGCCCAAAAAGCTGGTCGGATCGAGTGGGACGCTTTTGGCGCTGGCCCGGATGGCGGCTTTGGCCAGGCCCGGATTCCTCCCGCCTCCCTCGTGGAATCAGCTCTGTGTATCCCGGGGCGAACTCGAGGTGCTTCACCGAAGCCTGGTTGGCTCCACCTCAGCCGAGCGGGCCCGCATGGCTGGCCTGGATGCCCGCAGGGCCGATCTGATCCCGGTGGGATCGGTGCTTCTGTTGCACCTGATGGATCGCCTGGGACTTTTGGAAATGACCATGAGCGAGTGGTCACTGCGCGAGGGCATCATCTTGGATACCGTCTCCTCGGAGGACCGGTATGACTGGGCGTCGGATCCGGCCACGCTCAGGCGGGACTCGGTGGGCGCCCTGGCCGAGCGCTGCCGCTACCAGGCGGATCACGCCGAAAGGGTGCGCTCGTTCTCCCTGGACCTCTTCGACGGACTCATGGCAATACACGGCCTGGGCACCAGGGATCGCGAACTTCTGTCCCATGCGGCGGTGTTGCACGACATTGGGGAACACGTATCGATCGACGGACACGAGCGCCATGGTGCCTATCTGGTCGTCAACGGCGGCCTGCGTGGATTTTCTCCCCAGGAGGTGTTAACGATCGCGGCCATGGTCCGCTGGCACCGGAGGGGATCGCCCGCCAAGGGCTCCTTCGAGCCTCTGGACAACCCCGGGGACGCGGAGCGCCAACGGGTGCTCAAGCTCGTGGCCATCCTCCGGGTGGCCGATGCTCTAGACCGCTCTCATGAGGGGGCTGTCCAGGCTGTCGATGTCCAGGTCTCCAAGGGGAGGGTGGAACTGGTGCTTCACTCCGATGGCGGAGCGGAGTTAGAAACATGGGCACTGCGGCGGAAGAAGAGCCTGTTCGAAGAGATGTTCCAGGTCTCTTTGGCCGCACGGGAGGCCTGATGGCGACCCGGGGTCAGGGTTCCTCGGCATATTCGGGATTGATCTCGGTCACCTGGCAGGACCCGCCTGCAAGCAGCATTTCGTCCAGCCTTGGGCTCCCAGCTGCTGCCAGATGGGTCAGCTGTGATGGGCCATCGTCTGATCTAGCATCACCGTGAACCTAGCGGAGTGGGCCGAACTACAGGGAATATCCCGCATGACGGCCTATCGCTGGTTCCAGGATGGAAAACTGCCGGCGCCGGCCAAGAAGGTCGGCGGCCTCATCCTGGTAGATGTTCCCAGTCCTGATAAGACGCCTAAACGAACAGTCGTCTATGCCCGAGTGTCATCCGCTGATCAGAAACCGGACCTTGAGCGGAATCGATGGCTTGGACCACGATCTGGGAGTGCATCCGATCCGAGATCGAGTAGCCGATGATCCGGTTGCCGAAGCAGTCCTTGATGGCGCAGAGATACAGCTTCCCCTCCGCGCTGCGATGTTCGCTGAGCTAGGCCAGCCACAGCCGGTTCGGGGCTGCGGCGGCGAATTCCCGGTTCACCGCTCTGGATGCACCGGTGTCTGGCCCGCTTGGTCCGGCGCTTTATCTTCCCGAACCTGGACCACCACCCGTTGTCCGAGCACAGCTGCCACATGGTGCGGTCACAGGCGGCGAATCCCCCTTTCGGGCCTCGTCGGCCAAGAACCGGTAGCCGAACCAGGGGTCATCTCGGTGGGCGTCGAAGAGGGCGTTGGCAGGTAAGCCTCAGCCAGTTCGCGGTCGGAGAGGAGATCTTTCAGCCATCGGCAATAAGGCTGGCGGGCGAGGGTCAATACCCGGCACGTCACCGCCAGGGGGATCCCGTCGGCGGCGAACTCTCTTAGGAGCAAGTAGAGCCATTTTGCGAAAGGTTCGCCTGCGACAAATACGCGTCCGCCCAGCCAACCACATCTGCAACGTCACCGGATGGACCCCGAAATCGGAGGCGATCTGCTCGATTGTCACCCCCGGCTCACCGACACGGGCAACACGGACAACGTCGTTACGGAACTCTCTCGGATAGGGCTTCGGCACAATGACATCCTTCCAGGCCGCCCGGTGGCGTCCCATCCGCGGTGTAAATAGACGACGGGCGTAGGTTCCTTCCAGAGCTACCAACTCACGAAGGAGACCTACGCCCGTGTCGACACGAGTATCGCCCATCGAGCGCATCCGCGCGGAGATCGACGACCTGTTCAGCTCCGAGCGGGAGCTCGGCGAGGTGCTGGAGGAGGTGGCCCGCCTCGGCGTACGCCTGCTCATGCAGACCGCCATCGAGGCCGAGGTCACCGAGTTCCTGGGCCGGGAGCGCTACAGCCACGGCGAGCGCGTCCGGTCGGGGAGCCGCAACGGGCACTGCCCCACCACGATCAAGACCACCGCCGGGCCGGTCACCATCGAGCGTCCGAAGCTACGCGGCACCGACGAGGCGTTCGCGTCCCGGCTGCTCGGGATCGGCGTGTGCCGCACCAACGCGCTCGAGAGCCTGGTCATCGCCGGGTTCGTCCGGGGGCTCTCGGTCCGCGACGTCGAAGCGAGTCTCGCCGATGCCCTCGGCGCCGAGGCGGCGCTGTCGAAGTCGACCGTCAGCCGGATCTGCGAGGCCATCAAGGACGAGCTCGATACCTGGAAGACCCGGGACCTGTCGGAGGTGAGCCTCGAGTACCTGTTCTTGGACGGGTCGCACTTCCGCATGCACGACGGCGCCCGGGCCGAGCCGGTGCTCGCCGCGTGGGGCATCACGACCGAGGGACGCCCGGTGCTCGTCGGCCTGGACTCGGGCGCGAGTGAGTCGACCGACGCCTGGAAGGCGTTCTTGGACGCCATGGTCGCCCGGGGGCTGCGAGCCCCGCTGCTCGTCGTCTCCGACGGCGCTTTCGGCCTGATCGCAGCCGTCGAGCTCACCTTCCCCCACAGCTTGCGCCAGCGCTGCGCCATCCACCGGGCCCGCAACGTGCTCGCCAAGGTGCCCGTCGAGCACCAGGGCGAGGTGAAGGCCGCCTACTGGGCCATCTTCGACCCGACGGGTGATCCCCCCGGCGAGGCCTCGATCGCCGTGGCCGCCAAGCGTGCAGCTGACTTCTCCGCCACCTTCGGCCGGCGGTTCCCCTCGGCCGTGGCCTGCTTGAACGACGACCTGGCCAGCTTGTTCTCCTACCTGCGCTTCCCGGCCGAGCACCACAAGCGCATCCGCCACTCCAACTTCATCGAGCGCACCTTCGGGGAGACGAGGAGGAGGGTGAAGGTCATCGGCCGGCTGCCGGGCGAGCGTTCCTGTCTCGGTCTCGTCTGGGCCGTGCTCGACCGGGCCAGCCGGGGCTGGCGAGGCGTCACCATGACGCCCGCGACCGTTCGCCAGCTCCAAGAGCTACGCCACCAGCTGCTCGACCCACCCACCGCCGGAGATCCCCGCGGTCAGGTCGACGAGACCGTCACAGCCGCCGCCTAACATCGCCACCAGGAACCTGCGTCCCTCACCGATTTTCCACCGGAACTGGGACGCCACCGTGTGCACCCGGGCAGGCCCAGATGAGATATCGGTTGTGAAAGACCCATCCGGATTTGCCATGGTCTGAGAGGTCCCTGTGGTGCTGCCCGCCACCTTTACCCCATGGCCCAACGCCTTGGCCTGGGCTAGAGCATTGGCCTGGGCCTGGGCCAAGGGCGAGAGCACCGGGGGTGGGAACTTGGCCGAGCCGGGGGCAGGGCTGAGCGGGGCGTGGTCGGATAGGGGTGGCCCTCCTTGGCCCATGCCAAATCCACTCGGCGTCGGCGCTTGGATGGAAGAGCCGTTGCCGACCGGGCCGAGACTCGCTACACCCGGGGCGGCAGAGGGAACAGATCCGCCACCCCCTGCGGCGGTGGCGGCAGGCATATAACCAAGCACGGTCAACGAACACACAGAGACAATGGACGCCGTCCACTTCCAGCCCCGACGACAAGCGCGCATTGCCTTTTTCGCCATGGCCGCGCTCCAGCACAGCGATGGGCAAGGTTCTAGTGCATGGACAAACACAACCGCAAGTCACTTGGTATAAAATATTCAAATATTTAGACGTAGAGTCAACGAGTTGATGACAACGACCCTACGTGAAGGCCGTCATTCACCTCTCTGGGCTTCTCCAGAGGTGAGCTGCGTTGCCCATCCAGGGGGGAGGTATCGGCCCGCTCTGGATGGCCGTGCTCGCTCTCGTGGAGCGGACGGTCCTCGGGCGAGAACGCACGCACGCTTGCAGGCCAGTTGGGTCTTCGGCTTAGCCCAGGGCCCATGGGTCGGACAGGGGCGAGGCGATCTTGGCAACCGTGTTAGCCACGTCGGCCTTTTGGCGGACAGGAAGGCCGGTCGGCGTGTCTACGGGTGGGCTAGGACGACCCGTGTTTGCGGACCAGGTTCGTGCCCAGAGATTCCGGGCCTGCCTCGGGTGCATCAAGCGGCACGAGGACCTGATCCCGCAAAGGGACCTCTTTGAGAAGCCACGTGAGCAGGAATGCGATCATGGCGAAGGGCACCGCAGTGAGGAACACGGTGTGCAGAGCGTCGCTGAAGGCGGTGACATAACCCTGATGCATCTGGGAGGGGAGGGCTTTGAGCTGGGCCGGGTTGGCCGTGATGCGCCTGTGGGATATCGCAGCCAGCGCCTTGGGCGGCAAGAACCGTGGCAGCAGTTGGAACAGCCTATTGTTGAAGATGGCTCCGAACACCGCAACGCCGAAGGCCCCTCCGATTGATCGGAAGAAGGTGGCGGCCGAGGTGGCCGTGCCCAGTTGGTTGTAGGGGACGGCGTTCTGCACCGCGATCACGAGCACTTGGAGGACCGCTCCCATCCCCAGGCCGATCACGAACATGAATGCCGAGGAAACGGGCATGGATGTGTCGGGCGTCATCAGCGACAGGAGGTAGAGGCCGATAGCGATCGTCGCAGTTCCCATGACGGGGAAGATCTTGTATCGGCCGTAGCGGGTGATGAGTCGCCCGCTTGCGATGAAGGTTGCGAGCATCCCGACCACCATGGGGACCAGTTCGAGCCCTGAGGTGGTCGGTGCCGCACCGTGCACCGTCTGAAGGTAAAGCGGTATGTAGACGATCGCGCCGAAGAGCACGAAGCCAACCATGAAAGCAACGATGCTGGAGACGGTGAAAACTCGCTCCCTGAACAGCGCCAGTGGTACCAGCGGTTCAGCCGTCCGGGTCTCGACAACTGCAAAGGCACCCAGCAGCACCACTGCGGTCACCCCAAGGCTCAGCATCTCTGGCGAGGTCCAAGACAGTGCTCCGCCTCCCCAGGTGGTCATGAGTATCACCGCACTCACCCCCCCGCTCAACAGGGCGGTCCCGGCGTAGTCAAGGGAGTGGGGCCGCCTCCTGGTGGGCATGTGGAAACGGGTTGCCACCATGACCAGGGTGACCAGTCCAAATGGGATGTTCACATAGAACACCCACCTCCAGCTGAGCTGTTGGGTAAAAAAGCCTCCCAGGAGGGGTCCGGCCACGCTTGTGAAACCAAATACGGCCCCGAAGTAGCCGAGATAGCGGCCACGCTCTCTTGCACTGACCAGGTCTCCGATGATCGCCTGGGCTCCAACCAACAGCCCGCCGCCGCCGATCCCCTGAATGGCGCGGAAGACGATGAGTTCCTGCATGGTCTGGGAGATGCCACACAGTGCCGAACCGGCGAGGAAGATTGCAATCGAGACCTGGAAGAAGCGCTTGCGCCCGTGAAGGTCCCCAAGCTTGCCCCACAAAGGCGTCGAGATGGTCGAGGTGAGCATGTAGGCGGTCACCACCCAGGACAGGTGATTGAGACCCCGGAGATCGCCGGCAATGGTCGGGAGAGCCGTTGCAACCACGGTCTGGTCCAAAGATGCCAGCATGGTGGCCAGCATCAGGGCGGCCAGCACGACCCAGAGGTTGTTCCCTTCCGCCCCGGCGGCCTGAATGGGAGGAGGTTCCCAGGATTCCTCGTGTGCGCCCTGGCGCCCCTGGCGATCAGCGACCATCAGACACCGCCGTCGACACCCAGCAACGCACTGGCGCCCAGGGCCACGACCGCTTGGATGAGATCGCCACCACCGCGTCGCGAGGTGAGCCTGGGGAACTCAGAAAGGCCTCAACATCCCCGCGCTCCACCGATGCCCGCAGATCTTGCTTCGGTGTCAATCTCGCTCCCCGCATTGGCGTGCTGCTAACTATAGTTGTGCCGTTCCGGCCCCATCCTGAGGGGCCAACTGGGAACTTGTCGCCGAGCCCATCTGATTCACGAGGTGATGGGCGCGCCCGCATGCGGCATCAGGCGGATCCGATGGGAGGTCAACATGGAAGTTTTGGAGGCCAGAGAGATCGAAATCTCCGGCTGGGGTGGCGACCGCATCAGGGGATATCTCGCCACACCGGCAAGCACTCAGCCGGTTGGTTCGGTGGTCGTCATTCACCACCTTCCCGGCTACGACCGTTCGACAAGGGAGATAACCCGTCGATTTGCCGCTGCGGGCTTCAGGGCGTTGTGTCCCAACCTCTACTCCAGGGAAGCCACCGGTGGCACTTCGGACCAGGATGCGGCGGCACTTGTGAGAGCACAGGGGGGCATAGCGGACGCTCGCCTCGTGGGGGACGTCTCGGGGGCGGCCGATCTGCTCCGGTCCCTTGAAGGCTCGAACGGCAAGGTCGGGGTCATTGGTTTCTGTTCAGGTGGACGGCAGGCCTTCCTCGCCGCTTGTGAACTGCAACTGCAGGCTCTGGTGGACTGTTACGGCGCCTTTGTCGTGGGCACGCCGCCGCCGGGCAGCCCGCTGTCGGTTGAGCCCGTGGTGGACCGGGCGCCAACTCTTTCCTGTCCGATGCTCGGTGTGTTTGGGGCCGAGGACAAGTTTCCCTCCCCGTCTGATAACGAGGTCCTGGCCGACGCCTTGCGGGCGGCCGGCAAGCAATTCGAGTTCCGCCTCTACGAGGGAGCGGGCCATGCCTTTTTTGATCCCGATCGCCCCTCCTACCGGCCGGAGGCCGCCGTGGATGGCTGGCAGAGAGTGATGGATTTCTTCGCAGAACACCTGGGGAGTTGAGATGTGCACCTACATCACCGAGCGGCTTGCGGCTTGGGGAAGCGCAAAGGGCGGAGACAGGTGGTTCAGGCTGTCGGACGCGACCGTCTACTTCGACCACCCTCAGGATGCTCCCTTGGAGCACAGCCTCAACATCGACTTCTTGGACCTCAAAGAGGGGCCTTCGAGGGTGGCGGTGGAGTTGGAACCCCAAACCGCCATGGAACTGGCCAAGCGGATCGTTGCGGTGCTGGCAGCCCTGCCCGATGGCATGTCCGAACAGACAGACTCCGCCCGCCAGGTCCTGGCGGCATGGGCAGACGGGGCTTGACTTAGATTTCATCACGTGATGAAATAATCCCATGGCCTCCCCGGACCGACCAGGAATAGCGATAACCGACCTGCTGGTCCGGCGCAGGGGGTCCGTGGTGCTTGACGAGGTGAGCCTGGATATCCCCGCCGGGGTCATCTTCGGGCTCCTGGGGCCGAGTGGGTCGGGAAAGACCACGCTGATGCGGGCGATGATGGGCCTGCAGCGGATTACCTCGGGAAGCATTTCGGTCCTGGGCGCCGAGGCCGGAGATCGCCGGCTTGGCTCAAAAGTGGGCTACATGCCCCAGGCCGCCGCCCTTTATGGGGACCTGACGGTATTGGAGAACCTCCGTTATTTCGCACGGCTGGTGAATCAGCCAAGGGCGCGGGTTGCTGAGGTATTGGAAGAGGTCGACATGGTCCCCTTCACAAAGGCCCGGGTCGATCGACTTTCGGGCGGCCAGCGAGCCCGGGTGTCGCTTGCCGTGGCGTTGCTCCCTCGTCCGGAGGTCTTGATCCTCGATGAGCCGACCGTCGGATTGGACCCGTTGCTGCGGGAGCGGTTGTGGGGGGAGTTCAGAGCCAAAGCATCGGCTGGCGCGACGGTGATTGTGAGCAGCCACGTGATGGAAGAGGCGTCGCGCTGCGACGAACTGGTTCTGCTGCGTGAGGGGCGGGTTGTGGCCGCTGGATCTCCGGCGTCCCTCCTCGAGCGAGCCGGGGCATCCGACCTGAACGCTGCGTTTATCGCCTTGGTGCAGCAGGCAGAGAGGGAGGCGGCATGAAGGGCAGGAGGGTTTTGGCAACCGCGGGGCGACTGCTCGTCGAGATTCGTCATGACCCGCGAACCCTGGTGATGGTGATGGTGGTGCCCTCGGTGCTCATGACGCTGTTGCGATATGCGTTCTCCGGGCAGCGGGCCGTCTTCCAGCACAGCGGACCGGCGGTCCTTGCACTGTTCCCCTTCACGGCGATGTTCGTGGTGGCCTCCATCTCGATGCTGCGAGAGCGCACCGGGGGCACCCTGGAGCGGCTTTTCACCTCGCCCCTGCGAAACTCTGAGCTGCTTGGGGGATACTCCCTCGCATTTGGCTCCCTCGCCGTGGTGCAGGCCGGACTCACTGCCTCGATTGCCCTGGGTCCGCTGGGGCTTGATGTCGCAGGCCCATTGTGGGCCATACTCGGCATGGCCCTGCTGTCCTCGCTGTTGGGATCCTCCCTTGGGCTGTTCCTTTCCGCCTTTGCCCGTACCGAGTTCCAAGCCGTGCAGTTCCTCCCGGCCTTCGTGCTTCCCCAGCTCCTCTTGTGCGGCCTGTTCGTGCCGCGTGACTCGATGGCCGCGGTGTTGCATTGGATTTCCTGGGCGCTCCCGCTGACTTATGCCCTCGACGGCGTCTCCAGGGTGTCTCAGGGGGCAAACCTGTCTGGTTACTTTGTGCGGGACCTGGTGGTGCTGGCCTCATCGGTGCCGGCGGCCGTGGTGGCGGGTGCTCTGACCCTTCGGCGCAGGACGCCTTGAGCGAATCTGCTGGATCGGAGGGCACTGGCGAGGTTCGGTCGAGGGGGAGGAGGAAGGGTCCCTCAGACGCCAGGGGGCAGATCATCGTGGCTGCCAGGCGCCACCTGTCAGCGAAGGGGATTGCGGGCACGTCGCTGCGAGCGGTGGCAAAAGATGCAGGCGTCGACCCGGCGCTCATCAACCACTACTTCGGCTCAAAAGCCGGACTCGTGTCAGCCGCGTTAAACCTACCCGCCGACCCTGTGGTCATCCTCTCCGAGGTGCTCCCGGGAGACCCCGATACCCTGGGGGAGCGCCTGGCCGGAAGGGTTCTCAAGCTTTGGGAGGAGCCGACCAGCAGCCAGGCCCTGATAGCGCTTTTGCGTTCGGCCGTGGTCGACGAGCACTCGGCCGAGTTGCTGGGATCCTTCCTGTCTGAGGCCATCGGCGGTCTCCTGGCCACCGCGTTGGCTGGCGAGTTGGCCTCGACGAGGGCATCGCTGGCCGCTGCGACCCTGCTGGGGGTGGTGATGGCGCGCCATGTGCTGAAGTTGGAACCAATGGCGTCGCTGCCGCTGGAGGAGCTTGCTCTCCTGGTGGGAGCGGAGGTGCAGAGCTTGTTGCGTCCGGCCTAGGGCCGACCGCGGGTGCCGCTCTCGGGGTGCTCCTTGGAGCGGTGCAGTACGAGTTGGGTCCCATCGGCGAACCACAGCCCGCACTCTGGGCAGTGCAAGGCTGCATTTGGCGGGTCGATGCCCGGGGCCTCCCGGTGGCGGTATTCGCCGATTGGGGTTGAGTGCTCGACGCCATGGTCGTGGCGTTCGTGATCACTGGCTTCCGCGGCGGTTGCAAAGAGTAGTTCACATCTCGTACAGCTGTGTACCGACATGCCAATCCTCCTCCTGGCACCACCAACAATATTCATTCATCCGGAAAAAAGCTGGTTGCAACTGGATTTGCACTCCGTATCCGACGCTTGCCATGTCCGAACTCGGTCTTTTTGTGGCTTGGCCCCCTTGGCGCTGCCCGGCTGCCGACCCTCGTTGCGTATTTACCCATCGAATCCCCCCGTCATTGTGGCCGCGGCGCACAAATATGATCGGCCCCGTGCCGGATGCCATCTCAAGGGACGATGTGATTCACGTTGCCCGCCTAGCCAGACTCTCCCTCACCGACCAGGAGGTGGATAGGTTCACCCGCCATCTTGGCGACATCTTGACCCACGCGTCCGATGTTGCCTCCCTCGACCTGGCGGGCGTCACTCCAACTGCGCATCCTCTGCCCCTTGTAAATGTGTTGCGGCCAGACGTAGTCGTGCCCTCCCTCGACCGCCAGGAGGTTCTTGCGGCGGCCCCGGCGGTGGAGGACGAGCGTTTCATGGTGCCCAGGATCCTGGGCGAGCAGGCATGAACCAGGCCCTGGAAATTGCCAAAGCGGTGCGAGCTGGCGAACGTTTGGCCTCCGAGGTACTGGAGGAGCACCTCGACCGGATCGCTGCGGCCGACGGCGCGCTCCATTGCTTCTTGGAGGTTTCCCAGGACCAGGCCCGAGCACAAGCAGCTCGTATCGATGCAGCGGTGGTCGCCGGGGAGGACCCCGGCCCACTGGCCGGTGTGCCGGTTGCACTGAAGGACAATTTCTGCACCAAGGGAGTGCCCACCACCTGTGCGTCTCGGATCCTGCGGGGTTGGGTCCCGCCCTATGACGCAACGGTGGTCGGCCGTCTGCGGGCGGCGGGGGCCGTCATGGTGGGCAAGACCAACATGGATGAGTTCGCGATGGGCTCCTCCACCGAGCACTCGGCCGAGGGCCCTACCCGCAATCCTTACGACACCGACAGGGTGCCTGGCGGTTCTTCTGGGGGATCGGCTGCGGCGGTGGCGGCCCGCCTGGCGCCTTTGGCGCTCGGTTCGGACACCGGGGGATCGATCCGCCAGCCCGCAGCGCTTTGTGGCGTGGTCGGGGTCAAGCCCACCTACGGACTCGTGTCCC
Organism: Actinomycetes bacterium; assembly: GCA_021823165.1. GTDB lineage: Bacteria > Actinomycetota > Acidimicrobiia > Acidimicrobiales > JAKAOS01 > JAKAOS01. The sequence goes on along the minus strand of JAKAOS010000003.1, from coordinate 27,785 downwards.
GATACGGGCTGGTCGCCTTTGCATCCTCTTTAGATCAGATCGGCCCCTTTGCGACCTCTGTCCGTGATGCTGCGGCGACCCTGGAGGTGATAGCGGGAGCCGACCCAGCCGACTCCACCTGTCTCGAACGGCAGGCCCCGTCGCTTGTGGCCGTGGTCGACCAGGGTGTCCAAGGGATGAGGGTCGGCCTTGCAAAGGAGTTGATCGACGGCGCGTCCCCCGAGGTGCGCAAGGCGGTCGAGGCTGCCGCCGACGCTTTGGCTTCGGCGGGGGCAGTAGTGGAGGAGGTCTCGGTGGAGGCCTGCAGGTGGGGGCTTTCCGCCTACTACCTGATCGCCCCGGCGGAAGCGTCATCGAACCTTGCTCGCTATGACGGCGTCCGCTACGGCCTCAGGATGCCGGCGGCAGACGTGGAGGCCATGAACACAGCGACCCGGAGCGCAGGTTTTGGTGACGAGGTCAAGAGGCGGATCATGCTTGGGACCTTCGCCCTTTCCGCCGGCTACTACGACGCCTACTACGGCCAGGCCCAGCGCGTCAGGACCCTGGTGCTCGAAGCCTTCGCCGCCGCCTATGGGAGCTTCGACGTGCTCTTGGGCGCAACCGCCCCCGCTACGGCTTTCCAGTTGGGGGCCAAGATGGCCGACCCGATGCAGATGTATCTCTCCGACGTCTTCACCATCCCCTCCAACCTGGCTGGCCACCCCGCCATGAGCGTCCCCTGGGGCGTGGGCGCCGACGGCCTGCCCATCGGGGTGCAAGTGCTGGCGCCCGCTTTGGGCGAGGAGGCCATGTTCAGGGTGGCCGCTGCCATAGAGGAGGCCTCCCCGCCCCTTGCTGCACCCGAGCTTGTCCCCTCCGAGGTGCCCCATGGCCGATAGCGGAATGTTGTCAGGTTGGGAGATGGTGGTGGGCCTTGAGGTCCACACGGAGCTGTTGACTGCCACCAAGCTTTTCTGCGGATGTGCAAATGAGTTCGGGGCGGAGCCGAACACCAACGTCTGTCCCGTCTGCCTGGGGCTTCCCGGCTCGCTCCCCGTGCTCAACCAGGCGGCAGTGGACCTCGCGGTGAGGATCGGTGTGGCGCTGCACGCGTCTGTGGGGCCATCACTGTTTCATCGCAAGAACTACTTCTATCCCGACATGCCCAAGGACTACCAGATCAGCCAGTATGACGAGCCCATCTGCTCCAATGGCTGGCTCGAGCCGCCCGGCCATCCCAGGGTTGGGATCGTGCGGGCCCATTTGGAGGAGGACACGGGCAAGACCTCCCACATGGGGGGCGACGGACGGATTCACGGAGCGGAGCGCTCCCTGGTCGATTACAACCGCGCCGGGGTCCCGCTGGTGGAGATCGTTTCGGCCCCCGACATCTGGAGCTCTGGCCAGGCCAGAGCATATGTATCGGAGCTGCGCGCCATTCTGATCGCCATCGGCGCCAGTGACGGGAGGATGGAGGAGGGTTCTCTGCGGGTCGACGCCAATGTCAGCGTCATGCGAAAGGGCGCCACATCCCTCGGCACCCGTTGTGAGATCAAGAACCTGAACTCCCTGCGCAGCCTCGGCCGGGCTATCGATTACGAGGCCAGGCGCCAAGTGGACCTGTTGAACAGCGGAGGCGTGGTCGAACAGGAGACCAGGCACTGGAACGAGTCAACGGGGCGGACCGCCTCGATGCGTTCCAAAGAAGAGGCCTTCGACTACCGCTACTTCCCAGACCCAGATCTCGTCCCCCTGGACCCGGGGGAGGATTGGGTGGACAGGGTGAGGCTCAACATGGCGCCGCTGCCCGCCGATCGCCGGGCAGCCCTGGAGGCTGCGGTGGGGGAGGACGCGTCCTCTGCAATCGCTGGCCAGATAGCCACGGTTGTCGAGCTCGGTCTGGATGGCCTGGTGACGGCGGCGATCTCTGAGGGAGTAAAGGCCCGCTTGGCCGTAGCACGGGCCGCCAACGAGGCCGCCGCGGCGGCCGATGCGGCCCGGTCCCTCGATGCCGGGCGCTTTGTTCAGCTGCTGAAGATGGAGGACTCCGCCCAGCTGAGTGCCAGCCAGACCAAGGCCGTGCTGGCCGAACTGTTGGCGGGTGCGGAAGGCTCGCCGGAGGAGGTGGCGGCCCGCCTCGGTTTGGGTTCGATGGACTCCGCCGTGTTGGATGCCGCCCTCGACGCGGTGATCCAGGCGCACCCAGAGGAGTGGGAGCGGTTCAGGGGCGGGGACAACAAAGTCATCGGGTTCCTCGTGGGCCAGGTGATGCGGTCGACGCAGGGGAAGGCGGACGGCAAGGCGGTCCGGGCCGGCCTCGCCTCTCGCATCTGAGACACGGCTGGCCTCGCCTCTCGCATCTGGGGGACTCAGGCGAGTCGGGGTTTGCATTGGGTAGGCTCCCGGCCATGGCCAACTCCTCTCCCACCTCAGGCGGCGTCCGCAACGGCAAGTTTCGCAGCACCGACGTGACCGACGGCTTTCGCAGGGCTCCCGCACGGGCGATGCTCCGAGCGGTGGGCATGGGGGATGCGGACTGGGACAAGCCGCAGATCGCCGTGGCGTCCTCCTGGAACGAGGTGACCCCGTGCAACATGCCGTTGGGGAGGCTGGCCCAGCGGGCCAAGGCGGGCGTATTCGAGGCCGGCGGCTATCCAATCGAGTTCGCAACCATCGCGGTGTCCGATGGCATCTCCATGGGCCACGAAGGCATGAGGGCCTCACTGGTCTCCCGGGAGGTCATCGCCGACAGCGTGGAGACCATGATGCACGCCGAGCGCTTCGATGCTCTGGTGGCCCTTGCGGGTTGCGACAAATCCCTGCCGGGCATGCTCATGGCGGCCGCCAGGCTCGATCTTCCGGCGGTCTTTCTCTACGGCGGGTCGATCCTTCCCGGGAGGGTGAAGGATCGGGCGGTGGACATCGTGGATGTCTTCGAGGCGGTCGGGGCACATGCCACGGGGTCGATCACGGCCGACGAACTCTGTGACATCGAAAAGGCTGCCTGTCCCACCGAGGGAAGCTGTGCGGGGATGTTCACCGCCAACACCATGGCATCGGCGGCCGAGGCTTTGGGGATGGCCCTTCCGGGGGCCTCGGTTCCCGCGGTGGACCGCAGGCGGTCGGAGCTTGCCGAGGCGAGCGGCAGGGCGGCGACGACTTTGGCCTTTGCCGGCATCCGGGCTCGACAGATACTCACCAAGGCCGCCTTCGAGAATGCCATTGCGGTGGTAATGGCGCTGGGTGGCTCCACCAATGCGGTGTTACACCTGCTGGCGATAGCGCATGAGGCAAGGGTGGAGTTGAGCCTCGCGGACTTTGATCGGATTGGAAAGCGGGTTCCTCACCTTGCTGACACCAAGCCCCACGGCCAGTACCACATGGTGGACATCGACCGCATCGGCGGGGTGGCAGTGGTCCTGAGGGAGCTGGCAGAAGCCGGGCTCGTGGATCCCACTGCCATGACCGTTACCGGCAAGACGCTGGGGGAGAACCTCGATGACGCCCAGGCCCCGGCGCCGGACGGCTCCGTGGTGCGCCCCATGTCCCGCCCGATCCACGCAGACGGTGGCATCGCCGTGCTTCAGGGCTCCCTTGCTCCCAACGGATCGGTGGTCAAGGTCGCAGGCATCGATGTGGAGCGCTTCGAGGGCACTGCGGCGGTCTTCGACGGCGAGGAGGCGGCCATGGCGGCCATTCTCGCCGGTTCCATCGAGCCGGGGACAGTGGTGGTCATCCGTTACGAAGGACCCAAGGGCGGCCCGGGGATGCGAGAGATGCTCGCAGTCACCGGTGCGATGAAGGGTGCGGGCAGGGGGGTCGATTCCGCCCTGGTGACAGATGGGCGTTTTTCGGGTGGGACCCATGGGTTCTGCGTCGGCCACGTCGCCCCCGAGGCTGCGGTGGGGGGCCCGATTGCACTGGTGCGGGACGGGGACCGGATAGTCCTGGACGTCACCAGCCGGTCCATCGATCTCCTTGTGGAGGCCGACGAGTTGGAAAGGCGCAAGCAGGAATGGAAGGCCCCCGCGCCGCGCTACACCACCGGGGTGCTGGCAAAGTTCGCGGCGCTGGTGGGCCAGGCGGACCGGGGCGCGGTCACAACCGCCTAACCCGGGGGTGCCTCACAGCTTCTGTGAATGGGAAGAGGGTCCACGAGGGCGGCCTGCCGGGGTCCTCGGCGTTTGGTTGTTGGCCGTGGCCGGGACCGGAGGTGGGCGGGGGACCAGGGCCGGCCACAAGGCCAGGCCTGGTCCCCTGGGCCGGGCGTGATGCGCGTCGGCTTTGTCGGGACCGGCCTTGCGCCGCTGGACGGCGGGGGTGCCCTGGAGCGGGTGACGGCGGCCTGGGCGGCCAGGCTTGGGGAACTCGGTCACCAGACCGTGCTCATTTCTCCCAGCCAATGGGAGACACAAGCCGGGGCCCGGAGCCTTGCTGAGCGCATTGCAGAACTGCGCCCGGAGCTGTTGGTGCTGGCAAACCGGCCCCGGTTGGCACGGCTCATGCCGGCACCGGTGCTGCAGATCATGCACAACTGGCCGGACGCCTGGGTGAGCCCCGGCGAGTCGCCGGTCCAAGCCGGGGACCTAAAGGGCCAGCACCTGGCAGCGGTTTCACCCAGCCTTGCACGCCACATTTCGGCAACCTTCTCCTTGGGGTGCCCTCCGCTGGTGGTGCGGCCCGAGGTGGATCCCAGCTTTTTCGAGGTCATAAGAGATCCCGAGCCCGGCTTGGTCATCGTCCCCAGCCGCCTCATGGAGAAAAAGGGCATACGCCTGGCGCTCGAGACATCCGAGGCCCTTGGCAGAGGCTGGCGGATGGTCTTTTTCGACTACATCTCCCCCTGGCGGATCCCCACGGCCGAACATACGCGCCTGGCTTCCGCCATCGCCGCCGGCCGCCATGCGGAACTGATGCCGGCAGCGTCCAAGCCGACTGAGATGGCCGTCTGGTATGGCAGGGCACAGGTCGTCCTGGTGCCTTCGGTTCACCCCGAGGGGCTCGGCATGGCCGCTCTTGAGGCGCAGGCCGCCGGCGTGCCGGTCGTAGCGAGTGCACAAGGAGGCCTCGTGGATGCGATCTTCAGGCCCAATCAAGTAGTCGAAGCTGATCCCGAGATCATGGCCCGGGCGATTTTGGAGGCCGGGGAACTTGGCGATGAACAGGAGCCTCGGGCGGCCGTGAGGGCACTTCATGGCCCAGAGGGTTCGGCTGCGACCCTGGGCCAGGCAATTGGCCACATTTCGGGGTGCGATGCCCGCTGAGCCTGGTTGGCTGAAGCCGCCTTGCGCGCCGGTGGTTCGAAGTGGCACAATTACTCCGTGGCGACGTTTCTCATCCTCGTAGTAGTAACCTGAGCGCGCCCTCACTCAGTGCGCTCGGCCGGCCTCCCCTCGGGGAGGCCATTTCATTGCCACGACACTTTTTGCCAGCACAAAGCACTGCGATCCCACCACGACGCAGAGCAACAGGGGCCCACCAGGCGGGCTTTCGGATACAGATCGGACCCAGGAGTCACAGATGAAACTGACAGGAGCCCAGGCCCTCATCAAGAGTCTTGAGGCGCAAGGCGTAGAGGTCATCTTTGGACTGCCTGGAGGCGCGATACTCCCCGTCTACGACCCCATCATCGACTCCCCGATACGCCACATCCTGGTTCGCCACGAACAGGGTGCGGGGCATGCCGCCGAGGGGTACGCGCATGTCACCGGCAAGCCGGGGGTGATGATGGTGACCAGCGGACCCGCTGCCACCAACATCGTGACCCCCCTCGCCGACGCCTACATGGACTCCGTGCCCGTGGTCTGCATAACCGGCCAGGTCGGGACGGGCTCCATCGGCACCGACGCTTTCCAAGAGGCGGACACCACTGGGATAACCATGAGCATCACCAAGCACAACTGGCTGGTGACGGACCCCGCTGACATCCCCAGCGTCATAGCCCAGGCTTTTCACGTGGCGACGACCGGCCGTCCTGGGCCGGTGCTGGTGGACATCCCCAAAGACGTCTCCAACGGCCTCATGGAGTGGTATTGGCCAGAGGACCCTGCGGCGGGCCTCCCCGGCTACAGGCCCACCCTCAAGGGCCATCCCCGGATGATCAAGGAGGCGGCAAAGCTGATCTGCGATGCCAGCCGCCCGGTCATATATGCCGGAGGGGGAATAATACGATCCGGTGCTTCGGGGCTGCTCCGCAGCCTGGCGGAACTCACCGGGGCACCGGTGACCACCACCCTTATGGCCCGGGGGGCCTTCCCCGACAGCCACCCCCTCGCTCTTGGCATGCCAGGGATGCATGGCAACTACGCGGCGGTGACCGCGATGCAGAAGGCAGACCTTCTAATCACTCTGGGTGCGCGTTTCGACGACAGGGTGACGGGCCGGGTGGACGCGTTTGCACCCCTGGCAAAGGTCGTGCACGTCGATGTCGACCCGGCCGAACTGGGCAAGGTGCGCCGTGCCGACGTACCAATCGTGGGGGACTGCTCTTTGGTGCTGGAGGAGTTGGTCGAAGCGGTCCGGGCCGAGTGGCAGCGCAGGGGGGAGAACTCCCGGGTGGACCTGTCGCCCTGGATGGCCGAGATTCGCTCCTGGCAGCAGCGTTACCCTTTGCGCTACGAGCCGACGGAGGAGGGATCTCCCCTCAAGCCCCAGTTCGTCGTGGAGAGGCTGAGGGAACTGAACGGGCCGGAGACCATCGTCGTCTCCGGTGTGGGCCAGCATCAGATGTGGGCGTCGCAGTATTGGCGTTTCGAGAACCCCAACACCTGGGTCAACTCCGGGGGCCTGGGCACGATGGGCTTTGCGGTGCCCGCCGCCATCGGGGCCAAGGTCGGCCGCCCTGGGGCGACGGTTTGGGCGATCGACGGGGATGGGTGTTTTCAGATGACGGCCCAGGAGCTTGTGACGGCCACGGCGGAGCGGATCCCGATCAAGGTCGCAATACTCAACAATGCCTATCTCGGCATGGTGAGGCAGTGGCAGGAGATGTTCTACGACCAGCGCTACTCCGAGGTCTACCTTTCGCCGGACCTGCCCGACTATGTGATGTGGGCGGAGGCCATGGGATGTGTGGGCATCCGGGTCGAGTCCCCCGATCAGGTGGACGTCGCCATCCAAAAGGCAAACTCAATAGATGACCGACCAGTTGTCGTGGAGTTCCGCACCGATGCCAGGGAGATGGTCTACCCCATGGTCCCAGCCGGCGCATCCAACGACGACATCGTGGTCGGACCGACCCAGGGCGAGGGGGGCCACTGATGGCAGACCAGCAACGCCGGCACATCCTTTCTGTTCTGGTGGAGAACCGTTCGGGCGTCTTGGCAAGGGTCGCAGGGCTCTTCTCCCGGAGGGGTTACAACATCTTCTCGCTGGCGGTCGCTCCGACCGACGACGAGCGCTTCAGCAGGATCACCGTGGTGGTGGACGTGGAGTCCGCTCCGCTGGAACAGATCGTCAAGCAACTTCACAAGCTGGTAAACGTCTTGAAGATCACCGAACTGGACCCATCGGATGCGGTGGAGCGGGAGCTGCTGATGGCTTCGGTCACCGCTTCGGCGACGACCAGGGGACAGGTGACCGAGCTGGTCGCCATCTTCGGAGGGACGGTGGTAGATGTGGGACCGGAGCACCTCACGGTGTGCCTGGCCGATGAGCCGCGCCGGTTGGATGACTTCGAGGAGTTGATCCGCCCCTTCGGAATCGTGGAGTTGCAGCGCAGCGGCCAGCTTGCGCTGGCCAAGCTGGAGACCCGCGCCCCCAGGCTGCGCAGGGTCTCCGACCGGAGCGCCTGAGTATTCTCCGGCGACCGAACCCATACCTTGGCAACCGTCTCCGGCAAGCGGCTAACGTGCCGACGGCTGCAGGCTGGAGCGCCGGGGATGCAATCAGACAGGAGATCGCATGGCAACGCTGTTTTACGAGTCCGACGCCGACCCGTCCATCATCGCGGGACGAAAGGTGGCCGTGTTGGGCTATGGGTCCCAGGGACACGCGCATGCCCTGAATCTCGCCGATTCCGGGGTGGATGTGCGGGTAGGGCTCAGGGAAGGTTCCTCTTCTGCCGCCAAGGCACAGGAGGCGGGCTTGGCGGTAATGAGCCCCGCAGAGGCGGTGGCCGAGGCAGACGTGGTTGCGATCATGCTCCCCGACACCACCCAGGCAGCGGTTTGGGAGGCAGACATCGCCCCGAATCTTTCGCCGGGCGACGTAGTCCTTTTCGCACACGGCTTCAACGTCCGCTTCGGCCAGATCGCAGCCCCCGAGGGAATCGACGTGGTGATGGTGGCCCCCAAGGGCCCGGGTCACCTCGTGCGACGCACCTACACCGAGGGCGGGGGAGTGCCCGCCCTGGTAGCGGTGGACCAGGATGCCTCGGGGTCGGCCAGGGCCCTGGCACTTTCCTACGCCCATGCCATAGGCGCCACCCGGGCAGGGGTGTTGGAGACCACCTTTGCCGAGGAGACCGAGACCGACCTCTTCGGCGAGCAGGTGGTCCTCTGCGGCGGCCTCAGCGCATTGGTCCAGGCCGGCTACGAGACCCTGGTGGACGCGGGGTATGCGCCGGAGTCCGCCTACTTCGAATGCCTGCACGAACTCAAGCTCATCGTGGACCTCATGTATGAGCAGGGGATCTCGGGCATGCGCTTTTCCATCTCGGACACCGCGGAATATGGCGACATGACCAGGGGGCCAAGGGTCATAAACGGCGAGGTGCGGGCCGAGATGCGCCGCATTTTGGATGAGATCCGCTCGGGTGTCTTTGCCGAGGAGTGGATCGAGGAGAACCGCTCGGGTCGGGCGAACTTCGAAAGCCTGCGGCAACAGGGGGCTGCGCACCCCATCGAGAAGGTTGGTGCGGAACTGCGGGCCATGATGCCGTTCATCTCCGCCGGCCGTGCCGACATCCACGACGTCTCCGGAGGGTAATCAGGGTCCGGTCGTGGCCGAGGGGGGATTGGAGGCGCCGAGGGCAGCCCTGGCGGCGATGCGGCGGGCACGCCGGAGGACAAGGGTTGCGAACATCGACGCCTTCGAGGCCTTCTACCGCATCTACCTCTTCGGGCTGGCCCTGGGCGTCTCCTCCTACTTCGCCGCAGGGGTGGGTGGCCTAGTCCCGGCCACCGGGGCGGATTTGGCCGTGCTGTCCCGTTACGGCCCCGGAGTGGTGGGGCTTGTGGTTTCTGTGGCGGTGTCGGTTGGGGTCCTCTCCGGCGCCAGGGGCGGCCCCCTCGCCCTGGAGGCTGCAGAGATCCACCACGTTCTGGCGGCTCCGATTTCCCGTCGGCTCACCCTTGGGATCCATGCGAGGTCGGCGCTTCGGAGGTCGTTTTATTTCGGGGCTGTTGGCGGGGGGTTGTGCGGCATGGTGGCCCTTAGGCGACTGCCGGGATCGCCGGGGGTTTGGCTGGCCGTAGCGGCGCTGGCTTCGGCCCTGGCGGCGGTGGCTTCATCGGGTGCGGCGATGGTGGTGGCGGGTTGGGGGATCCGGCCATCCCTGGCCAGCCTGCTTGCGGTGGTGGTCGTGGGATGGTCGGCAGTGGACAGCTGGCTGGGGATCATAACGTCGCCATCGAGTCTGCTCGGGGCGATGGCGCTCTGGCCGGTGCGGCACCCGCCTCTCGTGGTGGTGCTCCTGGGCCCGGTGGCTGCAGTTGTACTCGCGCTCTCGGGGCTGGCGGCCGTTGGTGGCACCGACATCGAGGCGCTGGCACTGCGCTCGTCTCTGGTGGGAGCACTGCGCTACGCGGCCGCGGCACGTGACGTGCGGTCGGTGGCACTGCTGCGCCGCCAACTCAACTTCGAACGCCCTCGGTCCTCGCCGTATTTCCACCGCCGGCCCGGAGGCGGTGCGGCCGCTGCAGTGCTGGGAAGAGATATTGCCGGCGCTCTGCGGTGGCCCCTCAGGCGCTTGGTGCGCATGGGGGCCCTCGGGGCTGCGGTGGTGGCCTGCTTGCTGGCGGCGTGGCGGATATCTCTCCCAATTGGGGTGCTGGCGGCGGTGTTTTTGTGGCTGATTTCGCTGGAGGCGTCAGAGGGACTGGGCCAGGAGATCGACCACCCCTCTCTTACTGCCCTGGTGCCCCGGCCCTCCGGCTGGCTCTACCTCCGACACCTGGTTGTTCCCTTTGCCTTAGTGGCTGCGGTGTTGTGTGTGGCAGTGGCCATGGCGGCAGCGTTGAGTGGGTCCCAAGAGGTGGCAATGATCGGCGGCGTCGCTTTGTTACCGGCTGTGGCATGTGGACTGAGTGCAGCCGCGGTAAGCATTGTGCGACCCCAGGGAGCCGACGTGAGGCTGCTCGGAATGTCGGAGGTTGCGGGTGCCTATGTCCTGGTTAGGGAGCTTCTACCTTTGGGGATCGCCTTTTTGGGCGTGCTCCCGGTACTGATGGGGGCCAATGCGGCCCACAGCGGCGCCTTTGGGCTGGACAGCGAGATATACGGCGCCTCGGTGGTGCTGCTGGCTCCTGCGGCCACCGTGGGCTGGTTGCAGGCGAATGGACGTGTGCAAGGAGAGATGGAGGATGCCTGAGCCCCTCGCACCTGCGCTTTTGGCGTCGGGCATTGTCAAGGACTACGGCTCTGGAGTAGGTCTCCACGGTGTGTCACTTTCGGTGGGGAGAGGGGAGCGAGTGGCGCTGTTGGGGACCAACGGGGCAGGAAAGAGCACCCTTTTGCGGATCGCCGCAGGCTTGGCCGGGGCCGACAGTGGCGAGGCTCGGGTGCTTGGGGCAGCCTGCGGGACCATGGAGGCACGGGCCGCCACCTCCTACTTGCCCGACCAGCCGGTACTCTTCGACGACCTCTCCGTGTTGGAGCAGCTGGAATATGTGGCGAGACTGCACGGCTCGAGGCGGTGGCAGCCCAGGGCCGAGAAGCTTCTTGGGCGGCTCGGCCTGTGGGAGCGCAAAGACGAGTTGGCTTCCACCTTCAGCCGTGGCCTCCGCCAGAAGGTCGCCATAGCGCTGGCAATGATCCGCCCCTTCGGGCTACTGCTGGCCGACGAGCCCTTCTCGGGTTTGGACCAGGCTGGCAGGGAGGCCTTCGCAGCGCTGGTGGACGAGGCGGCGGCGAGTGGTGCGGGCATCGTCATGGCCACCCACCAGCTGGAGTACTTGGACAGGGCCGATCGCTGCGTCGCCCTTGCGGAGGGCGTCATTCTCTTCGATGGCGATGCCACCTCCTTTGACTGGCAACAATGGATCGGATGAAGGGACAATCCATGTGTCCGATCGCCGTCGAAACAGCTCCCAGGGGGCCGCAATGAGCCCGGCCGCCCAAAGGGTCGAGGTCGCATTGAGAAAGGCCGGCGTGGCCTTTGGGATGTGCAGTTTCGAGACCCCGGTGCCAACTGCAGCCGCAGCCGCTGCTGCATTGGGATGCGACCTGGGTGCGATCGCCAACAGCTTGGTGTTCAAAGCCGATGGGCGGCCACTGCTGGTCGTGGCCAGTGGGTCCCATCGGGTGGATGTTGGGCTGTTGTCCCAGCGCCTGGGGGCCCAAAGGATACGCACCGCCTCGCCAGCGTTCGTTGCCGCCAAGACCGGCCAGGTCGTGGGGGGTGTGGCGCCGGTGGGACACATCGAGCCGATCGAGACGGTGTTGGACTTGGCCCTCGCCTCATACTCCTTGGTGTGGGCGGGCGGTGGGGATGAACACACGATGGTCTCCCTCAGCTTCCAAGCCCTGTCCTCGGCCACCGGTGGGCTTGCCATGGAAGTCGCCTAGTCACCGGCACCCACACCAGTAGCTGTATCGCCGCCGGCATCCGCATGGGACCCGGGCAAAGGGCCGGATCGCCCCGGCGGACAAACCCTGCAGACCGAGTATCGCTGCATTACGACGGCGGTGCTGTCCTCGGTTGTGGCCTGATGGGCGGGTGCCCACCTTTCCCCCGGTGTTTGCGGTGTTCGGTAGCATGAAGCGGTGGCATTGCGGGCGTTTGTGTCGGCCGACCAGGCAGCGGGCAGCGCTCGGGCCATGCTCGAGGGTGGAGAGCGGCTTAGCAGGCTGTGGCGCTATGTCTTTGCCCAGCTGCTGGATGACTACACGAGCGTTCTTTGCCACGCGGGCACCGAAGCGGCGTCCCGGATGTGGGCCCAGGCACCCAGTAGCACGGGAGACAGCCGGGTGGACGCGGCGTTCGCGGCTATGGCCGAACACTTGGCCCGTAGGGACGGTTGGGGGGTTCCCTCCTGGGCCAGGCTCCCCCAACGGGAGGCATGGCCGTGGTGGTTCGTAACCGACCTGACCGGCCTGCACGCTCAGGCGATGGTGGAGTCGCCGTCGTCGTTTCGCCGGCGCGGGGTGTTCATCACCAGCGGTGCGCTGGAGCGGACATGACCGTCGGCCTAGGGCGTGAGGATATCCGCACTCTTTTTGAGCACTTGTCGCAGGAACTTGCCGAGCGCGGTGCAAAGGGCGAACTCTTTTTGGTAGGGGGGGGCGGCCATTGCCGTTGCCTACGATGCTGCGCGCTCTACCGGGGACCTTGACGCGGTTTTCGTCCCATCAGACGTCGTCCGGAAGGCCGCCGCCTCCGTAGCGGAGCGGGAGGGGCTCGCCGAGGACTGGCTGAACGACGCGGTCAAGGGGTTCTTGCCGGGCCCCGACCCGGATGCCCAGCGCTTCTACGCGAGTGACTCCCTCATCGTCGATGTGGCCTCCCCTCGGTATTTGCTGGCGATGAAGCTGTTTGCTGCCCGCGCCGAGATAGACGCCGACGACATCATCCTGCTTTACCGCCAACTCGGCTTCACCACCGTGGATCAGGGGCTTGACCTGGTTTGCCAGGCCTACCCTGGCCGCCCGATCCCGGCCAAGGTGAGGTTCCTACTCACCGAGATCGTTGCTTTCATGCAGGGCTGAACAGCCAGTGGGTGATACATCGAGGATGCCGATGGGGTGCCGGTACTGGTATCACCCAGCGATGCCGCAGGAGCTCCAATGCCCACATCCGTATTTGAGCCAAGGCTGCACCCAGAGCCTGCCTTGGTTTCACCCGTGCCCTCAAATGATCCATCCACCTCGGTCTTATTTGCAGTTGCTTTTGAAGGACAAAGCCCAATGGGCGCCTGTAGTGGGGACGGCCTTGGATCGTAATTCCCAAGGACGGGAGTGTTTCAGTAGCTAAGCGCCCAGGCCGGTGGCGGAGTGGAAGATGCTTGTCGCCAACACCCAAATGGGGCTCAGACCCTGGCGGTGTCCCGGCGGAAGCGCCAGGTAGCCCCGGCAGAGAATATGGCGAGCCAGACCAGGAGGTTGAGCACCCAAACCCAGTCGAAGCCCTTGCCAAATAGGGGGTAGTGGACGATCTGGCTGAGGCCGTAGAGGGGGGTGAACTCTGCAATGGTGCGAAGGGTGGGGGAGTACTGGCTCAAGGGGATGAAAAGCCCGCCGCCGAATGCAAAGAGCATCAGGGCGAATCCCATGATCTGCATCACGTTCTCCGAGGGGAGCAGGTAGCCGGCGAAGAGGCCGAAGGCTGCGAATAGCACCGATCCCGCCCATGCAAAGATCGCCGTCAGGACCCAGTCCTGGACCGGGAGCGAAGGGTCCCCGACTATGGCGCCCGCTGCATAGACAGATGCCACCGACACCGCCCCGAGAAGCAGGGCGACCAGCATCTTGGCGGCAATGTAGGCGAAGGGGGAAAGGGGGGTGATCCGGAGTTGGCGGCTCCATCCCGCCGCCCGCTCTATCGATACCATCGCACCCGCGCTGGCGGTGGAAAGCACCGCTCCATACAGCGCCATGGAGATCATCACGTCGGCAGACACGTTGCCGGTTCCGACTTTGATCTTGGCAAATGCGCTGTTGGTCCCGAATATGAGGAAGAAGATCACCGGCATCACCAGAGAGAAGATGGCGGTGCGCCGGTTGCGTAGCATCCTGCGCACGTCAAGGGCCAAAATCGCCGGGCTGAGTCCTACAAAGCCAAGGCCCCGGTGGTCGGTATCGGGGGCGAGATTCACCGTGTCACATCCTCAGAGGTCAGCGCGATGAAGGCGTCTTCGAGGCTGCGGGAGGTGATCTCGATGTCTCGTGCCGGGGTCTGGTTCAAAAGGAAGCGGGCGATTGCATCGGTGTCCGATGCCTGGATGATTACCGACTCCCCCCGGATCTCGACCGCCTCCACACCGGGAATATGTGCCAGCGCATCGGGTTGGGCTCCCCTCCAGGTCGCCCGGAGAGTCCGCCCCGAGGCCCTCTTTTTCACCTCCGAGGCGGTGCCATTGGCGACAATTTCGCCCTTGCGCATGAGCACCACCCGATCCGCGTAGGCGTCGGCCTCATCCAGGTAGTGGGTGGCAAAGATCACCGTGGGCCCGGACATCCCCTCGCTCCTGATCGACTCCCAGAACCTCCGGCGTCCCTCCACGTCCATTCCCTGAGTTGGTTCGTCCAAGATGAGCAGCCACGGATCGGGGAGAAGGGCCATTGCGAAGCGCAGTCGCTGCTGCTCCCCACCGGAACACTTGCCAACCAGCCGGTCCGCTATGGAAGTCAATCCCGCCCGGTCTGTGACCTCGGGGACGGAGCGGGAGTTGGGATAGAGGGCAGCCACATATCTCAGGGTTTCCTGAACGGTGAAATCCTTGAGCAGACCCCCGTTCTGCAGCACTGCGGCGACTGCCCCCCGGGCCACCGCGTGTCGCGGTGAGAGTGAGAAGACCTCGACCGATCCGCTGTCGGGCTGGTTGAGTCCCAGCACCATGTCGATGGTGGTGGTCTTTCCCGCTCCGTTGGGGCCCAGGAGAGCGACCACCTCCCCCCGGGCCACCTCGAGGTCTATTCCTTTGACGGCGTGGAGTTCCTTGAAGCTCTTGTGGACCCCGGACAGAACCAGTGCCGCTCCCTGTCCAGGTGGCAGCGAGCGGGATGAGGTGGCTGTGCCCCTGGTCGCCATGCGCGCAGCCTAGATGAAAACCCAATGCCGGAGAAGGCATTCCGTTTCCTTATATATCCGACCGAAGCGGCTCTGGAGCCTCCGAGGGGCGGGAACGAGAGCATCGAGGCCGCTTATCACGGCCTCGATGCGCCTTGTTGCAACCGAGTGCCACATCCAGCTTTCGCGCTTGTTGGCGTGCAGCAGTCCCGCCTCCCGCAGGTGGTGGCTGACGGTGGGCTGGCTCCGGCTCGCTGCATCGACAAGTTCACATGCACAAAGCTGACCCATGCGCGACCTCGCCGAGGAGCCCGAGCCGGACGGGGTCCGCGAGGGCCTTGAAGGCGACCGCAGGGTCCACCGAAGCCTCCTCCCGCTCACCCCGTCGCCGTTGGCCCGTTTCACCACCAAGCAACCGGCAGGCGCCGGCTAGGGGTAGGTGGCGCCCATTGGATCGCCGTCGAGATCGAGGGTCAGCAGTTCAGGAAAGTGCCGATACCACGTGATCGATGCACTCGCACAACGCGGCCACGTCGGAGGGTTCGATCGCGGGGAACAGCGCCACCCGCAACTGATTGCGGCCGAGCTTGCGGTAGGGCTCGGTGTCCAGGATCCCATTGGAGCGGAGCACCTTGGCGACTGCGGCGGCATCGACGGAGGAGTCGAAGTCGATGGTTGCCACCACGTGGCTCCGTTCCAGCGGTTCGGCCACAAAGGGGCTTGCGTAGCTGACCTTCTCGGCCCAGCCGTAGATGGCTTCGGCCGAAGCGTCGCAGCGGGACGCGGCCCACTCGAGTCCCCCGTTTTCCAATATCCATTCGATCTGGTGATTCATGAGGAACAAGGTGGCCAGAGCCGGTGTGTTGTAGGTCTGGTCCTTGGCAGAGTTGTCGATCGCGATGGAGAGGTCCAAACTTGCCGGCACCCAGCGCCCCGAAGCGGCAATGCTGGCGACCCTTTCCACCGCGGCGGGGGACATCGCTGCCACCCATAGCCCACCCTCGGAGGCGAGGGCCTTTTGGGGTGAGAAGTAGTAGGTGTCGAACTCGGCCGCATCGACCCGCAGCCCGCCCGCAGCGGAGGTGCCGTCGACCACCACGAGCCCACTGGCGCCGGAGGGCCGCTTGATTTCCATGGCAACGCCAGTGGAGGTTTCGTTGTGAGTAAAGGCGTAGACGTCGATGTCGTTTTGGGTAACTGGCAACGGGTGGGTGCCGGGGGCCGAGGTGATCACCTCGGGTTCGCCGATGTGGGGGGCCGCCTTGGCGGCTGCGGCGAACTTGGAGGAGAACTCGCCGAAGGAGAGGTGCTGACTCTTGGAGTCGATGAGGCAGAAGGTGGCTACGTCCCAAAAGGAGGTGGCGCCGCCGTTGCCCAGCACTACGGAGTACTCATCGGGAAGCGCCAACAGCTCCCGCAGCCCCGAACGCACCTTGGCCACCATGGACTTTACGGCGGGACGCCGGTGACTGGTCCCGAGATAGTGGGGTGCTGCCTCGGCCAGGGCGGCCACGGCCTGTTGCCTCACCTTGGACGGCCCAGACCCAAACCGGCCGTCGGCCGGAAGCATAGAGTCGGGTATACGTATTTGGTGTGGTTGGGTTTCGGTCACTGTGCAAGCATGGCAGGTATGGCGAGTAACTCCGCATCATATTTCCCCATTTCCCAAAACTCGGCACGAAGGGTCTCGGCCAAGGTGTCGGCCATCTCTCCCTCGGCGACCCTCACCATCGACGCCAAGGCAAAGGCCATGGCGGCCGCCGGGGAGGACATGGTCGTCTTCGGCGCAGGGGAGCCGGACTTCCCAACTCCCCAGGTTGTGGTAGCCGCAGCCCAGGCGGCCTGTGCCGATCCCCGAAATCACCACTACACGCCCTCGGCGGGGCTTCCCGAACTGCGGGAGGCGATTGCCGCCGCCACGCTGCGGGACTCTGGGATAAGCGTTTCTCCCTCCCGGGTGCTTGTCAGCAATGGTGGCAAGCATGCAGTTGCCAATGCCTTTGCGACCCTGTTGGACCCCGGCGACGAGGTAATACTCCCGGCCCCCTATTGGACCACCTACCCAGAACTCATCTCTTTGGCGGGCGGTGTTCCGGTCCCGGTGCTGGCAGAGCACGACAAGGGCTTCAAGGTTGGAGTCGAGGACCTAGAGGCTGCCAGGAGTGCCAGGACCAAGGCGCTTGTGTTGGTATCTCCCTCCAATCCCTCCGGTGCCGTCTACGACGAAGGGGAACTCGCCGCCATCGCCCGCTGGGCAGCCGAGACGGGGCTGTGGGTGATATCGGACGACATATACGAACACCTCGTCTACGGGGGGAGAGAACGCCCCTCTCTGCTCAGGCTGGTGCCCGAACTCGAGGACCGGACGGTGTTGTTGAACGGGGTCGCAAAAACCTATGCCATGACTGGATGGCGGGTGGGCTGGATGGTCGGCCCGGAGGACATTGTGAAGGCTGCGGTGAACCTTCAGTCGCAACAGACGTCAAACGTCGCCAATGTCTCCCAGCGTGCTGCGCTGGCGGCATTGGCGGGAGGGCCGGAGTTGGCTCGTCCGATGCGGGAGGCATTCGACCGGCGCCGGAAGCTCATCTGGGGCCTTCTCTCCGATGTGGATGGTGTGGAATGCCTGGAGCCCGAGGGTGCCTTTTATGCCTTCCCTTCGGTCAAGGGCCTTTTGGGCCGGAAGCTGGGCGGGGTCGTATGTGACAGCTCCATGGCAGTGGCCGAGGTACTGCTGGAGCAGCAAAAGGTGGCCGTTGTCCCAGGAGAGGCCTTCGGAGCCCCAGGGTACCTGCGCTTCTCCTACGCCTTGGGCGAGGAAGACATATCCAAGGGCATCGCTCGTTTCGCGGACCTGGCGGCCGCGGCCGGCTAGGCAACCAATGAGGGGCTCTGCACCCGGCGAATCCTGAGCCCTATGGCTTGGCAGGGGGGTGGAAATCCTGCCGGTCCCGTCGGCGCTGGCCTGTTCCGGCCGAAGTCCTTTTCAAGGCATGCAATGGGGGCGGGATACTGGGCCCCTTTCGGGCCGGGTGCCTGTCGGACTCGGTCGGACTGAAGGCGTTGTTGTTTTGGCTTGCCCGGTCCTGTGAGCCGTTAGGTCGGCCAGAACTCGGTTGATTTCTGACGCCTCCGGGATTCCGAGGGGTTAGCGGTGGTTGCTGGCGGGGACGGCTGATTCCCGCCGGGTGATCGCGCCCTTCCAACTCGGGCCGCTACCGCCGCCCGGCGGCATGCCCGGGGTTCTCGGCCTTGCCACTGGCGCGCGGGTTCCCAAAACGCTACTCTCCGTGGTGAGTGGGAGGGCTAGACACGCATGGTGGTGGCACTGGATACGCTAAGTGGTAATGAAGTGCTCAAATCGCATGCAACCGACGTAGAACGGACAAGGGAGAGGGCGCGGAGGCGGCGGCTTGTCCGCCTCGCCGTGGTGCTTGGCCTGGTCGCTGGATACATGTGGTGGCGGATCTGGGCGAGTGGATCCCCCTGGCCCCACATGGCGCTCCCGGCGTCCTGGGCTCCAATGCTCCCGGCCCTGGTCCTGGTGGTGCTGCTCGGAGCGGTCCTGGTGGCGCCTCTCGTGCTGGCGGGGCGGTCGCCCCATGTGCTTTTCCGCCCCGAGGACTGCACGGTGAGGCTTTCGGACGTAAAGGGCATGGATGGCGTAGTAGAGGAGGTGATACAGACCCTCAACATCTTTCGCGCCCATCGCAGCTTTAACCGGGAGATGGGTGGCTCGCCTCGCCGGGGGGTGCTTTTCGAAGGCCCGCCGGGGACCGGCAAGACCTTTATGGCCAAAGCGATGGCAGCCGAGGCGGGGGTTCCCTTCCTCTTCGTCTCCTCCTCGGCCTTCCAGTCGATGTACTACGGCCAGACCAATCGCCGTATTCGCGCCTATTTCCGTGTGTTGCGCAAGGTGGCCCGCTCCGAGGGCGGAGCTATCGGCTTCATCGAAGAGATCGATGCAATTGGGGCGTCCCGTGCAGGGATGAGGGGACCCGGGGCGGAGGGCGTGGCTGGCGTGGTGAACGAACTTCTCATCCAGATGCAGTCCTTTGATGCACCCTCGGGCTGGCTGGCATTGCGCCGGAGTTTCACCGAGGCGCTCAATCGCTTCCTTTCTCCCTCGGCGCGCCTGGGCCTTGCGGGCGAGGAAGTTGCCAATGTGCTGATAGTGGGGGCTACCAACCGGGCGAGTGACCTGGACCCGGCGCTGTTGCGGCCCGGCCGCTTCGATCGCTCCATCCACTTCGCCCCGCCAGCGCGGGCCGGCCGCCGCCAGATCCTCGACTTCTACCTGGAGCGGAAGTCCCACGACGAGACCCTCGACGATGACAAAGTCCTTGACGAGCTGGCTTCCGAGACCCTCGGGTATACGCCGGTGATGATCGAACGGCTCTTGGATGAGGGTCTGGTTTGGGCGATCCGGCGCGGGAGCAAGCGAATGGGGCTGGGCGACCTGAAACGAGCCCGGCTGACCCAGGAGTTGGGTTTGGCTCAGCCGGTCGAGTATGCCCCCACGGAACGGGCCCGCATTGCTTCGCACGAGGCGGGGCATGCGCTGCTGGCCTGGGTAAGGGGAGAGGGACGTCGTCTGGAGTTCCTTTCCATTGTGAAACGTGGCGACGCTTTGGGGCTGGCTGCGCACAGCGACAAAGAGGAACGCTTCACCCAGACCGCCTCGGAGTTGGAGGCGCTGATCGTGATTGCGATGGGAGGCCTTGTTGCCGAGGAGATGCTCTTTGGCGAGCCAAGCACCGGCGTCGCAGGGGACCTCGCAGCAGCCACTTCCTGGGCGGCGCAGATGGTGGGGACGTTCGGGATGGCCGGCACGCTCGTCTCCTATTCGGCCCTGGCCCCGAGGGAGGGCATCGTGGCCGCCGTGGCGGCCACCGACGAAGGCCGGCGGGCAATGGAGCAGCTCCTCGGGCGAGCCAAGGCCGAGGCCAAAGGACACCTCGAGGGGCACAGGCGCGCTTTGGAGGCGCTACGAGACGAGCTGTTGGAGCGCGAAGAGATGACCGGAGACGAGGTCGTGAGGATCCTGGAGGCCTGCCAGGTGGGGCCTGGCCGGACAAAGACTTTGCCCATGGGGGCCTGAGGGCCAGGTCCTGTAGGCAGAGTCCTTCCTGTGAGCCCGCGGGGCGCCCTGGCGAGCTCGGCCCCCTTCACTGCCCAAGCGGGGGTCATGGCAACCACGCCGATGCCGGCCGGGCGGAGCGGCAAAGTTCAGGACATAGGGGCATTTGTCGGTTAGCCTGGCGTTGACCAGGCGGCGCTGGGCCGTCCTGGCCGGAGGTTTGGGGTTGGTACCCCTTTTGGAGGCTGTCGTATCGATGCCGACTATCGACATCGTGTTCGCGGTGACTGCCGCGGCGCTTGGTGGCATGTACGCCTACCGCAGGCGCGGCGGCCCCACATCTCAGAGCCGTTCGGTGTCCGACTACGAGCGGTCGCTGCAGGTTCTCGGAGGAGTGACCAAGGGTCGGCCCACCGCCGTGGTCGATCTCACCAAGGACAAGGACGACGAGCCGCCCGGAGAGGCCATTGACGGGGTGTCGGAGGGTTTGTTGCATCCCGTGCCGCCGCTCCGGCCGAAGAGGCCATCGGCGCCCGAGGTAGCCGGTGGCGACCGGCGCCGCGCCGAGCGCCCTGGGCCCGTGGTCCCGTTGGAACGGCCCTCGGTTCCGACCCGGCTGTCCTCCTCGCCCTCCTCCCCGCTCCCCCCCGGGGAGGGGACCGCTGAACCGGCTGCGGCCTGGGCGGCCACCGACGGCCGCACGGTTTCAGGTGTCGCCCCCAGGCCTGAAGCTCTGGAGCCCTCCCCGCCCAAGGGCGTCGAGTCGCCCCTTGCTCCTCTTGCCGCCCAGCTTCGCGATGCAGCAAGGGAAAGCGCCTTTGCACCTCCCGCTCAGACCTCTGACGCCGGAGTCTCCCCATCCGCCGCTGCCCTTCAGCAAGAGGCCAGTGCCCTTCAGCAAGAGGCCGGTGCCCTTCAGCAAGAGGCCAGTCCCGGCCCTGGTCCGGAAACGGTGAATGAGGATGCTGGCCAGGCTGTTGCCGGGAGCGATTTCCAGGTGGATCTCAGGGACGGCGTACGGGCCGCTCAGGCACCTGAGGCCCGAAGGGCGGCTGCCGCTGATCCCAATGGCGGTAGTGGCAACGCTGCCGCTGTGCTCCCTGCAGCGACGGGCGACGAGGAGGCCGAGGAGACGGCCATCTTTGCCGACTCGCTGGCCGGTGCCGAGGATCCCGCCTATGCCGATGCGGGAGCCGGGGTGCTGGAGAGAGTGCCAGCCAGGCCGCAGGTGCCAGCGAGGCCATTGCAGGGGGACCGGGTCTCCGCAGGCCGCGGAGCCGTGAGCCTGGCGGCCACCTATCCGGAGCGCCAGGAACGCTCATCGCTATGGGATCAGCTTCGGGCCCCCTCGGTCCTGGTTCCCGCTGCCGTTGCAATAGTTGCGGTTTCGGTGACCGCGGTGGTGGTCTCTCAACCCGTGCCCAGGTCCCATCCCCGGGTCGCGAACCAGCCCACCCGGGTTCAACCCAGCCACGCCACAGTGGCACTCAAGGCGAGTTCCAACGCGGCCGGCACCCTTGCCTACTCCGTCGGAACCGGGACCTTTGCCGTGGTCATGAAGGACACCGGTAGCGGCCCCTGCTGGGTCGAGGAGCTCCCAAGCCCGACCGGCGCCGTCGCATGGGAAGGGACCCTGTACCCGGGTCAGGTGCGGGTGCTGGCGTCGATTGGCGGTTCTCTGTGGGTGAGGGCCGGGGACCCGGTCAATCTCTCCATGTCGGTGGGGGGACGCCCCGTTTCCTTCTCAGCGGCAGGCGGGGTGCCACTCAACTTCTACTTCCGGCCCTGACGCGGCGGAGGTCCCGTAGGGCTTTTGGTTGGGCCCACCAGCGGGTGCCGAAAGGAGAAGTTGCCCTCCCCTTACCGTCCTTCCTTCGCAAGTGGCTAGGGTTGTCACTATCCGGATAGTGTTAATCCGACGGGAGGCGCTCGCCCTTCCGGGTTTCGCTGGAACGAGGAGTGATCGATGGCCACCACCGAATTGGACCTGGGACGGTACAAACTCGGGTGGAGCGATGTCGAAGATTACGTGTTCAAGCCGAAGAAGGGCCTGAACGAGGACATCGTCCGCGAGATGTCTTGGATGAAGGGTGAGCCGGACTGGATGCGGAACTTCCGGCTCAAGTCCTTCCGGCACTTCGAGAGGCGCCCCATGGCCAAATGGTTCGCCGTCAACATGCCGGACCTCGATTTCCAGGACATCTACTACTACATAAAGCCGACCGAGAAGCAGGTCGACGCGTGGGAGCAGCTGCCCGAGTCGGTCAAGCGGACCTATGAGAAGCTGGGGATCCCAGAGGCCGAGCGCAAGTACCTGGCGGGCGTCACCGCCCAGTATGAGTCCGAGGTCGTCTACCACCGCAACCGGGCCGACCTGGAGGCGCAGGGAGTCATCTTCTGCGACATGGATACGGCCGTTCGGGAGTACCCAGAGCTGGTTCGCTCCTACTTCGGGACGGTCATCCCCCCCAACGACAACAAGTTCGCAGCCCTGAACTCGGCGGTGTGGTCGGGCGGATCCTTCATCTATGTCCCACCCGGCGTCACCGTCTCCATGCCGCTTCAGGCTTATTTCCGCATAAACGCCGAGAACATGGGCCAGTTCGAGCGGACGCTGATCATCGCGGACGAGGGTTCCCAGGTGCACTACATCGAGGGCTGTTCTGCCCCCGTCTACACCTCGGACTCCCTGCACTCCGCGGTGGTGGAGCTGATTGCCAAGCCGGGTGCACGCATCACCTACACGACGATCCAGAACTGGTCCAACAACGTCTACAACCTGGTCACCAAGCGGGCACGGGCCGAGACCGAGGCGCGGGTCGAGTGGATCGATGGCAACATCGGATCCCGGCTCACCATGAAGTACCCCAGCGTCTATCTCATGGGCCCCAAAGCCTCCGGTGAGGTGCTTTCCGTCGCCTACGCCGGGGAGGGCCAGCACCAGGACGCGGGTGCCAAGATGGTACATGCGGCTCCCGAGACGACCTCGACCATCGTGTCCAAGTCGATATCCAAAGACGGCGGGACCACCACCTACCGGGGCTTGGTGCACGTGGATGAGGGTGCAAAGAACTCCAAGAGCTTTGTGCGCTGCGACGCTTTGATCCTGGACCAGGACAGCGTCTCCAAGACCCTTCCGTATATGGAGGTGGGGGAGCGGGACGCCCAGATAGGCCACGAGGCGACCGTCTCCAAGGTCGGTGAGGACCAGCTCTTCTACCTGATGAGCCGGGGGCTTTCGGAGTCCGAGGCCATGGGGATGATCGTCAACGGATTCATCGAGCCCGTCACCAAGACCCTGCCCATGGAGTACGCAGTGGAGTGGAGCCGGCTCATCGAGCTGCAGATGGAGGGCTCGGTCGGCTGAGTTCTCCCTCGCCTAGCGAGGAGTTCAGCGAAGCCGGGTCATCTCGACCCTGACCGACAGTTGATCGACGGCGTCTCCCTGGTAGACGCCGCGAATTGGCGGGACGTCTTCGTAGTCCCGGCCCCGTGCCACCGTCACATGTCCCGTGCTGACCGGCGTCATGTTTGTGGGGTCGATAGCCACCCAGTCCCCGAGCCACGCATCCACCCAGGCGTGGCTCTCCGCGAGGACCGTCGCCCCCACCCCGGCATCGGGGTGGGGGTGGAGATATCCAGAGACGTAGCGGGCGGGTATGCCCACGCTGCGCAGCATCAGGAGCAGCAGATGGGCAAAGTCCTGGCAGACGCCCCGTCCCATTCGCAGAGCCTCCGTTGCCGAGGTGGAAACAGCGGTGGCCCCTGGTTCGTAGGCCAGCCTGGCTCGGGTCCATTCCGCCAGTGCCCCGGCCGCAGCCAGGGGTTCCAGTCCCCTAACGATGTGCCTGGCCTCGCGTGCCAGGTCTGGGTCCGCGGGCACGAAGTGGGTTGGCATGAGCAGCTCGGAAAACCGTTCGACAGTCTCTGGCGAATGGATGGTCTCCCAGGAGCCGGCCACCGGAGGCGGAGGCGGATCGACCTCGGTAATGGAGTCGGCCGTCACCACCAGTTCGGTGTGGGGATCGTGCAGGTCGAAGCAGTGGACGAGGGTGCCCCAGTAGTCCCAGTAGCGGTAGCAGGAGACCTTGGGCTCGACGGTCACGTCGGCCTCCAGGACCGTCTGGCGCAGCGTGGTGAGGGGGCTGATCCTCACCTCGTTGAAGGACGCATACGCCGGTCCCTGGTAGCGGTAGGAGGTCTGATGCCGGCATGCGATGCGCCAGGTCATGACGTCTCCGCTGCCTGGCGTTCACGGCTCACCAGGTGGGTCACCCGGGACAGGGCGATTGGCTCGCTGGCCCAGGAGGAGCACCTTTCCTGAGGGGTTGAAGCTCCCCATAACAGGTCGCTTGCTTCGGCGCAGGCTTGCTGGAGACGGCCCAGCGCATTGGGTAGTGAGGCGACCAGGGCGTCGGTTTCGGAGAACTCCAGCCATGCCCTCGCCCCTCCCAAAAGCCTGAGGGCCGGGTTCTGGGAGGGATGCCGGGAGTTGTGGTTGAGTGCCGCCGAAGCCGCCTGCTCGGCAGAGGATAAAGCGAAGTAGATGCTGCGTGGGAAGCTTCGGCTGGTGAGGAGGAACTCCAGTGCCGGTCGCGCACTGGGCGGGCTTTGGTAGGTCTTCAAATAGGCCTCATGGGCCGAGCAGCACCGAAGGGTGGTGGCCCAGTCCTGCTGTCCCCCGGTGCCGTGGTGGCTTGCCAGCAAAAGGCGCGCAGTCATGTCCACCCGCTCCAGGTTCCGGCCCAAGACCAAAAAGTGCCATCCCTCGTCCCGGCTCATGGTCGAGTCCGCAAGTCCCGCCGTGAGGGCGGCCCGCTCCTTTGTGTATCGGAACAGGGAGTGAGGACCCATGGATGCTGCCTTTGTGACGGCCGAGGGCATTTCGTAGTGGGTGGCATTGAGACATTCCCACAGCTCGGCCGAGATCGCCTGCCGCACGCCCCTGGCTGCCTCCCTGGCCGAGCGCACCGATGCGACGATCGAGGAGGAGCCGTCGTCGCTATAGGCGAGTGCCTCGGTCACCGCGGCGGGAGACAGGCCCTCGGGGGGAACATCGATGCCCATCGTGTGGCACAGCTCGGCGAGGACGACCGAAGCATCAAGGTTGGATCCCTCGAGTACGTTGTGAAGGGTCACGTCCAGTATCCGAGCGGTGTCATCCGCTCTCTCGGTGTAGCGGCCCACCCAGAACAGTGATTCCGCCATGCGGGTCAGCAAGGCGGCTCCGTAAGCACCCAGGTGTCTTTGGACCCACCCCCCTGACTCGAGTTGACGACCAGGCTTTCGCCCGACTGCGACACCCTGGTAAGGCCTCCCGGCATTACCCAGATCCTGTTCCCGTCGTTTATCGCAAAGGGTCTCAGATCGACGTGCCTGGGCCTCAGCCCATCAGGGGTGCGTGAGGGAACACAGGAAAGCCTGATCACCTCCTGGGCAATCCAGGACCGCGGATCGCTGTGGATCAGGCGGCGGAGTTGTTCCAGTTCGGAGTCCTTTGCATCGGGGCCGAAGACCAGGCCCTTGCCTCCCGACCCGTCGACGGGTTTGAAAACCAACTGGTCCATGCGTGCCAAGGCCTCCGACATCTGCTCGGGCTCGGCCAGCCGATAGGTCTTGGGGCTTTCCAAGAGTGGCTTTTCGCCGAGGTAGTAGCGGATCATGTCCCCGACGTAGGTGCAGACCAGCTTGTCGTCGGCTACCCCGTTGCCCACGGCGTTCGCGATTATGACGTTGTTGGCGCGGGCCGCGTTGAGGACGCCGGGGCAACCCAGGACGGACTCCGGCCGGAAATGGACCGGGTCGAGGTACTCGTCATCGACCCTGCGGTAGAGGACGTCTACGCGTTGGTCTCCCTTTGTGGTCCGCAGCCAAACCATGTTGTCCCGGCATCTGAGATCCGCCCCCTCCACCAGGTCCACGCCCATCTGGCGGGCCAGAAAGACGTGCTCGGAGTAGGCGGGGTTATGGATGCCCGGCGTGAGTAGGACAACCTTGGGGTCTGGCCCACCGCTCCGGGCCGATGCCTTGAGGGCTGACAACAGCTTCTCTGGGTACTCCGCCACAGGCCGGACCCGTTGGGCATTGAAGAGCTCGGGAAAAATGCGAGCCATAAGGCGCCGATTCTCTATGACGTAGGAAACCCCTGAAGGTATGCGGAGATTGTCCTCCAGGACCAAAAAGCGCCCGTCGGGACCCCGTACTAGATCTATGCCTGCCACGTGGATCCTGGGATCCCCGGGATGGCCGATTCCCCAGGCTGCTCGGTGGAAGTGCTTCGAGGTGAGCACGACGGACCTGGGCACCACGCCATCGTCGAATACCTCGCCCTGGCCGTAGGCGTCGGCCAGGAAGGCTTCGAGTGCCCTTACCCTCTGGGTCACCCCGGCCTCGATGATCCTCCAGTCGTCATGCCGGATCAGACGCGGCACCGGGTCGAGGGGGAAAGGTCGTTCCTCTCCCGACAGCGAAAAGGTGATCCCACGGTCGCGGAAGGACCTGGCGGCCTCCGCACATCGCCGTTCCAGTTCCGCCTCGGCTACGGTGCCGAGGGCTTCGGCCAAAAGCCTGGCTTCCTCCCTGGGAAGCGCCGGAGCTGCGAACATCTCGTCCCATTCCGGGCCCATGGTGTAGGACTCGAAGAGGTCTCCCATTGCCCCCTTCTTATCCTTGCCGTGTTTCGACGCCGTTACCGGGATCGGTCTCCCACGTA
Source organism: Actinomycetes bacterium (assembly GCA_021823165.1). Classification (GTDB taxonomy): domain Bacteria; phylum Actinomycetota; class Acidimicrobiia; order Acidimicrobiales; family JAKAOS01; genus JAKAOS01. The sequence continues at coordinate 1,124 of JAKAOS010000003.1, read as the reverse complement.
ACGGTTGCGCCCGACTGCGGCCAAAACGGCTGAACTGCTCAAAAGGAGCGCCGTGGTGTTGTCCGGCGCGGTGCCCCTCCCATCAGGGCAGAAAGCTGGCCTGACATTGCAGTTCTGGCCTCATCGTTGCGGTGGTTGTGGTTCTGGCGCATCTGTGCTGTCTTTGCGAGCCGGTGATGTCACAGGGCTGGGTCATGATTGCTCTGTCAGCCACCAAGGGCCGGCGGCTCCGGATGGGGTGGTGTGCAAAAGATGGCTTGTCACCAGGCTAGGCATTTTTTATAGCCACTCATCTGTGTATTGACATCGAAGAGGACCGAAAGGAGAACCAATGACCGACGAACACGACGGCTGTGTCGTCACCTTATCCCTCTATCACGATTCTGAGGCAGATGGCTGGTCTCTCGAGGGTGAGCAGAGTGACATGAGAGAAGCTCTTGAACTCCTCGTTAAAAAGGGCAAGAGCCTTGAGTGGCGTTGCAACATGCTCCACTGTGGCTGCAAGTTTGAGAGCCCCATTTTCGGAGAGCCCATCACTGCCTGCGTGCGCTGTGCCGGCCTGGGCAAGTATCCATACATAAGCTTCGATTTGATTGATAACAGCGAGGTGTCGTCGGTGCGCCAGCTCCTACTACAAGCTGGCTTCATTCTGGAGAAGATGCCTGCCCGCGCATCGGCCGATGTACCTGAGCCTGGCGGCGCCCATGGCCGCATAGAAGTCGAAATCTGGCCAGCCAAGTCGGAGACAGGCCAGCTACGCCTTGAGTGCTTCCCGGACGCCGAACTCGTGAAGTACTGGCTTGGCAAGGCCAAGATGGGCTTCGGCATTCGTGGCAAAAGGTCGCTCCTAGCCGCACAGCCGCTGAAGGAGGACATCGTTGCCCGCCTGGTCTACATGGGCTGTCGGGTGTTCGACTGCACCGGCTGAACCCGTGGCAGGCTGGGATTTCCCCCGGCGGCGGCGGGTATCGGTCCGGTCGCCGAGGTCGGTGTTTGTCACCTCTGTGCGGGTCTGGAAGGCTCCTCGACAACGACCCAGCTGCCCTCTACTGCCTCGTCAACTTTGTTGTCGATGCGCTCTGGCGGTGCAGTGGGCCGGGCCGATTCTGGGAGTGGGCCGGAGG
>JAKAOS010000072.1 GCA_021823165.1 Actinomycetes bacterium | reverse complement strand
TTCGAAGAGATCCTGCAGGGCCTCATGTAGCTTTGCAGTCAGTTCCCGCGTCGCCTGGCGGGGAACGTGACGGCCCCCTGCAAGGGGAGGCGGCGGGATGGGTTTGCCGATGACGACTCTCACCTTGGCCCGGCGCGGGAGGCGCGCACCGGGGGGGTATGCCGCATCGGAGCCTGCAATGCCAACCGGGAGGATCGGCACCTGAGCCCGGATGGCTATGAAGGCCGCACCGTCGAAAAGCTCCTCCACCTTTGCTCCACTGCGCCTGGTGCCCTCGGGGAAGAGAACCAGTGGTTCCCCTCCCGCCAGCGCCTCGACCCCCCTACGCATAGCCTCTCTGTCCGCGCTCCCCCGCCGGACGGGAAAGCCGCCCAGGACCGAAAGCGCCCAGCCAATCGGCCGGTATTTCCATACCGATGCTTTGCCCATGTAGCGCAGCCTGCGCTTGGAGACCCCCGCCACGACCAGGGTGTCGATGTAGGACCGATGCACGGGAGCCACCACGAATGCACCCTGCAGCGGAGCATTTTCCCTACCCACCACCTCCAAACCCCAAAGGGCCCTGCATAGGCCCACGACAGCCATGCGTGCCAACTGGTAGAGGAAGAGTTCCAGGCTGGTAGGGGGGCGCAGTTCGGCCAGCGGGGCGTCTTTGCCCAAGTCGTTGCTCACAGCCATCCAAGCACCTGATCCACCAACTCGGCCACAGAGGCGTTGGTGGTGTCCAACACCTTTGCTCCCGGGGCGGGCCGAAGGGGGGCGGCCTGGCGGTTTGAGTCGTATTCGTCGCGGCGTGCCAGAGCAGCGGCCACCGCGCCCGGGGCCGGCTCCGCTGCGCTTTGTGCAAAGCGGCGTTCCCCACGCACCTGTAGGTCGGCGACCAAAAACAGCTTCAGTTGGGCATCGGGGAAGACCACCGTTGCCATGTCCCGGCCCTCCACTACAGCCCCATCCCGCACTGCCGCCCATTGTCGCTGGCGTTCCACCAGAGCTTCGCGCACACCGGGGTGTGCCGCCACCTCGGAAACCGTTGCATCCACCTCAGCGGACCGGATTGCCCCGGTCACGTCCCGGCCATCCAGGAGAACCCGCTTGCCCACCTCCAATGAGATGGTGGCTGCAATCTCCGAAAGGCCGGGGCCATCGCTGGGGGAAACTCCCCTTTGCACAGCGGCCAGCGCCACGGCGCGATACATGGCACCGGTATCCAGGTACTCCAGGCCGAGGCGCTCGGCAAGGGCTGCGGCGAGGGTGGACTTCCCAGCACCCGCTATCCCATCTATCGCTATGACCAACCCTGCCCGGTCGCTCACCCCGCCCGTCCCCCGAGCGACACGAAATCGTCCTCGAAGCCGGGGTAGCTGGTGGCAACGGACCGCCATCCACTTATCCGGGAGGTGCCCTTGGTTGCAGCAGCCGCCACGGCTGCTGCCATGGCGATCCGGTGGTCGCCGTGGGAGTCCACGGATCCGGCATGCAGGCCGGCGCCCGCGTTGCCCTCGATTTGGATCCCCCAGGCCTCGCCCTTTGCCCCGACCCCGAATGCCGAAAGCATGCCCACCGTGGTGGCCACCCGGTCGGACTCCTTTACGCGTAACTCCGGCCCACCTGCGAAATGGCTGGTGCCTTTTGCAAAGCTTGCAGCCACGGCCAAAATCGGAACTTCATCGATCAGGCCGGGCACCTCCTCTTCGGTTATGTCGGTTGCACAAAGCTCCGAGTGCCGAGCGGTGATGTCCATTCTCTGGTCGTCGACCTCTACGGTTTCGATCTGTGCCCCCATTCGCCGGAGCACTGCCAGGAATCCGGTTCGTTCACTTCGGGGGTAGACCCCCTTCACGGTGATCTCGCTTTGGGGGACCACGAGTGCCGCCACCACCCAGAATGCGGCCTGGGATGGGTCGGCCGCAACGTGGATGTCAAAGGGAGACAGCGCCGCGGAACGCACCGAAATCACCCTGGCTGCGCCCCGATCCTCGGTCTGCACCTCCACGCCTGCGAGTGCAAGCATCTCCTCTGTATGGGCCCGGCTGCGGCCGGGCTCCTCAACCACCGTTGTCCCCCGGGCGGAAAGGCCCGCCAGCAGCAGCGCCCCTTTCACCTGGGCGCTGGCAACGGCGAGTCGATGGTGCCGACCCTGGAGGTCTCCCCCCCTCACCGCAAGCGGTGGCAGTTGTCCCCCCTGCCGGCCATCCACCCTGGCCCCCATGGCGGCCAGTGGCTCGAGCACCCGGCCCATGGGCCGCTTGGATAGCGAGGAGTCCCCACAGAGCAGGAAAAGGCCCGGGATCGAGGAAACCATGCCGCACAACAGACGCATGGAGGTCCCCGAGTTACCACACTCCAAGGGCCTCTCGGGCTCTCCAAGTTTGCCCCGGCCGCCTTTCACCAAAAGATCGACCCCCGAAGCATTTGGCGACGACGTCCTTCCCAGCGGTGTTACCTCCGCCCCAAGGGCAGCGATTGCGGCGGCGGTGTTGGAGACGTCCTCGCCGCGGGACAACCCTCTGATTTCCGAGGACCCTTCTGCCAGAGCGGCGAGCAACAAGGCCCGGTGGGATATGGACTTGTCCCCGGGTGGCACCACGCTTCCCCTGAGCGCAGATACCCCCTCCACCTCGATGGAGTCATGGGCGATCATCATCTCAACCAAGCTCCCGGGTCGCCACGCGCATGCCGTTGGCCACCAATGCCTCGCGCAGCGGAGCCGCCTGGGCCGAGCCAACCACCAGTATTGCAACCCCGAGGTCTCCCTCGGCGGAGTGCGCGATCTCCAGGTCAAACAGGTTGATGCCGAGTTCGCCGGCCGTGGTGGTGAGCTCTGCCAACAGCCCCGGCCGGTCCGGGATGCGGATCCTCAGCTCGGAAAGGGGGCCCGCAGAAGCGGCCCCTTTGGGAAGGCTGCGCCTTGCCTTGCGGGCCGACTCCAACAAATCTGTCAGCCCAACGCTGTCACCTGCATCGATGGTGGAGATCACCCGATCCAAAGCGGAGCGCAGCCGACCGAGGCCCTCTTTGATGGGGATCGCATTCTGTTTGCAGACCTCCGGCCAGATCCCAGGATGCCCAGAGGCCACCCTGGTCATGTCTCTGAATCCCCCCGCCGCCAGGCGCAGCAGGACTGCGTGCTCCTCCGCCTCGGCGGCCGCCTCGGCCATCATGGTCGCTGCCACCAGATGGGGGACGTGGGAAACTATTGCCACCAAAGCATCGTGGCGTTCGGGAGACAGCGCCACCACCTCGGCCCCGAGGTCGCCAACGACGGAGGACACCAACCGGAAGGCCTCTGGGTCGGTGTCCCCGACCGGGGTGAGCACCCATGTGGCGCCCTCGAAAAGCGAGGGGTCCGCGCCCTGGGGGCCTTCCAGTTCCGACCCGGCCATTGGGTGGCCACCCACAAAGCGAGGAGAGCGAACCGCCTCGACCACCGAGGCCTTGACGCCGCCGACGTCGGTGACGGCGGCGGAGGGGCCCAGGGCAGCCAGAGCTTCCCGAGCGACATGGGCTATGGCCCCGACTGGGACCGCAACGATGGCGAGGTCGGCATCTGGGTCCACCCCGACCTCATCCAGCGCCCCCCGCTCCGCCGCTTCGGCCTGCCTGGCGGCATCGGAGTCCGTGCCGCTCACGTGCCATCCCGCCCGCCTCAAAGCCATCCCGGCCGATGCACCGATGAGACCCGTGCCCACCACCATGGCGCGGCGCGGCTTTGCGACCCTCATCACTCGGGGAGGTCGTCGCGCAGGCTTGCGGCCCCATGGAGATAGACGTGGTGAAGGGCGGAGCGGGGCCTGTCCGACTCCAGGTGAGCCATGATCCGGACACATAGTGGAACGGAGTTGGTGACCGGTATTTCACGCGCACACAGAAGTGGCACGTCCCCCAGGCCCATCTCCCTGGCCGCGGCCGCGGGGAACATCGAGACAATGTCGTGGGTTGCTGTGAAGATGACGCTGATGAGGTCGTCGTGGGAGACCCCATTGCGCTTCAGCATCTGGGAGAGGAGCTCTTTTACCTTCTGGCTTATCTCTGCCGGCTCATCGGCCTGAACGGTGGTGGCTCCACGAATTGCTCTTACCGGCACGCGGCGCATCCTACAGCGTGGGTGAGCTCCGGCCTCCGCCCCGCTCTATCCGCCTTGCGACCTCTTGCATCTGCAGCGAACCCGGGGTCCTGGCGGAGGTCGCCACCTCCAATAGCCGCACCTCGGTGACCGACAGCCGCCTCCATTGTCCGGGGCGGAGCTGGCGGTCCACCAGGGGGCCGATGCGGACCCGCACCAGGCGCTCCACCGGATGACCGATGGCGTCGCACATCCTTCTGACCTGGCGATTACGGCCTTCATGTATGACGATGCGGAGCACACAGGGTGCTACTCGTGCCACCCGTGCGGGAGCGGTGCGGCCATCGGAAAGTTCGACCCCCTCCCTAAGGGCTCGGAGATCACCGGGTGCGGGGTCCCCCCTGACCTCGACGAGATACTCCTTTTCGAGGCCAAAGGAGGGATGAGTACAGCGGTTGGCAAGCTCCCCGTCGTTGGTGAGCAGTAGCAACCCCTCGGTCATCGCATCCAGGCGCCCCACGGGGAATACCCGGGGATCTTTGGGCACCAGGTCGATAACCACGGGCCGGCCCCGCGGGTCCGAGGCAGAACTCAGGACGCCGGCGGGCTTGTTCAATAGGTAGTAGAGCAGGCCGGGCCGCACCCCGATCAGAACTCCGTCCACCTCGACCCGGTCCAGGGCGGGATCCACTCGCCTGCCCAGTTCGGCAACCTCTCCGTTGACCGCGACCCGCCCGGCCCCGATCAACTCCTCACAGGTCCTCCGGCTGCCCACGCCGGCCCGCGCAAGCACCTTTTGCAGCCGTTCTCCCTCGGCCGAAACAGTCTGCTCTCCCCCACCGGCTGCGCCTCGGTCGAGGCCTGACCGGGGCTTCATCTCCCCCGCAACCTTTCCTCGAGGGTCTCCACCACCTCGGCTGGGGGGACAAAGGCCCCTATTGGCGGTAGTTCTTCGATGCCGGCCAACCCAAGTTGTTCGAGAAAAGCATTTGTGGTTGCAAACAGCACCGCCTGGCCGGGGCCATCGTCTTTGCCAACCGCGGCCACCAGGCCCCGTTGGCACAGAGACCGCAACACCCCGTCGGAGTCCACCCCCCTCAATACCGACACCTGCGCCCGGGTCACGGGTTGGCGGTAGGCGACGACGGCAAGGGTTTCCAAAGCGGCGGGGGAAAGCCGGCCGGGACGCTCCAGTTCCATGGCGTCCTCGAGGGCCTCCTTCATGTCGGGGTGGCTCTGGAAACGCCAGCCGCCGGCCACCTCTGCCAGGCAGAAACCACGGCGCTGGGTCTCATAGGAGTGGGACAGGCCCCGGCAGAGCGACTCGGCCTGCGACGGCGGCAGGCCCAAAAGTCGGGCTATATGAGCAGTCGGGACTGGTTCGGCAGAAACCATCACCAGCGCCTCGACCAGGCGTTCGGCTTCCCGCCGGCCCGGCCCGTCCAATAGGGCACCAACGTCGTTGCCAACGGCATCCTCGTGGCGCAGATCTGCTCCGCGTTCTCCCTCAAGCACCGATGCGCTCCTCGTCGTTGCTCAGTTCCCAAACCTGTTCGCCGCCCAGCCATTCACAGGTGATCTCGCCGAAAACCTCGTCCTGGGAGAGGGTTACCATGCCCGACTTGGCCAACTCGAGCATCGCGAGAAAGCCAACAACCACCTCCCGCCGGCCGGGATGTTCGATCAGGTTCGAGAATGTGGAGCAACCCTTTGAGCGAAGCCGCCTCATGAACCGCTCGGCGGTCTCCTCGACGCTGGGGAAGGGGGGGCTCATGTGCCCGATGTCCACCTGTGGTGGCTCTGGGCGGCTACATGCTGCGATGTAGGCCTCTCGGATTCCTTCGGGACCCACCGCGGACAGCCAGTCAATGCGTGCCGGGGCAGGGACCTGAGAGGGTGGGACCGGGCGCGGGATGCTGCGGGATGCGGCCTCTGCAAGCTTGCCGAGGGCGGCACCGGCATCGCGGAAGGTCGCACACTCCACCAGGCGAGCCAGAAGAGAGTCCCGTTCCGCCCCGCCCAGAAGCTCCTCCTCGGCCTCGAGGGCCTGAGGGGCCGGCAACATGCGGCGGCACTTGAGCTCCACGAGCATCGCTGCGATCAGAGCGAACTCGGTTGCGGTGGAGAGTTCCAAAGACTCGGCGGACCTGCAGTGTTCGACAAAACCATCCACGATCTCTGACAGAGAGATCTCCCACAGGTCAACCCGGTCGGAACTGACCAGGTCCCACAACATGTGCAGCGGTCCCTCGTATACGGGAGTGGTGACGTGATAATGCACTTCACTCCGACATTAGCGATTGGAAGCACAAAGGTGTGGGACCATTGCCCGACCGGAGCCCACCCTGCCGTTACCATCGGCTGCGATGGCGCGCATTATTTCAGGGGTCCAGCCCACCGGAACGCTCAATATCGGCGGCTACCTGGGAGCCTTTCGGCACTGGCCGACCTACCAGGACGAACACGAGGCCTATTTCTTCGTTGCCGACCTGCATGCCCTGACCGTGCGCCAGGACCCCGTGGTGCTGGCCGGGCGGACCCGGGACGTCGCTGCGTCGCTCCTGGCGATCGGCATAGATCCCACCAGGGCCACCGTCTTCCTCCAGAGCGAGGTGGCCGCCCATACTCGCCTTGCGTGGCTGCTTCAGTGTTCCGCCAGCATCGGTGAGATGCAGCGCATGACCCAGTTCAAGGACAAAAGTGCCGGCAAGGACATGGTCAGCCTGGGCCTTTTGACCTACCCGGCCCTCATGGCCGCAGACGTCCTGCTCTACCAGGCGGACGCGGTTCCAGTCGGGGACGACCAGCGCCAGCACCTGGAGCTCACCCGAGATCTGGCAATCCGTTTCAACAACCGCTACGGCGAGACCTTTGTGGTGCCAGAGGCTCAGATCTCCCCCGTGGCAGGCCGAATCATGGATCTGCAGGACCCGACGAAAAAGATGTCCAAGTCCAACGATTCCCCCATGGGTGCCATCGACCTAACAGACGAACCGGAGGTCATAAGGCGCAAGATCTCCAGGGCTGTGACGGACTCGGAAGCCGAGGTCGCCTATGACCCCGCCCGAAAGCCGGGGGTATCCAACCTTTTGGAGCTGTTGGCTGCGGCGACGGGTCAGAACCCCTCCCAGCTGGCGGGGCAATATGACCGCTATGGAACGCTGAAGTCCGACACCGCCGAGGCAATCTCGGAGTTGTTGAGGCCGGTCCGGGAGCGCTATGGGGAACTCTGCAAAGATCCAGGCCAAATCGATGCCGCCCTGGCCACCGGCGCGCAGAGGGCCAGGGAGATAGCGGAGGACACCTACAGGCGGGCTGCCCGGGCCATGGGAGTGTCCTGCTGAGTGCCTGATCAGAGGCCCGCGTAGCTACAACTCAAGCGCCGGGCCTTTCGCGCCGACCTTAGCTCCATGGCAAGACGCAGCCCCGACCCCTCTCGCCTTCGCGCCCCCACCCAAGCCTCACGGCCCCTGAGGTTGGCGCCCAGGGCGCTTTGTGGCGTGGCCGGCCTCGCCATGGTTGCGGCAGTTGCAGCTGGGACCCCGGCCGCCGCTCTTTCACCAACGGCTGCAACATCTCCGAGTCCAACCACGGCTCCCTCCAGTCCAACCACGGCTCCCTCCAGTCCAACCACGGCTCCCTCCAGTGCAACCACGGTTATCCAGGGTGGTGTTGTGAGCTCGGCCGCCACCGCTCTTGCGATTGACCCCCATACGAACTACGGCGCCTTTTGGCTTGCCAGCCCCAAAGGGGCGGTGTGGCCGGTTGGAACCTCCTCCTTTGGCCAGCTGCCCCCGGGAGGGCCCGCGGTGGTTGCCGCCGCGGCCACTGCGGACACGGCCGGCTATTGGCTGGTCACCCAGGCGGGCAACGTCTACAACTTCGGGGACGCGCCCTGGTTGGGATCGACGGCACACATATCGCTCTCCTCCCCCGTCGTCGGATTCGCTGCAGATCCCTCCGGAAAGGGCTATTGGCTGGTCACCCAGGCCGGCAACGTCTACAACTTCGGGGACGCGCCCTGGTTGGGATCGACGGCACACTTATCGCTCTCCTCCCCCGTCGTCGGATTTGCTGCAGATCCCTCCGGAAAGGGCTACTGGCTGGTCACCCGGGCCGGCAACGTCTACAACTTCGGCGACGCGAAGTGGTTCGGGTCGGGGCTGAAGGCGCATCCCTCCATGGGAATCTCGGGCGTGACGCCTCTTTCCTCCGGTAATGGCTACTGGCTCTACGGCCCCGGAGGCGAGGTCTACAACTTCGGGGCCGCAAAGTGGTTCGGGTCCGTCACAGCCACCTCGTTGCGCACCCCAACTCCCGCCGGCACCCCAGCCATGCCGATTGCGGCACTGGTCCCCTCCGGCAGCGGCAGTGGGTATTGGGAGATGGCCAACAACGGCGACGCCTTCGCCTACGGCACCGCCACCCCTGGGTGGGCGCCACGACAGATACTCGTGTCGTCCTCGGTTTCTGCCAACCAGCGGGCCATGCGTTTTGCCATGGCCCAACAGGGCGTCCCCTACGTCTGGGGAGGCGAGAGCTCTTCGGGGTATGACTGCTCTGGGCTGACCCAGGCCTCCTGGTCACACGTGGGGACCCTCATCCCAAGGGTTGCAGACCAGCAGTACATAAGCGGTGGGAGCCACGTGAGCCTGTCGTCCCTGTCGCCGGGTGACCTGGTCTTCTGGGCATCCAACACGGCGGATCCCACCACCGTCTACCACGTGGCAATGTACGTGGGAGGGGGACGGGTCGTAAACGCCCCCTACCCCGGCACCACCGTAAGCCTCGCCTGGATCGGCGGGCAGGGCTTCATGAGCTCTGCAGTGCGTCCCTGATCTTTGCCAGAGCCGAGGGATCGATCCCGACGGCCTGGCCGTTTCGGTGTTCATCTTCCCAACGCAATAACACCGGGGCTGGGGGAGAAACCTCCCGCCGGAGATAAGCGAGACAAAGCCCGGCATCTGCCCTCGGCGACCAGGCCGAGGAGGTGACGTTCCCCACCACCTTGTCGCCCACCACGATCTCTGCCCCACGGGGCGGGATGGCTTCGGCGCAGGCGACCCAAACAAGCCGCCTTGGCACGTTGCTGCCCCTGGCATCGATCCGGGCGACCAGTTCCTGGCCTACGTAGCAGCCCTTTGTGAAGCTCACCGTGGGCTCCACGAGCCCCGCCTCGGCCGGGATGGTCTTCTCGGAAAGCTCCGCCCCCATCTTTGCCACGCCCGCCTCTATGCGCAACGCCTCCGCTACCGCATCGGGCACGATGGTGGCCCCCTCGGGTGGGCGCACATCCTCTCCCGCCAGATCGAAGCCGCCTTCGGGCCACAACTGGACAGGCAGGGCCATGGTGGCAGTTCCAAGTCCTTCGACAAGCTCCCCGGCTGTGGGTCCGCGCAGGGCAACCGCCGTCCAGTTCAGTGCCGACACGGTCAGCTTTGATCGCAGCTTGAAACGCATCAGCCGCTCGATCACCTGGTCGGATGAGCCCGAGTCGAAGTCCAGCACGAAACGGTCCTCGGCCGCCATGGTCACCCGCAGCACGCTCAGGAGTTTTCCCTGAGGCGAAAGCAACAGCGATGCCACCGAGGAACCCGGCTGCATTCCCAACAAGTCCTGGCTGAGCTGGCCGTTCAGATACTGCAATGCGTCGGGGCCCTCCACGGCCACGAACTCCCTGCCGGCCGGGAATGCCGCAGCGCCGGCTGCCGCGGCCTCGTAGGCGTTCTGAAACCGCTCTCCCCAACCGGGGCCGGGATGGCCTTGGTTCACAGTCGCTCCTTCCCAGCAGCCCTGTTGGCAGCCAGCTTGCGGGCGGGGCCCACCGCGGCGAGCACGCCGGCGGCCTTGTTGCGGCACTCGAGATCCTCGGCTTCTGGATCGCTGTCTGCCACGATCCCGGCACCCGCCTGCACCCATGCTGTGCCGTCGGCCCCGACCACCATGGTCCGGATGGCTATTGCCATGTCGAGGTTGGAGGAGAAGTCTATGTAGCCGACCATCCCCGCATATGGTCCCCGCCGCATGGGTTCCAGCTCGTCGATCAGGCTCATGGCCCTCACCTTCGGCGCCCCCGACACGGTGCCTGCGGGCATGGTGGCCGACAGGACGTCGACCGGCCCGAGGTCCTCTTTGAGCTCGCCGGAGACCTGTGAGGTGATATGCATGACGTGGCTGTAACGCTCGACGACCATAAGTTCGTCCACCCTCTGGCTCCCATAGCGTGCCACTCGGCCGACGTCGTTGCGTGCCAGGTCCACCAGCATCACGTGCTCGGCACGTTCCTTGGGATCCTCCACCAACTCCGCTTCCAACAGGGAGTCCTCCGCCTCGGTCCTTCCCCGCCGTCGTGTCCCCGCGATGGGCCGTGAAATTACCTTGCCGGCGTGGCAGCGCACCATGGGCTCGGGAGAGGAACCCACGATGCTCAGTTCGGGGTGGCGCAGGAAGTACATGTAGGGGCTGGGGTTCGCCTGGCGAAGGACGCGATAGACATCGAAGGGATCCGCCTGGAGGGGAAACTCGAAGCGCTGGGAGAGCACCAGCTGGAAGATGTCCCCCGCAAAGATGTGCTCCTTGGCGGCCTGGACTGCCAAGCTGAACTCCCTTGGGGCAAAGTTGCACTTGGCCTCGGGTTGGGCATCATCTGTCTCCATCACAAATGGCGCCTCCTGGCCCACCACGGGCCGGGAGAGGAGATCCTCGAGCTCATCGAGGCGCCGGTCGGCCGCCTCCCAGGCCTCCTCCGCCTGGGTCGGTCCCCAGCCGGGTTCGGGGAAGACGTTGTCCACCAGCACCACCCGCTGGCGCCAGTGGTCGAAGGCCACGATCTGGCCGATGACCCACAACATGGCATCGGGCAGGCCACGGTCGTCGAAGGGTGCCGATGGCAAGTCCTCGATCTCTCTGACCACGTCGTAGCCGATGTAGCCGA
>JAKAOS010000071.1 GCA_021823165.1 Actinomycetes bacterium | reverse complement strand
GAAATGACTTACGAGACCAACACGCAGCGCCTTACGAAACAATTGTTGGAGCTTCTTCTGAACCAGTACTCAAGCCCCATTTGGCAAGCAGAGTTTTCTCAATTCCATCTGCCTGTATTTGTTTTACGGAAGCATCAACTGCATGTAGCAAAGTAGTTTCGGGCTTCGCTATCGCTATGCCAACCGAAAAAGGAAGTTGAAGGGTGACTGCCTTTTGCAACTGGGCAGGGTGGGCCTTGACCGCAGATATGACGGTGTTGACGTCGTTGGCGTAGAAGTCGGCTCTTCCTGCCAGAACTGCCTGGATACAATCGGCGTTGTTGCTGTATTGCTGAACCACTGGCGCAGGCTTGCCGGCGGCCTGACAGGAGGAGGCCAGTTTCTCCACGAGTGGAACCTCCACAAAGCCCGTATTCTCAGCCGCCTTTGCTCCACACATCGACAGGTTGAAACCCGTTATATGTAAAGGATTGCCCTTTCGCACCAAGATGCCGTCGTCCACCTTTTCGTAGGTCACAAAGTTGACGGCTTTGGCTCGCTGCTGGGTAGCAAAAATATCTGAGATTACCAAGTTGGCCTGGCCGGCCTGAAGGGTGGGGATCAGGGAAGAAAATGCCATGGGCTTGAAGGTGTACTTGAAACCCAAGCAGCTGCCGATTTCTTGGAGTAATGATACATCGAATCCCACATATGTACTGGGATTCGATGGATTGGCTGCCTCGTAACCCGGCGTGAATGGCGTAAGAGCGTCTACCAGAGTCTTCCCGCGAAACTGTGGGTATTGCTTGGATATTGCGGCACAGCCAGCGGGGACTGCAGCAGAGGCAGTTGAAGTGGATGCATGTTGGGTAGTTGGGGAAGACGAGGAAGTAGAACCTCCCCCACAAGCTGTGGCAAGGAGTGGGAGTGCGGCAAGTGCCGGAATGGGTGACCACCTGCGAGATTGTTTTGAGAAATGCTTCCGTGTGCGGTTGAGTGCGTCATGCATGGGAATGGTCTAGAAGGGACTTATTGCGGGAATATTTCAATCTGATTGCTAGAGTATGATTGGTGTGATGGCATGTAGTACTTGTCGAGGCCATCAGATTTAGGCTCGGATAATAGGCTGGCACGAGCCTTGGCGGCGGCCCGGCCGACTCCAAGGCAGTGGGGGATTTCCGAGCGGAGTGACCGAGGGCGGCCGGCGGACACCGGTCGGCCCGGTCGTCACGAGGGTGCGGCCCCAAAAGTGGGACGACCGCCCCAGTGGTCGGTCCCGGGTTTTTTCTAAGCCGTTGGGACCAGTGTCCTTAGTCGTGGCTGTCATACCCATTTTCTAGGCTCCCAACATGGGCGTGATCCGTCTTCCACAGGCGAGGGGCAGTTTCCCACCGCTTTCCCACAGCGGCAGAGGGGTTTCCCACAAGATTTACCCCCTGGCAACCCACAGGGAGGTGCTGAAAGAGTGTCTGACGCCATGATCCACTCGCTTGCCTCGGTTCCCGCCTCCCCCCGTTCGTCCAGCAGCGCCCGCCGGATTCCTCACGACCTGGAGGCGGAGGCCTCCTTGCTCGGAGCGATGCTGTTGTCCCGGGATGCCATCGCCACTGCGCTTGAGACATGCAGCGAATCCGACTTCTACAAGCCGGTGCATGCAACTGTGTTTGCCGCCATCTCCTCCCTCTACGGCCGGGGTGACCCCTCCGACCCCGTCACGGTTGCCGACGAACTCCGCCGGGCGGGCAAGCTCGAGGAGGTTGGTGGCGCCGCCTTTTTGGTGGAACTCCAGGCGGCCACGCCCACGATCTCGAACGTGGCCCGATATGCGCGGATTGTGGAGGAGCACGCGCTGCTGCGCCGCCTCATATCGGTGGCTCAGGGGGTTGCGGATCTCGCCTACGAAATCCCCGAGGATGTGACTGCCGCACTCGACCAGGCGGAGACGATGGTGTTCGAGGTTGCACAGCGCAAGCAGTCCGACACCACGGTGCCGCTCAAGGATCTGCTCGGCCAGGCACTCGACAACCTCGAAGCCCTCTACGACAGGGGCGAGGCGATAACCGGCTTGCCCACCGGCTATCACGACCTCGATGAGCGCCTATCGGGGCTTCAGCCATCCAACTTGTTGATAGTGGGTGCCCGGCCCGGCATGGGGAAGACGAGCTTTGCCCTGGGCCTTGCGGCCCATGCTGCGATGGAAAAGCGTGAACCGGTCCTTGTCTTTTCTTTGGAGATGAGCCACCTGGAACTGACCCAGCGCCTGTTGTGCGCCGAGTCCCGCATCGACTCCTCCCGCATGCGCAACGGACGACTCCACGAGTCCGACTGGCCGAAGTTGAGCCACGCCATCGGACGGCTCGGGGAGGCACCGCTCTACATCGACGACAACCCGAACCTAACGATCATGGACATCCGGGCCAAGGCCCGCCGCCTCAAGGCCAAGACCGGCCTTGCTCTGGTGGTGGTGGACTACCTCCAGCTGATGTCCGGCCGGTCGAGCGCGGAGAACCGCCAGGTGGAGGTGTCGGAGATAAGCCGAGGCCTCAAGATCCTTGCGAGGGAGCTTTCCGTGCCTGTCGTGGCCCTCTCCCAGTTGTCGAGGAACCTGGAGATGCGGGCGGACAAGCGCCCCACCTTGGCAGATCTGAGAGAGTCCGGATCCCTCGAACAGGACGCCGACGTCGTGTTGTTCATCTACCGTGACGAGCTTTACAACCCCGACTCCCCCGATCGGGGCACCGCCGAGGTCATTGTTGCCAAGCACCGAAATGGCCCCACCGGCGTCACCCAGCTGGCATTTTTGGACCACTACACCCGCTTTGCCAACATGGCGAGGGTCTGACTCACAGCTTCATCCGAACTCCGAAGACCTGATCCACAGGCTCGCCGTGCAGGCGAGGGTCGTGCCCCCCGGCCCCGTCGATGCCAACGTGGAGCCGCCGCGGTGTTAGCTTCCGGAGCTACTTTCTCGGGGTGGTCCTGGTTGCATCAGGGGCCCGATTGATCCTCAACAGGGTTCGAGGTATTGGAAGGCTCCCGAGGCGGGCCCGGCGAAGCTGACGTCCCGCCCATACCAGGCCCCACCCTGAGGGGCCGGTGCGGGACATCCCCCGCTGGCCGTATCGGCAAGGAGCATGCTGCGGCGCAGGCGCCCAAGGGTGATGCGCCGGTTGGTCCAGAAGCCTCCGATGTAGGCATGGGGGCGAGGGGAAAAGTGGGATCGCTGCCGGCCCCAGCCTCGCTGAGCACCCTCGGAGGGGTTGACGACAGCCCCCGACCCATTTGCCATGGTGCAGGATGTCGGGGTGACGATGGTGGGGGAGAGGCTGCCGTCACCGGCCAACGCGGAGGCGGTCTTTTGGAAGGGCTCTCCGATTTGGGCGAGCCGAACTGGCCGCGACTCGGTTGGGAGTCGCGCCAACATCCTGGCGCCACGCTCGTAGATCCTGTTCCCTGCCAACTTCGCCACGGCTGCGACGGCCGAGGCGGCGGGGACAAGAGCAAGCACCACCCGTTTGTTGTTCCTAATCGGCACATCGTCTCCAGAGGCTGGGCTGTGGCGAGGCCGCCTGCAGCTTACCGCATCGCCAGCAGAACCCACCAGGGGAGCGGTGAAGATCCCAGAGGCCTGGCTGAACGGACTGCAGCTTGGAAAGTGGGGAGCGCCGAGCGCCGAGCGCCGAGCAACCCGGAAACCCGGAAACCCGGAAACCCGGACAACCACCATCTGAGCCTCTGGCACATCTGGGTTGGGCAGGCCGGGGTGCCCGCCGAGCCCTCCTCACCTCTGGGTAACTCCGTCTCGCCGCCGGGATGGACCGGGAGTCACAGCCGGGGTGATCAGTCCGCCCTTGCGTTGGGAGAGGTGAGAATCTCCGCGAGGATGCCAGCGGCGGAAAACTGCAGCTCCCGGGTAGCGGTAAGCAACAAAAGTCCCTGTTCTAAAGCGACGGTACGGAGTCTGGCCAGTTCCGTGGAGGCGGCCTCCGAAGCCAGTTCAGAACCGTAGCGGAGGGCGAAATCAGAAAATCGTTCCGGGTCATGCCCATACCACTTCCGCAAAGCGTTGCTCGGCGCCACGGTTTTCAACCACTCGTCGCAATCCAGGGCCTGTTTCGACAAGCCTCTGGGCCACAACCTGTCCACCAGTATCCGGTATTCACCGCTTCTGGGCCTCAGTCCATACACTCTGGCTACCTCGACTACGCCCAACGTCATTTCTTTCACCTCCCCTCCACCTGCTCCGTCATCGCCCTTTGGACCAAAAGAGCCACCCTCGGGGATCGCTCAGCCGCCAGGATGACTCCTGTTTCAGGATGTCACCTGATGATCCGCCAAGGGTGCATTTCCACCCCGGCGGCACTTGCCTCCCTCCCCAGCTTGTCGCATGGGGCAATAACGCTTCAGCCATGTCCGATGGGGCGATGCCGACCTCGGCCATGTCCGCTCGATAGGCCGAGAGTTGCAGCTGGCCGGAGGGAAAATGAGACCTGGCGGCCTACCTCACGCTGGCAATGTTCACCGACCAGGTTGCAGCAGGCCTTTGTGCAACAGGGCATTGCCGGAGATGGCTGAAGCCCTGGGCAACAGATGGTTGAGGCCAACCACCCCTGGGAGCACCCCAAGGGTCGTCTTCGAGCCAACGGTTGGAGGAGGACCCGGTAAGACGCTTTGGCCGTCCCCTGGTGACTCTGCTTCGTCGTAATCCGGCTCCACCACCGACGCCCGGCTCCACCACCGACGCCCACGCCCAGCCACCGACGCCCACCAGCCCTGGTTGACCTTGCAGACCTTAGCTATGCAGAAGATCATCTTTTTCAGACCCTCGGTGGCAGAGCAGAGGTGCGGGGGCGCATCGGCTCGCAATGGTGGCCCGGGCCCATCCGGTCGCGCTTGTCCGCGGAGCTCTGGTTTCCGGTTGCCAGGCCACCCATTTCACCAGGGTCTCGGGATGAGGGTCTCGGGATGCCCAGGTTGGCTTGGAGTCCTCCTTCTTGTCCTGCGCCGCAGTGCCGTAGATGAGTAGTCTTTGAGAACGTCACAAGCAGTGGTCGGCGGTCAATGGTTCTGAGTGAGAGCCTCTGGCCGACGGCGGTGCCGAGATGGGTTGGGTGCGTTACGTTCCGAGTTGAGCTGGCAGAGGAGGGTCGGGCAAATATGACGTGGCGTGGCCAGCTGCTCGTGGCGAGTCCACTTATGGGCGATCCGAACTTCGAGCGCTCCGTTGTGTTGATCCTCGCCCATGGGGAGGAGGGGGCACTGGGAGTGGTGCTCAACCGGCCCCGGGTATTTCCAATCGCGGCCCAACTGCAGCGCTGGGAGGCCCTGGCGGCTGCGCCTGCGGTGCTATTCGAAGGTGGCCCGGTTGCATCTGAGTCTGCAATTGGCCTGGCCCTGATTGCGGCGGGCCGGACCCACCCCTCGGCAAGGCCAAGGGACCTCACCTCCTTTTCCATACTCACCGACCGTGTGGCGACCGTCGATCTTTCCGAGGAGCCGCAGCCGGGGATAGACAAGGTCAGGGTGTTTGCCGGGTACGCGGGATGGGGTGCCGAGCAGCTGGAGTCGGAGGTAGACGCCGGGGCATGGTTCCTCGTGCCCTCGAGGCCGACGGACGTTTTTTCCTCAGACCCCGACGGACTCTGGCGCAAGGTTTTGCGAAGGCAGAGGTCCAGCCTCGCGATGCTTTCCTCCTATCCGGATGACCTCCAGACCAACTGAACCCGGAAAGGGCTCCTACGACTCCCACCGGGTTCAGCCCAGGTGGTTTTTGTCCCCAGAGGAGCGGGGAAACCCCTCTACGGGAATCGACGAGAACAAGCCAGCCGGTGAAGCCTGGACCGACGGAAACCATGCCGAGGCGCTCGTAGAGGGGGCCGCCTATTTTTCCCGGCTCGCGGAGACATTGGCGAAGATGGAACCCGGGGATCTCCTCTACTTCACCGACTGGCGGGGGGATGCCGACCAGAAGCTGGCTCCGACCGGCCCAGACGTGGGCGACGTGTTTGCCTCCCTGGCACGCCGGGGTGTTGAGGTGCGGGGACTTGTTTGGAGGTCGCATTCGGACCGTTTGGCGATGAGTGCCGCGGAGAACCGGGAGTTGGCGGCCGAGATCTGCCGAGCCGGCGGAGAGGCGTTGTTGGACGAAAGGGTGAGGAGGGGAGGTTCGCATCACCAGAAGATGGTGGTCATACACCGGGAGGAGGCTTCGGGCGCCGACGACGTAGCATTCGTGGGGGGGATCGACCTGTGCCACGGCCGCCGGGACGACTCCTCTCACAAGGGTGATCCCCAGAGCTGGGAAATGAACCCCCGCTACGGTCCGACCCCCGCCTGGCACGATGTCCAGCTGTCACTCCGCGGTCCCGCAGTGGGGGACCTCTCCTACTCCTTCCGGGAGCGGTGGGAGGACCCGACGCCGCTCAGCCACCGCAATCCCCTCCGGGCGGGCCTTTCACGGCTTTCCGGGCGGAAACGGGTGGCCTCGGGTCTCCCCGAGGCTCGCTTGGCCCCGGAGGCTCTTGGGCCTCACTCGGTGCAGGTCCTGCGTAGCTATCCCCGCCGAAGCCTCCCCTACCCCTTTGCTCCAAATGGCGAGCGAAGTGTTGCCAGGGCCTATGCCAAGGCCTTCTCCCAGGCCCGCCGCCTGGTCTACATAGAGGACCAATACCTCTGGTGGCGGGCACCGGCCGAGGCGTTGGCGGCCGCACTCAGGAACAATCCCGAGCTGTTGGTGATAGCGGTACTGCCCCGTTTCCCCGATATCGACGGGCGGCTATCCCGCCCGCCTGCACTCTTGGCCCAAGGAAGCGCTCTTAGGCTGCTCAAAGAGGCGGGAGGGGACCGCTTTTTGCCATTCGACCTGGAGAACGGCTCGGGATGGCCCATCTATGTGCATGCAAAGGTCTGCATCGTCGACGACGTGTGGGCAGCCATCGGTTCGGCCAACCTCAACATGCGGTCCTGGACCCATGACTCGGAGCTGAGCGTGGCGGTCCTGGATGAGACCTTGGATGACCGCCAACCCCTCGATCCTGGCGGGATGGGCGACGGTGCCCGATGCTTCGCCCGCAATCTGCGGCTCCGGCTGTGGTCCGAACATCTCGGCCTCCCCCCCGACGACGAGCGCCTCGTGGACCCAGCCGCTGCGGTGGCGTTGTGGAAAGAGCGTGCGGATCAACTCGCGTCCTGGAAGAGGGCCACCATGGGCAGGGGACGCCCCGCCTCCAGGGTTGGTTACCACCGCCCGCCGAGTGTCGGGAGGTTGACGAGGCTGTGGGCGGAGCCCCTGTTGGCCTCGGTCTTTGACCCCGACGGCAGGCCCAGGAAACTCCGGAGGTCAGGGAGTCTCTGAGTCGGCCCTCCTGCGGCTTTTCCGGACAGGTAGACAACGCGGGTTGTGGCGTTGAGCCAGGCGAGGAACTGCCGGCCCGAGCCATCCTCGCGGGTGCTGGGAATCCCAGGTGTCTGCACTGGGCCAGTCATCCCGCTTCAGGTCCCCGTCCCGGCCCCTTTCTTTCCCAGTCGCTTGAACATCCGCCTGTGGGGCCCCACCCCGGGTATGAAGAACTCCTCTCCGACCTCGCCGAAGCCGAGGGAAAGATAGAAGGGGATTGCTGAGATGCGGGAGTTGCACCAGAGCGCATCGCCGCCCAGTGAGGCCACCTCCGAAGCGATACCGGACATGAGTGCCCTGCCACAGCCCTTCCTGCGAGCCCATGGCCAGGTTGCCACCGCTTTTACCTGCCAGGTGGACCGGGGAGCCAGCCCAGGCCACCAGTCCGGGGTGGGTGTGGCAAAAGCAGTGGCACAACCGGCAAGGTCGTCGTTGGCAAAACACGCCAGATGGATGGTGTCGACTGAGACGTCTTCGGCAAAAAGTGCAAGCTTGTCCTCTCCCGGCCGCAGTACTGAGTTGCGGAGATGAGCGATCTCTTGGAGTGCGGCCCTGCGGAGTGACCATGCTGCAGCCGGCTCCGTTATCCCTTTTGGCCCATCCCCCTGCCCTCCGGCCCCGGCGCCCTCCACAAAGTTGGTCTCCCTCCCGCCCCGGCGAGAACTGCCGGACCCGCCCTGTTTCACGGCCGGGCCATGGGGCGCCAGCCAATAGAGGCCCGGATCCTCACCGCTTGGCATGGGTCTATGCCTCCCTTTCGACCCGGTTCTCTTGTCTGGCTGTCCAGCCATCCCGCGGTTGTTCGCCCGGTCGGTGCCTCGGAGCAGAGGTCCTTTCAAATCCCGGGGGAAGCTGGCTTTGGGATGTGCCGGGGAGATCGTTTGGCTCGGGTAGGTCCGAAGCGCCGGGGTTTGCAACGGTGTGTGAGTGATGAGCGTGGTCTCCGGAGGCCTCGGGGTCTCCCGCTGCGGCAGCAGTCATCCGGGCTATGGGCCCCGACAGCATGCCGGTGCCGAGTGCCGAGGCGGCCAGGCTTGCTCCAAGCACCACCCCGGTGACGCCCCCGGGATAGGGTTGGTGGTAGAGGGCGAAGCCCGCAATGAGCAGGCCGTTCATGCTGAGCATCGCGGTTGCGGCCGACAGCGAGGCGACATTGGCGCGTTGCAGGCCATGTTGGGTGTACATCTGGGCAAAGGTCGTGAGCAGGATCATGGCCGCCACCTCTCCCACCCCCACCGGGGTAAGCACCCCGATCAGGCCATTGCGGGCCACGGCGTCACCGATTTCTTTGGTGTAGACCCCGGTGGCGGCGTAGAGCAGGCCCGCTGCCACGCCATAGGCGAGGGCGTTGTGCCACCTCGCCACGATCCAGGACGAAGCGAGGCTTCCCACCCCGACCCCCACCAGGACGATCACCCCGAGGGGGCGGAGATCCACCCGGTCCGGGGTGGAAAGGGTCGCCGCTATCCCACCCGCCGTCACCAGGGAGAGGCCGACGATTTCTGAGACGGTGAAGCGCTCATTCAGCCAGCGGATGCCGGCCAAGACCAGGCCGCCCCTTCCCAGGCTCATGAGAGGTGTCACCGCTACTATGGGGGCGAGAGCGAGAGCACTGGCTTGGGCCGTCCATGCCATTACGCTTAGAGCGATCGTGAGGAGCCACCAAGGCCTACGGACGAGTGCGGCTAACAGACGGAACGAACGCTCAGCAGTGCCAACCTCCACCGCCTCCCTTTTTTGGAGCGCGGCTGCGGTGCTGTTCGCAACGCCTGAGAACGTGGCCAGCAGGCTTCCGAGGAGGAGCATGGTCGGAATCAGTCTTGAGTGTGGCTCGGCCGGTAGGCCGGGCAGATAGGAGTCGTAGGCCATGGTAGTGAAGGACGCGCCCCACCGGGTCCTCATCCTCTCCGCCGACATGGGCGAAGGTCACAACGCCGCCGCGGCGGCCCTTACCGAGGCCATTGCCGAGCTCTGGCCGTCCTGCGAGGTGGAGCGCATCGACACCATCGAGGAGCAGGGCCCCCGCTTCGGCAAGGCCTCCAGGTGGGGATATGCCGCCACGCTTCGCTGGATTCCCCAGGCCTACGACGCCTTCTACAAGATGCTCTGCCGCTATCGGTGGTTCGCCCATCCGACCAAGCGGGCCACCGCCTGGTTCTTCGGCCGCCGCATGGGCAAGGAGATCACCAAGCGGGACGTGGACCTGGTCATCTCCACCTATCCCTTCGGCTCCGCCGCCCTGTCGTGGTTGCGCACGGCAAAGGGAGTGACCGTCCCGAGTGCCACCTTCATCCCGGCCCTGCACGTCCACCCCTACTGGGTGTATGAGGGAGTGGACCTCCACTTCGTCATGTACCCAGAAGCGGCCCGGGATGCCCTGGCGCCCGAACTGGCCGACCACATGGTCCTTGGGGCCCCGCCCGTGCGCCGCAGATTCGGGACCATCTCCAAAGAGGAGGGCCGCAAGGCGATGGGCATCACCTCCGATGCCTTCATGGTCTTGGTGACCGGCGGCGCCTGGGGCCTTGGAGCCCAGGAGGAGGCGGTCAAGGCCCTGGTGGCTCTCAAGGGCGACATCCAGGTCGTGACCGTATGTGGTCGCAACGAGGAGCTGCGCCGGAGCCTGGATGAACTGCATGCCCCCAGGGAACGGTTCATGGCTCTGGGTTATGTGGACACCATGCCCGAGCTCATGGCGGCGGCCGATGTGGTTGTGACAAACGGAGCCGGGGTGACCGTGCTCGAGGCCCTGCGCACGGGCCGTCCGGTCATCGCCTTCGAACCCCTCGCCGGCCACGGCAAGGCCGCGACCGCCGTCATGGAGCGGATGGGCTTGGCGGTGAGCTGCTCGGGGCTTTCTGGACTGGTGAAGACCGTCGAGCGGCTGATGAGCGACCGGACCCTCATGGCGCGGCTGGAACAAGCGGGACGGGAGTTCGGCAAGGGCCGCAACCTGAAAAACGACGTCCGACGGATGGGCGAGTTGTTGGGCGACTCACCCGAGGCAACAAGCGCCACTGGCTGAAGCGCCCCGGGATTTTCCACGATCATCCCGGCCCGCTCAGGGCCTGATCGCCTCACCCGGTGAGCCCCTCCCCGCCCCGGCCGCAAGAGTGTGCCGTAGCTGGTCCGTGATGGCTCCTGCGGCCAGTGCCCCGGGGTCGGTGGTGGTGCCAAGGCAGAGCCTTCCCGCCCAGGCCACGGCGGCAAGCGACAGGGGAGCACCCGGTGCCAGCGGCAATAGGGGATATAGCCCCCTCACCTCGGCTCCGGCCAGATGAAGTGGCCGGGGGGAGCCCGCCATGATGGAGACCACGAAGTTGAACCACCTGCCGTTGTAGGCGGAGCGGGCGGCTGGCCGGCGCAAACCTGGTGGCAGGGCGGCCTCGATGAAGCTCATCACGAAGCTGGAGGCCTGGGGTTCTAGGTTGGTCCGTGCGACATGCAAAGAGCGGCGTACCTGGGCCAGCCTCTGTGGCAACTCACCCTCCAGCGGCACGTCGATTGGCACGGCCTCGTTCCAGTTGCCCGAGCTTTTCCGCCTCGCCGGGCCCCGTAGGGCGACCATGGCCCGGAGGTGATGGGGGAGGGGTGCACCCATTTGAGAAATCTGCGCCGCCACCGCCTCGGCGACGGCCACTACCAGAAGTTCTGCATTGCTGGCACCGAGTGCCTTGCGGGCCTCGGCAATTGCCGCCCCCTCGACCCCGGCGAAGGCGAAG